>JBIKTV010000452.1:0-4747 GCA_044347905.1 Myxococcota bacterium
GCTGGCGGTGGCGGTGGGCGAATTCCGTAGCTATCATGAGGTGTAGACAATACCCTGGCACCTGTCTGCAGCCAACGCGCCAGGGATGGTGGCCCGCCAGGGGGGCGTCCGACGCCCCTTTTTGCCAGCGCAGGGGCGCCCTTTGGGGCGCATCCGGCCGCGCGCAAAAAGCCCCAGCCCGGTCGCCGCAGGCGAGGCGCCCACACCCGTCTCCGCTGAAGCGAGCAGGACCGGCAACGGCAGCGGCTGCGGCAACGCCCGTCCCAGCCCCAGGCCCTGCGCATACGCCCGCAACTCCGCCAGATACCCACCCGTCGACTGGCCGGCGATTAGCGAATTGCCCAGGCTCAGTTTGCCCGCCCCAGCCGCAATCGGCCCCTGCTTGACCTGCTGCACCTGGGCCGCCTGCAGGTGCGCCGTGCTCGTCGTCGCGTCCTGACCGCGCTGTACCGGGCGACAAGGCCGCTGGTCACGCTCAGGCCGCAGGTCGCCGCGGCGGCTTTGCAGGCGCCTTTGCCGTCGCAGCTGTCGCCGACCGTGCACAAATCGCCGTCGTCGCAAGCGGTTTTTGCGGCGGAAGACTTGTGGCTACACGCCCCGGCGCTGCACGCGTCTATCGTACAGCTATTGCCGTCCTCGCATATGGTGGCGCCGCTGGCCAGGTGGACGCAGCCCAATTGCCAAGGACTCGCCCATGCCCAAGCGCTATCCCCTGCGGCACCCAGGGCGCCAATCAGGCCGGTGACCTCACGGTCCAACCTCTTCGCTCGACAAGAAGTTGCCCGCGGTATTCCAGCCCATCAGGCACTCGGACGCACCGCCGGAGCGATACGTCTGCACCGTAATGGTGTGCGGTCCCGCCTTCAGCCCCGGGGCAAGGGCTGTGTGGGTGGCATTGGCCATGCGCCAGCCGCCGCCATAGGTGATGTCCGCATCAGAAAACACCGCATACTGATTGCCGTCCACCAGAATACGCCAGTTGCACTGCCCGTAGTTGGAACCCAAGGTGCCCAGCGTGTCCTGGTATTGGATGCGCAGGACCGAGGCCTCGCGGGTCTTGACGTACTCCAGCTTGCGAGCCGGGATATCGGCCCACGTATCCGCGACGACCGTGCCGCTGTTGTTGCGAAAATCGTTATTGATCACCGTAAATTTGAAGTTGGACAGCACCGCCTGACCGCCGACCCGCAAGGCCCCGGCCACATCGACGTCGGCGCTCGCGGTCAGGGCCTGGTCGACCATCAGGTTGCCCTTGATCTGCACTTTTTTGCTCGACAGCGTCTGAACGCGGAGCGTCCAGTTAAAACTGCCGTCATAGACAAACGCCGGGGTGCCGGGCGGGACGCTGATGGCCAGCTTGTCTCGCACAGTCACCGACCAAGCGCCCTTGATGTTCTTGCCCAGCCAGTCTTTGTCGAGGTCGCCGCTGACCAGCTTGTCGGTGTCGTTATAGGCGCCGCTCAGCTGCGTGCCGGTCTTGGCGCCGTTGTACAGCACGTACGGCGTGCTCATGCCGGGGGCGTAGAGCTCGACCACCAGCTTAGAGACGTCAGAATTGCCAGCGCTAAAATCAACCCACACCTTCTGCGCTAGGCCGACATCGGGGAACGTCAAGGTGTCCGTGACCCCTGCAGCAAAGCCGTCCTTGATTTGCACGTCTTTGTTGCCGGACTTGCTATCGACAAACTGATTCCAGATCAAGTCGTTGGACACTTCATTGAGCAGGTCGCCGCTGATGCCCGCGCTCACGCACTCGTAGCTGCCGTCTTCCTTGATGCCCTTGAGCAGGAGGTTGGTGCCACACGAAGCCCCGACCTTGGCCAGCGTGGGCTTGCCGCTGAGATCGGCGTAGGCCCCAGTGCCCGCAACGATGGCCAGGCTGGTCGCCTTGACGTAGTCCGACAAATCAGAGGCCTTTGCGTAGGCCTGCATCGCGGCGTCGTCGATCTGGCTGGCCTTGATGCAGCCCGAACAGTCCAGCGCCTCCGCAGTGGCCGCGCGAAGAGCAAAAGCCACAGAAGACAGGGGTTTGCGCGGCAGCTCCGGGTCAGAGCCCACCCGAATCCCCACCCAAGCCTGGCCCAGACTCAGCGCCGCGGCCGACAAGGGGGTCTTGGAGCCCATCAGATAGCTGAACTGGCCATTTTTGGCGCCCAGGGTCACGCCATTCTCAAGCCAAACGGCGCTGCCACCGGTCTCCGAGCCGTAGATGGCGATCTCCACGCTGTAATTGCCATCCGCGGCCGGTCCACCGCCGGACGACAAGAACACCCCTTGCAGCCCCAAGGTCGCCGGCACCGCGGCCTGTGCGGGGGTGGTCAGCGCCAACGCCGCCAGCGCACTGACCAGGAGCGCGCCCGCCATCTTGCGAATTCTGTTCATCATCCCTCAAATCTCCTGGGCAAGCGGCTCCAACTGCCAGAGCGCCGACGCCGATCGGGCCGGGTGCCGCGACCCAAGCAGCCGCAGACTCGGACGACTCAGAGGCACCGCAAAGGCTTAGTTGCTAACCGTAATTTTCTTGGTCGTGGGCTTGTACAGGTTGTCGAGTTCGCCATCGACCACCCGCAGCGCGTCGCCGCCCCAGCTGTAAGCATAGGGAACTTCCGCAGTCTTGAGCAGGGCCGACCAGGAGAGCTGGCTGCCATTCGTCAATCCGGCGATAAAGCGGCCCAGCGCGGCACCGGAGCCGGTGGTCCATGTCTCCAGGCCGTTGGTGATGATGTCGAGGTTGGCTGACGCGCCCGTCTTGAGCTTGAAGTAGTCCTTTTCGTAGTAGTTATAGGACACGCAGCTGTCAATAAAGAAGATCTGGTAGCTCGCGGGCATGTCACTGCTGCTGAAATTGCTGGGATCGAGCGGACCGTAGCCGATGTAGCTGTGGCCGTTGTACAGGAACACGTCCGCCTGCTTGATGCCGCGCTTGTGGGGCTGCGACGAGCTGCCCGCGCCAAAGTAGTTGTCGTAGGTCAGGATCACCGGCACCGCCGCGGCCGTGCCGATCTTGACCTTGAGCGGCAACTCAAAGCGCAGCCACCGCTGATAGAACTGCTTGCCCACGGCGACTCGCAGGGCGCGCTGATCCGCAGTCGGCAGGCCAGCGGGCCAACCGGTGCCGTCCAGCTCCCACTTGATCACGTCGAGCATGCTGGCCGCGGTGTAGCTCTTGCCGCCAACGGAAAAGCTCAGCGGTGTGGTCAGCCCTTCGGCGCTCGCGAGCTTCCAGCCGGCGCGGGCCTTAAACACCTCGCGCAGTTGCATCAGCCACTCTCTCCAACCCTCGTCGTCAATGAGCTCGTTCGAGCTACCCGCGTGCCAATCGGCCAGCATGCCGTTGACCGAGGCGATCGTGAGCCGGCCCTTTTGCACACCGCCGGTCCACAGGCGATCGTATTCCGGATACGACGTGCCCTTGTTGGTCTTGTTGCCGACCAGCTTGGCGGTCATCGGCACGTACAGGCGGTTGGCCTCGGAGAGCACCACTTGGCTAGCCGGGCTGGTCAGCTTTGCGCGATCGGTGTCGATGAGCTTCTGCTCGGCCGCCATAGCCTTCTTGCAGCTGCTGAGCGACGGATTGAACACGTACCACACAGAGCTCGAGAACTCCTGGGCGTGCGAGTCATTGCTCGTACAATCAGCAAGCACTTTGCTAACTTGCGCGCTGTAGTTGCCGTGCAACAGGCCCAGGGACATCGACGATCGCGTCGACATCGACTTGGGCACCACCGCCGTGTCTTTGTACGTATAGGTGACCCGAATGACCTTCTTGGCCACGGCCCCTGTGGCGGGCGCGATCGCATCCATCGGCGTTTTGACAAACGCTTTGGCGTCCACTTCGCCGAGCTCGCGCGAGTTGACGGCGATGTTGTTCTCGCGGAATGCGCCAAATGCCGATTGGGTCTGCTTCTTGACCGCCTGCAGGATGGCCGCGTCGCTGGTGCCGACATCGACGTAAACCACACCGGCAAACGTCATATCGCGGGCCAAGGCGGTGTTGCTCGTGAGGTCGTCGCTGCTCGTGCCGACCTCGGCCGCGGGGTCGCCGCTCTCACAACCGGTCACAGCCAAGGCCGTGGCGAGCACGCCCGCAGCCAAACGAGAAAGGCCAGCGCGAGCTACCCCGGCCAGCAAGGGGTTGGGACACCGGGTCAGGGAGCGCATCGGGAACCTCCGCAAGGATCAAGAAACTAAGGGCGCAGAGTGTACACCAAACGCCGCAGTTTCAACATGCATTCTCGACGACCGAAGCGACCGCATCGCCTCCACCGGACGGCGCAGCTGCAGGCAGCCTCAGGTGCCAGGCACTTGTCTGATCATTGATTTTTCAGCCTTTCTCGTTTCGCCACCTGTTGGCCGTCGCATTGGCGGCGGTTGAGCAGCCGCTTGCCGCTGGACGAGCGGGTGGCGCTTGCTTGCGGGGGCAGTCTCGGGCTGCGATCAGCCGTGATCAAGGCGATCCGGCGAATCCCGCGAACTCCTCGCCCTGCCCGGGCTGCGGCCGGCAGTAGCATGGCGATTGTCTGATCATTGATATTGCTTAGTATTTGCTCATCACTCCGGCATTCCTCCGGCCGCCGCCGGGCCCGCTTGGCCCGCCACCCAAAACTATTTTCGCCCGGCGCCGCGGGAAAAGTCGGCAGCTGCCGATAACTCAGCAAGGGGCAAAATCCGCCCCGGCTGAGGTCGGCCGTGCGAAGACTGCGCATCTACAATCCCGCGTTCTACTGCGAAGTGACCATCCGCGCCC
>JBIKTV010000453.1:0-4743 GCA_044347905.1 Myxococcota bacterium
GCGGCGTCCTTGGAGGGGCTCGTGGTCTCAGTGGCTTCTTCACTGCAGGCGGACAGGGCCAGGATCGTGGTCATAATGGCAGCGTGGCCAAAGCGAAAACGACGGTAGTTCAACATGCTTGCTCTCCTGATGGGTCGTAGGCGGGAACCAGTTGTTCTGGTCCTCTGGTCTGATGCGCGCCGAGGCCGGGAGATGCGGCGATTTTGGCGCGGGGCAGAGCCAGGCCCGCAGGATTCGGCTAGAGCCGGACAAACACCAACACAATCGATACTTTGGCCGACTGCAGCGGCAGGCCGCTTAAGGCTTGGAGCCGCCCCTGAACACAGGCCGCCAGCGGCTGAATCGCCGGCACCACTGCCACGGCAGTCACGCGGCCATCGGCGCCAATGGTCAGCTCGACCTTGAGCGGCGACTGCAAACTCCCATTGGCCTTCAAGGCATTCCGCTGGCACTGCTCCAGGGCCGCCCGCTGGGCCTTGAGCGCGGCGACCACCGCGGCCTTGACCTGGGGCTCGGCGGCGGTGACCTCTTGCGACTCCAATTGCACGGCGATAGCGGCCGGCGCGGGGCTGGGCGGCGCCGCGCCATTGCCTTTGGGCGGCGCAGGGGTGTCGAGTTCCGCGAGCTCTTTCTTGGCGGCTTGGCGCTCCTCGACCTTGGCAAATTCATCTTTGATTTCTGCACTCTTGACCTGTGCCAGGTCGTCGTCATCGCCGCCCAGGGCGGTGCGCCGGCTCGCCGGTTCAGCCCGACCCGCAGGCCCAGCGCGCTTGGGATCGGCGGTCGTCCGGGGCGCGGCCTTGACCGCCAACGCCTGCTCGCGCTGCGGCACGGCCCCACTGACGGCCGGCGTGTCGGCTGGGGCAGGCGCGGGGGCCGCTTTGGGCTGGTCAGCGGCGACCTGTGTGGGGGCGCGCACGGCGGTCTCTGCGGTGGCGGCGGCCTGGCGCTCGCTGTGGCGTCCTGCGGAGGCCGTAGCGACGCTTTCTGCTTGCTGAGCCAGCCCTTGCGGCAAGGCCTGCTTGCTGGCGCGCCAAGCGGCGGTCTGGTCCACGCGCTTGACCTGCCCCGCTTCTAGACGCCAGAGCGCGAGGTTGTGAAAGAGCCGGATCGAAACGGCGGCGTTCGCGGCAGTCGCCACCGTGTCATCGGCAAAAACCTCAGCCGCTACAGCGATTTCGCGAGGCTGGGCCCCAGCGGCGGCGCGCACGGCGGTGACTCGGCCCTCCACCGCTTCAACTTTGCCGGCCGGCCCTTGAGCGGCGACCTCGGGCTCGGGCTTGCCACAGGCGCAGAAGGCGCTCAGCGCCCAGGCCAAAGCCAGCAAACGCAACCCCATATTTCTACGGTGCGATTCACTTATTGCGTTGATCATAGACCCCATCCCAGTCCGCCTCTGGCGGCTCGGCGGCCATCGCCCGGGTTCGCGCGGCGAGCACTTGGGCCGGCCCGTCCTGCGGGTGGCGCGCCAGCAGCTCCGCCAAAAGGAGTTCAGCGCTGCCCCAGTTGCGCAGGCGAAACTCGCTCAATGCTTGGGCGTACAGCCGCAAATCTTCAGGCGCCATGCGGCAATTGTCGCGGGTGCCCAACAGCTCATAGACCCGAAGCGCCCCGCCGCGGCCTTTGACCCGCACAAAATCGACCTCGCGGAACACAAAGCCCGGGCCGGCGAGCTCCGGCACCCGCGGACCGCACAGAATGGCGCAGCGGTACTCTTTGGTCAGCCCCTCTAGCCGCGAGGCCAGATTGACCGCATCGCCCATCACAGTGTAATCAAAGCGCATCTCCGATCCCATGTTGCCCACAGACATCGGCCCGGCGTTCAGACCCACGCCGATCTCAATGGGCGGCAGACCGCGAGCTTGCCAGCCCACGCGCAATTGCCCAAGCACAGTCTGCATTTCCAGCGCGACTTGACACATCGCCGCTGTGTGGTCGGCCATCTCCAGCGGCGCGCCAAACACGGCCATCACCGCATCGCCGATGTATTTGTCGAGCATGCCGCCCTTCTCAAGCACGATCCGCGTCATCGGCGTCAGGTACTCGTTCAGAAAGCCCGACAGGGCCTCAGGCTCCATCTGCTCTGAAAAGTTGGAGAAGCCGCGGATATCGCTAAAGAGCACGCTCAGCTCGCGGCGCTCTCCGCCCAAGCGCACCCGCTGCGGATCGGCGAGGATGCGGTCCACCAGCTCGCCAGAGACATAGTGGGCAAAAGCCCGGCGCAATTGGGCCTTTTCGCGACCTTCGCTGACCAGCGCGGTTGAGATGACCAGCACGGCGATGACCAGCAGCGACCCCAGCGGCGCGGCCAAGGGCACAATCACCCCGCGCTCAAAGAGCATTTGCCCGGCGACCAGCCAAGCGAGGCCCAGCCCCAAGCCGCCCAGGGCCGCAAGCCACGTGCGCCGCTGGCGGATGCGCCGGAGCTGCAGGAGCGTCATCGCCGCGCCCATCAGCGCCACCACCCCAAGACCCAGCCAAGCCGGCGACGCCTGCAACAGCCCGCCGTGAATGGCGTTGTGCGCCAGGGTCGCGTGAAGCTCCACGCCGGGCTGAACGGCGGCAAACGGCGTGGCTACCCGGTCGCGCGCCGCGTCGGTGTAGCCGACAATGACCAGCCGATCCTCCAGCAGCGCTTTGGGGGCGCGGCCAGAGAGCACATCGGCGGCAGAGACGTGCGGAAAGGTGCCGGGGGGCCCAAGCCAGCCCAGGCGCGCCACAGCGCTGCTGTCGACCGGCAAGATCTGCGATCCCAGGCTCAATTCGCGGTCACCGGTCGCGTAGCTCGCCGCCGCAGGCTGGGATAAACCCAGGGCTTTTGAGCGCGCCGCCAGCGTCAGACCCAAAGGCAGGTAGTAGCGCCCGGCGTGATCGATCACCAGCGGCACCCGCCGCACCACCCCACCGACATCGCGAATTACGTTGACCGCGCCGCTCCCCGCGCTGTGGCGGGCCAGGGAGCCGAGCGATCCGTAGACCTCGCGTTCACTGCGCAGCGGCCGTTGCCCGGCGGGCCGCTCCAGCACCGCGGCGTCCGTCACCCGCGCTCCGCGCAGACCGGGCGGTTCTGGCGTGGCCAGCGGCGCCGGGTCCGTCTCACCGTGATCGACAAAAAACAGCACGCTCATCAAGATATTGCCAGCTTTCTGCAGACTTGCCGCCAGCTTCTCATCGCCGCGGGTCGCGTCCTGCACCGCGCGCAGAGCCGCCAGGGCCGCCGCACCGGCCGTCGAAGTCGCTTCTGGCGCCAGCTCAAGGGCTTGGGCCGCCACTTGCACTTGCGTCACGGTCGCCGCGGGCAGCACTTCTTCCGGCTCTGAGAAAAAGGCGTCCAGCGCCACCGCCCGCGGCCGGTAGGTGTGCAGCGCGTCCAGAAATCGCGCCCAGCCCGCGCGTTGTTGCAGCACTTCTGGGGCTTCGCGGCGCAGCTGGTCGTCAAAACCCACAATGACGATGTCGCCGTTCGCCGGCTTCTGAGGCCCGCGCAGCAGGAACCGCGCGTCGATCGTGTCGAGCTCCAGCGAATCGACCACGGCCAAGCTCAGCACCCCGCCCAACTGCAGGGCCAAGAGCGCCAAACACGCCAACGTCGCCAGCGCGGCCACCAGCAGGGGCGCATTGGAACTCAGCTTGTTCTTGGGGCTTTGGCTCACGCTGATCCGCCCGTGCTGCCGTGTCGCCGCGGTCGATGGCCAGAGTGTCTGCCAGCCCAGGCCCCGGCGCAACTGCCGCTTGGCCCCACTGTGCAAAGGCGCTAACGTGCAGGCCCAGACGCCAAGGATTTGGCCAGGGTTCGCCATGTCGCGCTCCAAAAAGCTGCCGTTGCGCTGGGCCTTGACGTTGGGGATCGCCCTGCTGGCCCTGATCACCGCCGGGCAAGCCAGCGCCGCCGAGCCGACTCCAGCGCCGCCCCAGCACGTCGATCCGCGAATTGCCCAGGCGGCGGGCCAGATTCAGCAGGCTGCCCAGCTGATCCAGCAAACGCGTTATGCCGACGCCCAGGCCGCGGCGCAGCAGGCGATTGCGCTCATTGAGGCGACCCTGGGCAAAGACGTGCCGCAACTCGCTGAGCCTCTAAGTCTTTTGGGCGACGCTGTGCGGATGCTGGGCGATGTGGCTGGCGGCGAAGAGCTGCAGCGGCGGGCGCTCGCCCTGTACGAGAAGGCCGGCGCGCAGGAGAGCGGCTACTACGCCCAAGTGCTGTATCGGCTTGCGGATGTGCTTCGGATGCGCGCGAAATTTGCCGAGGCGCTGGCGGCCCAGGAGCGGCTCGCGGGGCTGTACCAGAAGCTCTACGGCCCGTCGACCGCGGCGCTTGCCGTCTGCTTGAGCGCCCAGGCCGAGCTGCAGCGCTTGCTGGGTCGCGCCCACCAGGCCCTGCCGTTGCACGATCGGGCGATCGCCATGGCCCAGGCGACCCAGGGCAAGCAGCACGCCTACACGGCCAGCCTGATGCAGGCCAAAGCGACGACGTGGGCCGCGCTGGGCGAGTATCCGCGGGCCGTGGCCGGCTTTACAGAAGCGCTAGAGATCATGGAGATTGCCCTGGGTCCGGAGCACATGTGGGTCGGCCAAGTCGCCAACAACCTGGGGCTAGAGCTGGTGCATGTGGGCGAGCTGGCCCGGGCGGAACAGCTGTTTGCCAGAGCCCTGGCGATTGACCAGAAGACCCTGGGGCCGACCCACCCGTTTGTCGCCGCGGTGCTGGCAAATCAGGGCGACGTGGCTCTGGCCCGCGGCCGG
>JBIKTV010000454.1:0-4738 GCA_044347905.1 Myxococcota bacterium
GGCCGAAGAGTCGACCAGCAGCTGCGGTGGGCTGTCCATCAAGACCATCCAGGGCTCCTTCCTTTGACCGCCATGGTGCGGCAATTGGCGTGGCGGGCGCAAATTCCGTTGGCGCTTGGCCGACGGGTGCTGCGGCCCGCAATCCGTGTTAGCGTTGCCCCTCTGGACACGCCGATGGAGCCAAGGTCAATGAGTAACTATATGCTGCGATTGAATTATGTCTGCCAGAGAATGCTGTTGTTGGGCCCGCTGGCGCTGCTGATGGCCCTGGCGAGCACGTCCCTGCTGCCGAGCCGGGTCTTGGCGGCTCCGCCGGTGATCGCCCCAGAAATCCCCAGCCGCGGCTCTTTGGCCGCTCCGGTGGTGCTGGCTGTCGTCAGCGAGTTTCAGTGCCCGTTTTGCAGCCGCTTGAACCAGACGCTCGCGGCGCTGGAGAAGGCCAATCCGGGCAAGGTTCGGTTGCTGTTTGTGCATTTCCCTCTTGATTTTCATGCTCATGCCGCACCTGCGGCGCTGTGGGCCCAGGCGGCCCATCGCCAGGGGCGGTTTTGGCCGATGCACGACCAGCTGTTTGCCCGCCAGCGCAGCCTGGGGGATGACGCCTTTGCCGAGGCTGCCGGGGCCGCTGGGCTCGACGCCGTGGTGGCGGGCCGCGACCTCGCCGACCCGCGGCTGACGGCCCACGTGCAAGCGGATGTCCAGGCCATGCAGGCGCTGGGGGTGCGCGGGACGCCGACGACCTTTATCAACGGTGTGCAGCTGGGCGGCGCACAACCGCTTGAAAAGTTTCAGGCTGCTGTGGATGCCGCCCTGCAGGACCCGGCCAAACCCGGGGAGACCGCGGTGCAGCACTGGGAGCGGCGCCAGCCCGGGAGAGGCGGCAAGCTGGCCCAATGGCTCGCGGACCGCCAGCCTTTTGCCGCCCTCGCGCCGCCACCGGAAGAGGAAGTGGAGGCGGAGAAGCCGCCGTCGGCAATCCCCACCGTCTGGCAGGTGCCGGTGGACCCCAGTGTCGATGCCATTCGCGGCGACGGTCCGGAAGTCGAGCTGACCGCGGTGGTGTGGACGGACGTGCAGTGCCCGTTCTGCAGCCGCTTTGCCAAGACCCTGGGCGAGCTGAGCGCGCGCTATTCGGGCAAGATGCGCGTGGTCCTCAAGCACAACCCCCTGCCGTTTCACAAAATGGCCCCGGCCGCGCACAAGGCGATGATGGCGGCGGGAAAGCAGAACAAGTTCTGGGAGTTTCACGACGCGCTGTTTGACCGCAGCGGCGCGCTGGAGGAAGGGGCGCTGCGCGAAGTCGCCCAAAAGCTGGGGCTGGACCTGGCTCGCTGGGACCGGGATCGCCAAGATCCGGCGCTCGCGGCGCGCATTGATGCGGACCTGCGGAGCGGTCAGAGCGCGGGCGTCGATGGCACGCCGTCGATGTTTCTGAACGGGCGGCGCATTGTCGGCGCGGTGCCGCTGCAGGAGCTTGTGGATGTCGCCGAGCAGGAACTCAAGCGCGCCCGCGCGGCGGGTTGGAAGGGCCACGCCGGCTACCTCAAGGCCATCGCTGGCGGCCAAGTCCGGCCCGCGGCTGCGGAGCAAGCACGGCCCCAGCCGGCGGCGATACCCGCGAAATAGCGGAATTTACCGGTCTATGCCGTTCAAGTTGTGGTTGGCCAGCACCGCAGGATCTTGCACGGTGAGCCGCAGCGTTTGGTCGGAGTGCGCGCGCAGCCAGTGGTCTAGGCGCGTCTCAACGGCAATTTCCCAAGGGATCGCCCGGAGCTGTTCCACGGCCAGGGGCGAAAGCCCCAGGGGATGACCGCCGCGCAGCCGCCCGTCTGGGTCCACAGCTTGCGGCACCACGGCCAGCCAAGCCCCCGACGCCAGCGGCGCCTGCAATTGCGTCAGCACGGTCTTGCCGGGCCACGGGCAGTCGATGGGCAGCACCCACAGCGGCACGCCAAACGGAACACGGACAATCCCGCGTTTCAGAGAGAGAAAGGCCGGTTCGCTGGGGTCTGAGATCGCGGCCTCGCCGGGCTGCGGCGGCTCTGGGCTCTGCCAAGCGTCGGGGTGCAACACCGCCAGGGGCCGCAGACCATCGCCGGCGACGCGCTCCGCCTGCCACCGCCACCACGGGCGTCCGTCCAGCAGCTTGAGGGCCTTGGGGCCGCCCGCCCGCCGCCCTTGGCCACCGCCCAGCAGCAGCACCCAGCCCGCGGTCAGCGGCTCGCTCTCGCCCGGGTTCATGAGTCGCCAGACCTATCGGGCGCAGCGGGGCGCGGCCGCCGCAGGCTCAGCAACTGAGCGGCCACAGAGATCGCGATTTCCCCCGGCAGGTTGCCGCCCAGCAGCGCGCCGTCCACCTGCAGGCCGATCGGCGCCACCAGCCTTGCGATTTGCTCTTCCCTGGTGCCGCGTTGCAGTAGGCGCGAGCGCGTCGCGGCGATCTTGCTGCGGCTGCCGATGAGGCCGACATAGGCCAGCTCTGCTTGGGAACCCGCCCGGCGCTCGCCCAGACGCAGCAAAGCCTCCACAAGGTCGCGATCCAGCGCGTGATCGTGGGTCATCACCAGCGTGGAGGTCGTGGCCGGGTCGGGGGCCTCTGGGAGCCCGCGGGCGCTGAGCTGCCGCAGCTCTTCAACCAGGCGCTGGGCCGCTTGCGACTGCTGGGCTGCGGCGCCAAGCCAGCCCCAGGCAGCGATCAACCGCAGGGGTTCTGCGCAGATCACCTCCGCAGAGGGGGCAAAACGCGACGGATCGGCCCACTCCGCCCGGCTATCGACGGCGATCAGCCGCCAGGGCAGAGGCTGGAGCACCCGCGCCAGCGCCGCAGCGACGTGGCCTGCGCCAAATACCACCACCGCCGGAAGCGCTTGGGGCCGCTCGATCAACTGCACGTCGCCAAAGCGGGTGGCCAGCGCACTGCCATCGGCCTGGGCGCTGCGGACAGCGCTGCTCAGCTCGCGGGCAGCAGCGGCGTCGAGCTCGCGGAAATGCAGCCAGACCACCCCGCCGCAGCACTGGGCGAGCTTGGGGCCCAGCGGATAGCGACACAGCCGCTGCACGCGGCCGCGGTCATCGGCTTCCTCGCGAATTTCTGCCGCGGTCGTTTGGGGATCGTCGGCATCGGCCCCGCCCTGGCTCGCGCCCCAAGCGGCGTCGCGAAGAGCCATTTGCTCCAAGTGCCCGCCGCCAATCGTCCCGGCGATCAAGCGCCCGTCGCGGCACAGCATGCGCGCTCCGGGGGCCCGCGGCGCCGAGCCTTGGGTGGCCAGCACCGTCACCAACACGGCGGGCGGCGAGCCGGCGGGCAGCCAATCGCCAAGGCGCAGCAACAGCCGCAGACCTTCCGCATCCATGGGCAGAGGCTGAGGAATCGCCGGTTCGCCCCCGGTCATGCCGCGGTCTCGCGCAGGGCCTGCTCCACCAAGCGGGCAAACACCTCCGCGCGGTACTCGGCAGTGGAGCGAACGTCATCGATCGGCTTGAGATCGCGGGCTTGAGCGGCGCGCAGGGCGGTCGACTCGATCTCCGCCAGGGTCTTGTGGCGCAGATGGCCCTCAAGCGCGGCACAGCGCAGCGGCGTGGCTGCCATGGATACTGCGACCAGGCGCACATCCTGCAACACCCCTTGATCCCAGGTGAACACCCCGGCCAAGCCGACTTTGGTGATGGCCTGGTAGGCGCGCGTGCCCACCTTGCGGAGCCACTGGCCGCGGTGGCCCAAGCTCTCTGTGGGGATGGTCAGGGCGGTGATGATCTCGTCGGCCTCGCGCGCCGTCCGCCGATACCCCAAAAAGTAGTTCTGCAGCGCCACGTTGCGCACCCCGCGCAGAGACGTGAGCTCGACCTGGGCGTCCAGGGCCATCAGCATGGGCGCGGCGTCGGCGGCGGGCGATGCGTTCTCCACATTGCCGGCAAAAGTGCCGCGCGCCTGGATCTGAGTCGCGCCCACCAAGCTCGACGCCTTGGCTAAGGCAGGGAGCTCAAGGGTAAAACGCGGATCTTCCAGGGCCACGGCGTAAGTCGCCAGGGCGCCGATGCGCAGGCCGTCGTCGCCCCAGGTGAGCCCGCCCAGCGTCTTGCGCAGCGGCCAAAGGTCCAGCACTTGCGCCGGCAATGGCTTGCCAAAATGCGCTTCGACCAGCAAATCCGTCGCCCCCGCCATGGGCCGCAGCGGCTGACCTTGGCGCTGGGCGGCATCTAGCATCTGCAGGGCGGACTGCAGATCCGTCGGGCGCAAAACTTCGATATCGCGCAGCAACTGCGGGTCTGGCAGCGCCGATGGATACTCGTCTGCGTGGCTTGGGCGGTTCATTTGGCCTCCGCAGCGCCGGAAACAGAGCCCGCAGGCGCTTGGCTCAAAGCGTCGACCACCGCCTGAACGATCTGGCCGTAGCCAGTGCAGCGGCACAGGTTTCCGGCCAGATGCTGGCGAATCTCGCTCTCCGGCACCGCCTGCCCGGCGTTTTTGTCGACCAGCCAAGCCGCCGTCATCGCCATGCCGGGCGTGCAGATGCCGCACTGGGCCCCGCCGTGCTGCAAGAATGCCTTTTGCACGGCGTGCAGGCCGCCGTTGTGCGAAAGGCCTTCAATCGTGCGAATTTCGGCGCCATCGGCGTGGACGGCGGGCACCAGGCAGCTGTTGACCGGCCTGCCGTCGAGCAGCACGGTGCAAGCGCCGCATTCGCCTTCGCCACAGCCCTCTTTGGTGCCCATCAGGCCCCAAGGGCCGCGCAACACG
>JBIKTV010000456.1:0-4726 GCA_044347905.1 Myxococcota bacterium
TGCGCTGAGGTTGGGGGGCGCCGTGCTGAGGTTGCGGGGCACAGTGCGGGTTTGGGCGCGTCGCCGAGGCGGCGACCAGGCTGGGGCTTTTTGCGCGCGGCCGGCGGCGCCCAAGGGCGCGCCACCGCTGGCAAAAAGGGGCGTCGGACGCCCCCCTAGCGGGCCCTCATCCTTCGCGCGGCGCTTGCGGGGTGGTCCGATGGGCGGCTGGGCCGTTTGCGGGTCTATGCGTTCAACGTGGCCGCCATTCCCGATACGCTGCTTGAGGCGACAGGCCTATCAACGGTTGGCGATGGCGGGGATCGACGCCAAGACATTGAAAGAGTTGCAGCGAAAGCTCTAGGTGGTGGCCGCGGGCAAACGGCAGTGCGGAAAATTGAAAGTTGGATTGACAGATTTCCAAGTTCGCCGTAACCTGCCGCTATGATGATCGAACGAAACCTAACACCGGCGTTGCTCGAGCGCGCAGCCACATTTTCTGTCGTGACCCTGAGCGGCCCGCGCCAGTCGGGCAAGACGACCTTGTGTCGCCTCGCCTTTCCGCATCACCGCCGGGTGACGCTCGAGTCGCCCGATGTCCGCGAGTTTGCCTCGAGCGACCCACGCGGTTTCTTGGCATCGCTGCCAGACGGTGCGGTGCTTGACGAAGTCCAGCGATGCCCGGGGCTGTTGTCCTTCCTGCAGGAGGACGTTGATGAACGGCCGGTGCCTGGGCGGTGGATCCTGACCGGATCGCATAACCTGCTGTTGATGCAAGCGGTTACTCAAACACTGGCCGGGCGCACTGCGATCCTAAACCTGCTGCCATTTTCGATCGGGGAAATGGCCCAGTTAGCGGGTGAACCACCGTCGTGGTTTGACGCAGCTTGGCGCGGCGGCTACCCGGCTCCAGCCGACCGTGGCCATGATCAGGCTGCATGGTTGGCGGCGTATGTGGCGAGTTACGTCGAGCGAGATGTTCGTCAGGTCATTCAGATAGCTGATTTGACGACGTTTCAGTCGTTCTTGCGGTTGTGCGCCGGTCGTACCGGACAGTTGTTGAATCTGAGCCAACTTGGCGCCGACGTCGGTGTCAGCCATGTGACGATCAAAGCGTGGTTGAGCGTGCTCGAGACGACATTTGTGGCGTTTCGGCTGCAGCCGTGGTTTGCCAACTTGGGCAAGCGCGAAGTGAAGACGCCCAAACTGTATTTTTGGGACACGGGTCTGCTGTGCTGGTTGCTTGGCGTCCGCGCGGCCGAGGAACTGGTGACACACCCGCTGCGAGGCGCCGTGTTTGAGAATCTGGTGGCAGTCGAGTTGATGAAAGAGGCGCTGCACAAGGGGCAAACGCCAAACTGGTTCTTCTACCGCGACCACGCGGGGCTAGAAGTCGACTTCATCCGGCCCGGCCCTGCGCCAACCGTGGCCATCGAGGTAAAGTCGGCGGCGACGATCGCCAGTGAGTTCTTGGCGCCGTTGCATCGGATGGCGGAAATGGTGGCCGCGGGTGGAGGGCAGTTGCGGGCCGCGGTGGTGTACGGCGGGCACGAGAGGCAAGTGCGGACGGGTGGTGAGGTTTTGGGGTGGCGAGGTGTGGAGCGGTGGGCGGGCGAGCGGTGAGGTTGCGGGGCGCTGCGCTTGGGTTGCGGGGTGCAGTGCGGGTTTGGGCGCGTCGCCGAGGCGGCGACCGGGCTGGGACTTTTTGCCTCCCCCTGGGCGCCCCTGCGGGCCGCCCGCCGGGGCCCGGCAAAAAGCGGCGGAGGCCGCCGGCCTATCGGCTCCTCATCCCTCGCGCGGGGATCGCACGAAAGGCCCTGACTGTACGCGAGAAAGTGGCGCCAGCGCCGGGGCCGCGGGCCCGGCCGGACACTGCCCTAGGCAGTCTCGGACACTCCCCAAGGGAATGCCCGACGCCGTTGGGCGCCCGACCCTCTCGCTCAAAAAGCCGAACCTTTGCATGGCATTGTGCGAGGGATGCTGACCCGGAGGGCGGCGTCCGACGCCGGTTTCGGCCAAGGCCAGGGGCCCGGCGCCATCTGGATGGCGCTCGGCGGGGCCGGCCGAAACTCGCAGCCCGGTCGCCGCCTCGGCGACGCACCCAACGCACCCGGCCAACACGTAAAGTCCTGCAAGCACCTATCGCGAAAGGCAATTCCAGCCTGCCAACTTTAGTTGGCAGACTTTTCCCGCGTCGCTCGGCCCAACCACCCGCCCCCTCAACGCACCACCCCAATCGCCACCGCCTGGTCATCCGCGGTGACCACAAACGGATGGTCGGCAAAGCTCATGCGCTTGCCGTCCCAACGCAGCACCAGCACGCGCCCCATGCCAAAGCCCATGGGCCCGCGCGCGTAGTAGTGGGCAAAAAGCTTGTACGGAAAGGCCTTGGGGGCGTCGATGGCGTACCACTCGGGCCCGTAGCCGGTCGTGACGTTCTCGTACAACTCCCCGCCGCTCGGCAGTTTTGGGCTGCTGTAGCACGACTGCGCGCCCTTGCCGTCGCGGACGTGCAGGTCGACGTTGCTGTTGTCGGTCTCCCACGTCAGCAGAAAGCGCAGGGCCGGGCCCTTGGGCAGCTTTGCCCCGACCTTGGTCAGACGGTCAAGGACCGCAGCAGTCGGCGAACTGTCTTGGGCGAGCCACGCTGCGGCCACCAACCCCATGGCGTCTTTGGCGACCGCTGGAGCAAGGCGGCTGGCATCGCCGCGGTGTTCGGCCACCAGCGCGGCTTCCAGTTGGGTCAGTGCAGTGTCAAACTTCCCGGCTCGCACCAGCGCCCACGCGTATTGCGGATAGCCAGACACGTGGTCGGGGCGCAGCTTCACCGCTTTGGCGTAGGTGTCCAGTGCGGCGATTTGCCCTGCAGGACCAACGGATTCCAGCAGGTTGCCAGCGTACCGGCGCAGGTCGGCGCGGGCTGGGTGCAGGTCGATGAGGGAGCCAAAGGCGCGCGCGGCTTGGTGGGGATCGGAGCGGGCTAGCGCTTGGCCATAGAGGACGAGCGGCAGCACTTCGCCGGGGGCGTCCAGGTGCCACTGCCAGGCGGTTGTGGCGGTGGCGGGGTTGGCGAGCTGGCGGTGGAGCTTCCAGTAGCGCACTACTGAGGGGTCGGGCTCTTGGTCAAAGTCCGGAACTGCCGCCTCGGCGAGGGCGGCTTCTGGATTGCGCGACAGGGGACCAAGCGTGCATGTGCCGGTTTGGCCAAGTGCTTCAGCCCTTGCGTCGGCCCGGAATGCGCGTCGCCGCTCTGTCTTCTCGCGCGCGAAACGAGTCGCGACGGCCGCAGGTGACGGGTAGGCTTCGAATTTGTCGCCGCGCAACCGGTAGGCCAGATCCACAGACACTAATTCCTCGGCCACGGGCACACCACGTAGCCGGTGCAATACAGCATCCAGGCACAGCCCCAACGTGCCGGCACTCGTCAATGATGGCGGCGTCTCGCCAGCTGTTGACCGGCCACCGGCGAAACTGTAGGCAAATCTGGTCGCCACTTCTGCTCCAGTCCTGGCCCGCTCGTGTTGAAAGCACGTCTTGAGCGCACCGTCCAGACCCCGTATTCCGCGCAACCTTGCTAGGTAAGCCGCATTCGTTCTGGCTGTTTCTGCTTCTACTGCGCGGTGGAACCGGCGAGCTTCGGCTACCGGATTGCGCTCGGCGAACAAGCGCTCACGCTCTTCTGCAGCTTTTGCGCGCGCGATCTGACGGTCAAATTTCTTTTCGTCGCGCAAGTCTTTGGCCATTTCTGCGATGGTAGGCTCGCGAGGGCCAAACCAGTAAAACTGAGTGAAGAATTCTGGTGCGGTCAGGGCCGGCAATCCGCGAATCGACATGAGTTTCGAATGGATGCACTCGGCAAATTTGCCGGAAACCCCCGAAACCGACACAGCTGCAAACGCCCGTGCGGTTCCGACGGTGAACTCAACCTTGACCTTGCCGCCTGTATCGGGGTCCTCCTCCCGCGCCCGGTACAGGCAACGAAGAAGTGCGCCACTCTTTCCGGCTACCGCTCTAGCAACGGCAGATTTCGTTTCGCCTTCCCCTTGAAGCAAGCCAGAAGTGACCTTGTACCGATTTGGCGGGTCGAAATAGTCTTTGGTAGAACCACATTCCCGAATGCCAAAGCCCTTACTAGGGGCAGGAGTAGCGGATTCTGCTGCCCCGGGCAGGGAGCTATGGACGTCCAATTGAGGCGCGCTTGCCGGCGCTTTCGACTGCTCAACAATGCTCCTGCTTTCCTCTTCCGGCAGGGAACTCCGCTCCCCTTGGCTCGCCCCACCCCCAGACGCAGTCCCGTACCGCACCTCTGCCCTTACCTGCCCCACCCCCTTGATCTCCGCCAGCGCCACCGCCGGATCACCCCGCTTGCCCCCCTGCACGTCACCCGACGCCGCAATCGCCAGCAGCGCCGCGGGCTTGTCGCGGTCGATCTTGTATCGGGCGTAGTCTCCCTCTGTCTCCAGCACCAGGAACGCCGTCAGGTCGCTGAGCACGCGGTTGCGCACCGACACATCCACAAGCTCCTTGGCCAGCGCCGCCTTGTCCTTCTCCGCCGCCACCGCATGCCGGGCCTCCAACAGCGCGACCTGCGCCGCCGCCCCCAACCGCCCGACCAGAGCCGGCGTCCCCGCTTGCGTCGCCAGCGCGACTTCCCCTTCCATGCCGCCGCTAAGACGCACCACAAACGGCGCATTCGCCGGCAGTTCCGCGGCAATCACCAGCGTGTCGCCCGCCTGCAGCGCATCGA
>JBIKTV010000455.1:0-4726 GCA_044347905.1 Myxococcota bacterium
GAGGTCGCGATGGGCCACCTGCAGCCCAGCTTTCCGGCACCCGGCGGCGGCATGACGCTCCAGAGGAGCAGCGAACTCAAGGCCTTTTACGGCAGCGAGGTTATGTACCTGGTCGGCGGCGACCTGCTGCGGCACAGCCCCGATGTCGAGAAGAACTGCGCCCTTTTCCGCGAGCTGGTGCAGCAGGCGTAGGGGCGCGGCGGCCGGGGCACTGGCGGCACGGCTCTCCGTAGAACGTAACAATTTCAATGATCAGACAGTACCCTGGCACCTGTCTGGAGGTGCTACCCAGGGCTGCCAAACCGCCGAAGCCGGGTCAGCGCAGCTTGTTGCTCGGGCCAATGGGCAAACGGCAGGACGTGTCCGTCCGCTCGCGACTGCCGCACCTTGGCCAAATCCACCTCTGCGTACACCCAGCCGGGCCGATTCATGGGGCCTTCGGCCAGAATCCCGTTGGCGGGCCAATCGCGATCGGCGGGGCCATAAACCGCTGCGGCGCCCCAATTCTCGTCCACCGCCGGACACCAAGGCGCCGGGCCAACCGTGGGGGCGTGCACCACAGCGCACTGGTTCTCCAGGGCCCGGGCCATGGACCCCACGCGCACCCGCGTAAAGCCCGCCAGGCTGTCGGTGCACGATGGCGCCAGCAGGATCTCCACCCCGGACTCGGCAAGGGCGCGCGCCAGAAGAGGAAATTCGCTATCGTAGCAGATGATCACGCCGATACGCCCCAGCGGCGTGTCCATCACCGCCAGGTCCTGGCCGGCGCCGATGTGCCACTGCTCGCGTTCAAAGCGCGTCATCATCAGCTTATCTTGATGGCCGATGCGCCCTTGGGGGCCAAAAAGCACCGCGCGGTTCACGGGGCGCTGGGCGGGCTCGGCAAAAACCGGCCGCGACGCTGCGAGGATGTGCACGCCGTGCCGCTGGGCCAATTCCGCGTGCAGGGCCTCGCTGGCCGCGCCGTGGCGGGCAACTTCGCGAATAGAAGCCTCTAATTCTAGGGCCACAGCCGCTCCGCCCAAGCTGGCCAACTCCATCGAGGCATACTCTGGAAATACAAGAAGTTGTGCGCCATGGTCCGCTGCGTCTGCCACCCAGGTGGAGAGCTTGTTGCGGAATGCCGCCCAGTCAGCCAAGAAATCCAAGGGGTAAGCGGCGGCAGCGATGCGCATGGTCGGCTCCTACAGGTCGCGAAGCCAAAACTGCAGCGGTTTGCGCGACGCCGCGGCTTGCCCCACATCCCGCCAGGAAAAATGCGCCACCACCCCAGCCAAGGGCGCATAGCCGCGGGCCCGCCAAAAACCATCCAGGGGCCGATAATCGCTTGGTTTGTCTGGATGATCGCCGGGGCGAACCACCGCGCAAAAGGCGATCTTGCGCCGGCCCAGCGACCGGGCATGGGCTTCGCGGGCGTCAAAGAACGCATGGCCCAGACCGCGGCCGCGATAGGCGGGCTGCAGCACCGACTCCGCGCAATAAAAGATCTCCCCCAGGTCCAGGCCGGACTCGGCAAAAGCCGCAGAGAAATCAGCAGCGTGGTCTTCCATCGGCGTACCGGTCGAAGCCCCCACCAAATTAGCGCCGTCATACGCCCCAACCACCAGCGACTGCGGAGATTGCCGATACACATCCAGGTATTGCCGCTCTTCCTCCAGCGTTCCTTCATACAGGTACGGCCAGGCGCGAAACACCTCCAGCCGCAGCTGCGCGACCTCGCCCAGGGCCATTGCCAGGTCTTGCCCTGTCAACACCCGCACTTCCACGCCCGGGATCGGCCGACTCACGGCGCCTCCGACACTTGGCGCAACCACTCCTGCAGGTTGTAGTAGGTGGTCACGCGGCTGATCCGCCCATCTTGAAAGGCAAAGAAGCTGCCGGCGGGCAGCAGGTATCTCTGGCCGCGCGCCTCAGGCAAGCCCGGATCTGTCTTGAGGTATTCGCCGTGGACCACAAATTCTGCGGCGCCGCGCTGGCCGTCGGGGCTGACAAAAATCTGGATGTCGCTCAAGGACTCGCGGTAGCTGACGCCCATATGGCTGCAGAATTCGCGGAACAGCGCTTTGCCGCGGCGCACCCCGCCTTCATTGACGTGGTGTTCAACATTTTCGTCCAATAGCGCAAGCATCCCCTCGGGATCTCCGGCGTTAAAGGCGGCGTAATAGGCTTGCAGAATAGCGGCGGCTTGGGACATGCGGACTCCAAGGGCCGGCAGTGGCATGGCCGGCGGCGGCAAAGGCTACGCGCCCAGCCTTGGCGGGTCAACTGTGAAAATTGGCTTTCGATCCAAGTGGTTGATGCGAGTCGCTGGGAAATCGCCGTTGCTCCGGTGGGTCGCGCAGCCGTTCAGCGCCCCTCGCCTCTGCCCAGTTGCCCGCAACCTACCCTTCGAACTACGCTCCCGCTCGAAGCGACGATGGCAGCGGAGGTCCGTTGCACGCGTTCCCCACTGCGGCATTCCTTCGCTCCTTTGCGAGTCGGCGGAATAAGCTGAGGTCGCGGGATGTTCGCTCCACCGGCGCGTCTGCCGATTGCAGACCTGGAGCCCTCAAAAATGCTGAACAAAGTCCTGGAAGCGGCCAACCGCGTGGTTTACGGCAAGGCACCAAGCGGCGGTCCAAACGCGCTCAACGCCATTGGCCTGACGCGCTTAGACGGCACGCCCCTGCCCCAGGCCGACCTGGAAGGCAAAGTGATCCTGTTCGTCAACGTCGCCAGCCGCTGCGGTCTCACCCCGCAATATGGCCAGCTCGTGGAGCTTTTTCACCGGTACCGCGAGCGCGGCCTGCTGATTGTCGGCGCGCCGTGCAACCAGTTCCTGGGCCAGGAGCCGGGCAGCGGGGAGGAGATCGCCTCCTTCTGCAGTGTGACCTACGGCGTTGATTTTCCACTGCTCGACAAGCTCGACGTCAACGGCGCCCAGCGCAGCCCCTTGTACCAGTTCCTCATTGGCAGCGAGGCGGGTCAAGGTGCGGATATTTCCTGGAACTTTGAGAAATTCTTGGTGGGTCGCGACGGCCAGGTCAAGGCGCGTTTCTCCCCCCGCACGTTGCCCGACGCCCCTGAGGTGATTCAGGCGATTGAGGCAGCGCTGTAGCGGAGCGGTGTCGCGGCTGTGGTATTGACCGGCCGGGTGTAGGGCTAAGAGGCTTGAGGGCCGGCGGAGAGTGGCGCGGCGCTTGGCGGAGTCGCTGCCTCCCTGGCCCAACAGCGTGTCTACAGCGGGACTTCCGTGATGAGCAGCGCGCCGTCGGAGAAGCTCTTGGGCTCGCCACAGCTCAACTTCTCCAGCTCGCTCAGGCACGGCGGCTCTACGCCCAGGGGGATGCGGTCGCGCATGGCGCAGCGGGCACCGTTCTGATCCCACTCCGCTTCCAGGCCCCAGCTGTCCGTGTCGCTGCGGATGCCAATGCCGTCGCGGACTGCGACCAGCGTGCCGTCCAGGGTCCAAGAGCGGCCGTCGCCACAGTAGTCGGCGCGCATCGCCCGGGTGCAGGCCTGGTGCCAGGGGGCTAGGTTGGCGGCGATGCAGTGCTTTCCATTGGAATCACAGAGTTTTCCGTCAGCCCACGGCGCGTAGCCCATGTCGACGCACTTGGCCAGCACGTGGCCTTCGCATGCAAAGGTGAAGGTCTGGCTGTTCGCCAGGAAATCGCCGCCGCCCTCCACGCCCTCGCGGTAGTCCCATTGGCCATTGAGGGGGATGGCAAAGCCGGGCTGGCCGTCGTCGCCGGATTGGCACAGGGGCTGCCAGCCATTTTCGCCCGCGTAAGAGACGAGATAGCGCAAGTAGCTCGGCGATGGCTCTCCGGCCGCCGCCACCGACTCCACGCGCAGCAGCACCTGATCGCCGTCATCCAGGGTGGCGGTAAAGATGAGGCCGGGCGCAGCGATCAGCTTGTTCTGACTCAGCTTGTCCTTGCCCTTGCCCTTGCCCTTGCCCTTGCCCTTGTCGTTGTCCTTGTCGTTGTCCTTGTCCTTTCCCTTGCAGCCCTTCTGCGAGTCGCCTTGGGCGAGCCCAAACTGCGTGTCGACCAGTTCCAGGTCGTGAACCTTGCCATTTTGCAGCACTACGTCGTCCAAGCTGACGGAACTGACCATGCGGCCGTCCAGCAGCTTGCCGTTGAACGAGCGGCCGTTGAGCCCGTGGCCCACCAGGTCGATGTACAGCGGCTGAGTTGGCGCAGGGTACCAGTAAGAAAAGAAAGAGGAATCATAGCGCAGCAAGTTGAATTGCGCGCTAGCCGGAGCTGCCCACAGGCTGACAAACGCCAGGGCCAGGGCAGCGAGCAGTGGTCGGTTTTGGCGTGTGGTCTTCATAGTGCACCTCCGTTGCTCCAGTCTGTTGCAACAGCCGTGCCAGATCGTGCTGCCAAAAAACACGATGGTTCATCATAGGTTGTGACGGTTTCGCGATCGTCTTTTTCACCTGTCGCGCTGAATCGGCGCGCTGATTTGGCTCACCACGCCATTTCTGCGCGGTGGGCGGCGCGGGCGCGTTTGCTTGGGCCGGCGGCGGTTCAGCGGGCCCCAGAATTGCGGGCGGCGAGGCAGCGGCGAAGGCCCAACTCAAGTAGAAGGCGCAAGCAAGCGTCAACAGGGCGGGTTCCAGGCGCCGTTCGTACCAGCGCAGCCACGCCGGGTCTTGGGGCGCCGCCGATGCCAGGGCCCGCTGGGCTGAGCGGAGGAGGACCGCCGATCGCTGAGGATCCAATGCCAATTCGGG
>JBIKTV010000099.1:0-14966 GCA_044347905.1 Myxococcota bacterium
GCCTGCGCAAGGAGGCGCTCCATGGCCGGCGAAGACCAGCATGAGCACGATCCGCTGGTTGGGACGGTCTTTGCCGACCGCTACTTGATCACGGGGCGTCTGGGCAAAGGCGGCATGGCCGTGGTCTATCGGGCCACGGACCGCAACCTCAACCGCGATGTTGCCGTCAAGGTGCTCCGCAAGGATGTCGCCGCGGACCCGGTCGCTGCCAAGCGCCTGGTGCGCGAAGCTCGCGCGGCAGCGTCTCTGCATCATCCTCACATCATTACAATTCTTGACGTGGGCGAGCGCAACGGCACCGTCTACGTCGTCATGGAGTTGCTCACAGGGCGATCGCTGGCCGATGTGCTGGAGCAAGATGGCGCCATGCCGCTGGAGCGGGCGCTGCCTGTGGCCGAGCAGCTCGCGTCGGCGTTGGTGGTGGCGCACAGCCAGGGCATCATCCACCGCGACATTAAGCCGGAAAACCTCTACCTGATTCAGCACGGCGGCACCGGCGACTTCCTCAAAGTGCTGGATTTTTCGATCGCCAAGCTGCCCACGGAGATGGTCACGGCGGCGCTGACCCGCGCGGGTTCGGTTTTTGGCACGCCGCACTACATGGCGCCGGAGCAAGTTGAGGGCAAGAACGTGGGCCCCCAGACGGACCTCTACGCCGCGGGCGCAGTGCTCTACGAAATGCTGACGGGAGACCCGCCTTTTGACGGGCCGTCCGTGATCGACATTCTGCTCAAGCACGTCAAGAGCCCGCCTCCGGTGCTGAGTGTGCCAGGGGTGCGCCTGCCGGCAGGGCTGGCCGAGCTGGTGACGAGGCTGCTGGCCAAGAAGGTCGGCGACCGCCCGGCAAGTGCGTCCATACTGCGCGACGAATTGGCAAAGATAATTGCGGAAATGCCCCGCGATGGCGAAGGGGGCCAGGACGCGGCCTCCCAAGCGGGCGCGGTGCCGACGCCAGCCGCCGCTGGGCCGAGCGCGGCGCCGCTGAGCGCGGTGATGGATTTTCTGCCGCCCGCTCTGCCGTCTTCTGCCGTTCATTCTGGTGCAAGCCATGCTGGTGCTGTCGGCTCTGGGTCTCCAGCTAGGCCCGCCGCGCCGGCCCGCGGATCAGACGCCGCGCATTTGGCGGTTGACTTGGCCCGCAATCACGGGGCGATCGCCGGCAAGGCCACCGTCGCCGATCTGCCAGAGGCGGCCGATCTGCCCGACTTGCCAGACGCGCTTCCCGCGGAGTCTGGGCCCCACGCCGCCCCAGAGACCAAGCGCAAATTCGCAGGGTTTGGCGATCCGGATGCCCCGGAGCAGCGAACGATGGTCGGCGCGGGCGTCGGCAATATAGTCCGCGAAATGGCCCGCCAGCGCAGCGACGGCAGTGGCGCGCCGATGGCGATGCCGCACGCCCCGGTGCTGCAACCGCCGCCGCCGCCACCTTCGCATCCCGCTCCGCTGCCGCCAGAGCCAGGGCTGAAAGCGCCAGGCAGCATAAGTGCTGGCCCGGCCAGTGGAATTGGCATTAGCGCACCCACGGCGGTGCAGGTCATACCGCAGGCCGTCGGCGACTCGGGGGCATTCGACAAGCGTGCCGCCGGGTCAGGCAGCGCGGAGAGGCCGGGGGCGGCAAAGGCGGGCGCTTCTGCAGCTGACAAGCCTGCGCCCGTCGCGTCGACGGCCGTTCATCGCAACCGCGGCATCTCTGGCGCCAACCCAGCGGCCGACCAAGGCCGCGCTCAGACCGAGCCTATGGGCTCCATTGGCGGTGGAACTGGGCGTCCAGCCTCAGGAAAGGCGCCTCCGCCGCCGCCGAGTTCGCTGGCCGGGCACACCCGCCGTCCTCCGCCGCGGCCTCATCTAGACGATCGCCAGCCGACTCAGCCCTCTCTCCCGGGCGATGCCGCGGCGTTGGTGCGCCAGAAGCGCCACCAGCAGGACACCGTGCTACCAGCGCCTGCACCCGCCGCGCCGCCGCCCAGCGCGAGCAAGAAGGGGCTGTGGATTGGCTTGGCTATTGGCGGAGTTGTGGTCTTGGCCGTGGTTGCTTGGCTGGCGTTTGGCCAATAGCCCGCTCGCCAACACCCAGCACTGATCACCCAGATGGCGCAGAGCTTGCGGGCCGGGGCTTGGCCTTTCTTCGAACGGCGGCGACCCACCACGCAGTGGTCTCGCGGCTGCCCAGGTGGAGGAGCAACTGGCTGTGCAGCTCGCTCGGCAGTTCGCCGTGCAAAGAATCAGCAGGCCAAGTGCGCTGAAACCAACGGCCTTCCGCGTCCGGCCCGCGCCATATCACCAAGCCGCGCTGGCGATCTAGCCAAAGTTGCGGCGCCTGCCCGACCTCACCGGCAACGGCCAGCACCACGGAGAGCAGCGCGAGCACCTCTGCCCCCGGCATGGCGTAGCCAAAGCGCCGCAAGAGGCCGATGCTCATCAGCGGCACGGCGACGGCCAAGGTCCAGCCGGTCAGCGCCATCCAGCGCCAGCGCCAACTTCGGCTGACGATCAGATATTGCCTAGAAATCATGCGCACGATGCCCCAAAGCACACTGCGGAGCGCCGCGGCTGCGCACAGGGCCAGCCACCACCAGACGGCAAAAGCGATGCGCCCGCGGACCAATTCGGCTGAACTGGCGCCCATCGGGTCGGCCCAACTGATGGCCGTCTCGGGAATCAGTCGCGCAATCAGGGCTAGGCTCTCCACGCGACCTCCCAGGCGGCACCGCCGCGCCCCACAGTGTGGCAATTCCTGCGCGCTGTCGCCAGCGGCGTTGCAGAGGCGCGGGCAGCAATGGTACACCGATGGACGATCCCGCGGTGCTTAGCCGTCTTTGTCGACCCCTTAGGAGAGTCCATGGCCATCGGCTCGCGTGCACCGCGGCTCCATACGCCGTCTAGGCCAGATCGGCCCAATCGCTGGCGACCGCGCTTCTTTGCCGCAATTGGCATCGTTTTGCTGATCAACACGTTGGCCGGATGCGTCGCTGAGGTGCAGCCGCCGCCCACCCTGCGCGTGCTGGAACTGAAGGGCGCGCCTTACGAGCGCGGATTGCAGCACGGGCGTGCTTTATCTAGTGAGATCAAGTCGTTCTACACAACGATGCTCGGAACATCGCTGCTGCCGTACCTCAACCGCGAGCAGACGGATATCGCAGCATTCCTAAAGGCTTACGATCCAAAGCTCCACCCAGAGTACGCCAACGGCCAGTTCTCTTACCGGTTGCTCTTGGAGTCTGCGCAGGAATTGGAGAAGTCGATTCCGCCGGGAATGGTCGAAGAGATGCACGGCGTGGCGGACGGCGCAGGGGTGCCCTACGAACAAGTGCTCCTGCTAAATACCTTTGTCGACGCGGTGTTGGGGGCGCGGGCCGTGACGCTCTACCTGCGGCAAACGCAGTCGCCGGTGATTACGCTGGTGGAGGTTCTGCCGCCTGCACAGGGGCCGGCGGAGGCGACGCTAGGGGCCGATGGTCTGGACAACGATGGCGACGGCTTGACCGATGAAAAGTCAGAAGCAAGGCTGAGTTACGAGCCGACCGCCACGGCCGCGCTCACTGAAGTGCCCGCCGACGCGCGCTTTCGCTTTCTGCTCACCGATCCAGACGGGATCAATCCCAGCTCGGTGCGCGTGCAGCTTGTGGTGGACGGCGTCAGCAAGGTCTATGTCACCGGGGATGCGCCTCTGCAGGTCAAGCCGTTTGTGCTGGGCAATGGCAAGGAATCTCCAGAGGATTTGGACGTGATCTTTACGCCGCCCGCCGGCCTGCCCAAGGCCGCGGTGGTGACGCTGGGCGTGCAGGCGAGCGACGACAAGGTGTTGACCGAGCCGCCGCCGGCCAAAGCGCGGACGATGCGCCTGGAGCAGCTGACCCTGTCGACTCGCGGATATGGCAAGACTGGCCCGCAGATCCGCAACTTGGGGGCCTCCGACGGCACGACGCAACCGCCCAGCATGGCCTTTGCTCTGCGCGGGACCGCGACGGCCGACGGCAAACCGCTCCTGGGCCACCACTTTGCCCTGCTCGATGCGGGGACGTCGCACAAGCACTGCGTGCTCCAGATCCACCATCCGCCGGGGGCGCCGGCCTTTGCCATGGTCGGTTGGGCTGGAATTATCTATGGATTTTCTGGGCTATCTGCCCGCGGTCTGGCGGTGGGGGTGACTCACGCGGACACGCTGAACAACCCGCTGGTGGGCCAGGTGCAGAAAGACCTGCTGGCCGCCAAGTTGATCGCCAGCGGCATTCCGATTGGCATGGCGGCGCGGCAGGTGCTTGAACTCGACGGCACGGCGCTGCAGGCAGAGAAGCGTTTGCTAGGACAATCGCATACCTATGGGTGGAACGTGCTCTTGGCCGACGCGGCTGGCGGTCTACGGGCGGTTGAGCTGACCGCAGCGGCGATTGCCGGCCAACCGGCGCCGTTGGGCTATGGGCCCGAGGCCAAGGATGCGCTGGGGCAGCCCCTATCGAGTGTCGGCGCCGACGATCTGCTGGCGACCGTGCACTTCCGTTCGCTGATCAATGATTTGGACGCGACGGTGATCTTTCCTCTCCGGCCCCAGCGCTTCTGGATGAACTCCTTCTACTCTTCGCTGCGGACGTTTGCCGGCTTGGGCAAGGTGATCGGCGAAGCGTACGGACAATGGACGGCGGAAAAAGCCAAGGCGGTGCTAGGGATTCCGGCGCTGATTGACCCCAATGATTCTATGCAGGCGGCCGTTCTGGAGCCCGCGGCACGGCGGTTGTGGGTGGCGGCGGGCAAGGTGCCGGCGGCAAAGGCCGGCTTTCGCGAGGTGGTGTTGCCCAAGTGGGAGGGGCCGTGAAGATGCAACACCTTGAAAATGCTGCATTGAATCGCTGGCTGCGCCTTGCGCTTGCCCTCCAGCTGTTGGTGCTGGGGCTGCTGGCGGTGCCGGCCCAGGCGGCCAACACCACGACATTGCCCAAGAATGTCTTCATCCTAGACGCTGCGTGGATGGATGCGACAACCGAGCAGGCCTGGGACGACGCGCGTCAGCCCCAATCCTTGCTCCAGGGGATCCAGCGCTATGAGCCCGGCGGCGGCTTGCAGGGCACGATCACCGCCCAGCCAAAGGCGCAATTCCGCTTGCTGGTGCCGCAGATCCTCTACGGTCTGACCGACGACGTGACGCTGGCCCTGGGCATGCCGGTGGTCACGAGCATCGCCATCGATCCGCGCTTGGGCTGGACGCCTGGGGTGTACCAGCCTTCCCTTGGTCGGCCCTACAGCGAAGACGATTTTTGGCAGTGGGCCAAGTCCATGGGCCAGAAAAAGCCAACTTCGTACACCGCGGATGCGGCGATGGCCGACATGGTGTTGGGGCTGCGCTGGAGACTTCCGCCGATCGCCTTCTTGGACCGCGCCGGGGTCAAAGCGGCGGCTGCGCTGCAAGTGGCTCTACCCACGGGGAAACCTGCGGATCCAGAGGAGCTCGTCGGCGCCGGAACGACCCTGTGGGACCTCCACAACTACGGCGATGTCGAGGTGCATTTGGGTTTTGACCGGCCGCTGACCTGGGGTGGCGTCAACCGGATCAATTTTGGCGCGGACATCTACTACAGCTGGCTGCGGGCCCGCGAAATGGTTTCGCCCACCGGCTCCAAGAACCCGCTGCTGTTGACCCACTCGCCGTACATTGGCGAGAAGTGGACGCTTGATCCGGGTGATTTTCTTGGCTTTATCGGCTCGGTTGAGCTGGTGCCGCTGGTGGGGCCCACGTGGTCCAGCTTCATTTCTGGCCACAAGATCGAGCGCGCGCGCAGTTTTCCGCCGCTCTTGACGGTGAGCCTGGCCCACAACTATGTCCGCGTCGGTCAAACGCGATTTGAGTCCGCGTCCAAGATCTGGTCTTGGGACCGCGAAAAGATCTGGAAGCCCGGCGACAAGAACACGGTCCGCCTGGGCGCCGAGCTGAGCCTGCTGCGCTTGGGCCTACCGCTGCAATTCTATGCCGGGTATCGCGATCAGGAGTGGGTACCGGGGCGCAACACCCGCGCGGCCAACATCTTGTCATTTGGCGCCCGGCTGATGCTCCGCTTCTGGTAGGGGCGTTCAAAAGATCAACTCGTTCTTCTGAGAGGGCCCATTGCCGGTCCGCTGATTAGGCCGCGCCGAGCAGGACCGGCTCCCGCTCCAGCCGCACGCCGCTGCAGTCCGCCACGGAATCTGCGATCAAGCCCGCAAAAGCCAGGACTTCGCGTGCCGTAGCGCCGCCTTTGTTGACGATGGCAAGGCTGTGCTTGCTGGACAGGCCCACGCGCCCCTGACTTGCGCCCCGCTGCCAGCCGCTCCGCTCGATCAGCCACGCGGCAGAAAGCTTGATGCGGCCATCGCTTTGCGGCCAGGCGGGCGGCGCTTCTCCGCGGCGGGCCAGGCGCTGGAGGGCTGTCTCGGCGGTCGCGGTGTCGACCAGCGGGTTGGTAAAAAACGAACCGCAAGAGCGCGAGTCGGCGTCCGCTGGGTCGACGACCATGCCCTTGCTTCTGCGCAATTGCACAACCGTATCGCTGATTTGCCCAAGGGTTGGCTGACGGATGCCGCGCTCTGCCAGCGCTTTGGCGAGCTGGTCGTAGGCCACCGTGCCGGGGGCACCCGGATGCAGGCGCATCACCACGGCCGTGACCACCACTTCGCCGGCCAAGCGCTTAAAGCGCGAATCGCGATAGCCAAACTGGCAGTGATCGCGGCTCCAACTGCGCGGTCCCCCTTCAGCGACCTGGTAACCTTCAACCCATTCAATGACATCGGCGACCTCTTGGCCGTACGCGCCGATGTTCTGGATGGGCGCCGCACCCACCTGACCTGGGATGCCGGCCAGCGCTTCAAGGCCTTGCCAACCGCGCTCAACGGTCCAGGCGACCAGGCGGCCCCACGGCACCCCGGCGGCGACCCGCACCTGACCCAGGGTCAGCTCGTGGATGCCGGAACTGCCATCCATGACAGTTGGTTGCAGGACAACGCCGGGCAGGCCTCCGTCGGCGATGATGCAGTTTGAGCCGCCGGCGAGCACCCAACTCGGCACGGCTCGCTCGCGGGCAAATTCCAAGGCGCGATGGACCTGTTCGGCGGTTTGCACTGGATAGAGCCAGCGGGCTGGGCCGCCGACGCCAAGGGTGGTCAGGGGAGCTAAGGGAGCATTTTCAATCACATGGGCCAGGGTAGAGCTGCGCATGATCGTCCCTTCGCGTCAACCGCGGCGCAATTCGGCGAGCAGTTCCGCGCCGTACCGCTCCACTAGCCGGGGCCCAAGTCCGCGGACATCCAACAGATCGCGGGTCGTCTGCGGCTGCGACTCGGCCAGGGCCAGCAACACCGCGTCGGTCAGGATGCGGAACGCCGGCACGCCCTCCAGCCGCGCTTTGGCCAGCCGCCACGCCTTGAGCTCAGCGAGCAGCGTCTGATTGACCAGCGGGGCGACCCTCTCTTCGTCGATCGCGGCGACGCGCCTCACTACCGAATTCGCTTTGGCTGCGGCCTTTTTGCCTACGGCCTTGCCCGTCGCCGGCGCGCTCAGGACGGTGTCGATCTTGATCAGTTCCAACCAATCGGGCTCGCGCAGGGCCGCAGCGCGGTTCAGGGTCGCGGTGCGGTAGCGAATGGTCTCCGTGCCCTTCTCAAAGGACTCCCAGGTCGTTTCAATCAGCCCGGCCCGCTCTAACGCATCGACCATGGCGTCAAAAGCCTTGCGATCCAAGGCGTCGACGAAGTCCTCGCGGTGCAGCTTGGAGAGAGACAAGCCGCGGTGGGGACTGAGCAAATCCAACAGCCGCCCCAGCTGCCGCCGCTCCACGCTGTCCGGTCCGCGCGACCGCCGCACCAAGGCGCCGTCCTGGCGGCAATAGTCGCAGCGCCCGCAAGGCCTCAGCGCGTCTTGGCGATCGCCAAAATAGGCGGTCAGGGAGCGCATCCGACAATTGCTGCCGCGGGCAAAGTCGAACATGACCTCCATCTGCGAGGCCCGGTGATTGCGCTGCCGCTCATATACCTGTTGCCAGGAGGTGTTGGGACCAGGTCTCACGGTATCGTCAAAATCGATCACCGCCGCGCTCAGGCCCCACAGCTTGTCGAGGCAGGGCTCAGCCGTCTCTAGGTCCAGGCCACTTTTCCGCAGCAGGGTCTCGCGGTTGAGCCCCTCCGCCGGGATGGCTTTGCGCATCTTTTCCAGGTGCTCTAACTGCGGATAAGACTTTTCAAAGAATCGCTCGTGCAGCTTCTTGTCAGCCCAGGAGTAGAGGGCCAGGGCCGCGGAATCCTTGCCATCTCTCCCTGCGCGGCCGATCTCTTGGTAGTAGCCCTCGACCGTGGCGGGCAGGCCCAGATGGACCACCGTGCGAATGTCGGCCTTGTCGATGCCCATGCCAAACGCCACCGTGGCGACCACGACGTCCAAATCGCCCCGGGCAAAGGCTTCCTGGACATGCTGGCGCTCATCGGCCGGCAACCCTGCGTGATAACCGGCGATTTTGAAGTCGCGGCGCCATTCGCTGGCCAACTCTTCGACCTGTTTGCGCGACAGGGCGTAGACGATCGCCGGTCGCCGCGCCGGATCGGCCAGGGCCTGGCGGGCCAGAGCGCCGCGCTGACTCGGGTTGGACTCCGCGAGCTCAATGGCCAAATTGTCCCGGCGAAAGCCGCGAATAAAGCGCGTGGCGTTGGGGATGCCCAGCTGCTCCACGATGTCTTGCTGGACCCTCACGGTGGCGGTGGCGGTCAGTGCCAGCACCGGGCAGTCATTTGCCGCGCGCAGTTCTGGCAGTCGCTCACCCAATAGCCGATAATCAGGGCGAAAATCGTGGCCCCACATGGAGATGCAGTGGGCTTCATCGACGGCAATCAGCTTGGGCGGATGGGCCATGAGCCGGGTGATGAAGCCGGGCACGCGCAAACGCTCCGGGGCCACCATCAGAAACTCCAGGTCGCCGTTCACCCAGTGGCGAAGGGCGGCCTGGGCGTCGCTGCGGCTGCGCCCGGAGTGGATGCGGTCGGCGCGCAGACCCAAGGCGCTGAGCTTGGCCACCTGGTCTTCCATCAGCGCAATGAGCGGGGAGATCACCAACGCGCCGCCGCGCACCAGCGCCGGGAGCTGATAACACAGCGACTTGCCGCCGCCGGTGGGCATGACCAGCAGCGCGTCCAGGCCAGCGATGACGTGCTCTACGACTTCGCGCTGGTGAGGCCGAAAATCCTCAAGCGCAAAGCGGTTCTTGAGCAGCGCGCGCAGGGGATCTGCGGAGGGCAAGGTCATATCAAAGCGGGTGGGGTCAAGGGCGTGGGCGCACATGCCGCGCAGTGGACCAGCATTGGCGGCCTTGCGCAAGATCGAATTCCGATTTGCCTGGGCTCCAAGCCGCGGTGCCCGGCGTCCAGGGGGCCGATCGCGAGCGGCGTTCCGCTGGTTGCCCGGCGGCGCGGGGTCTGCAACACTGCGAAGTTGGGCATCGGTTTGCGCCAGTGTGTGTGCTGGGGGCCGCGGCAAAGCGAGGGAGACCATGGACACGGAGAAAACACGGATGCGCCATGGTTCCCTTCCGCGGATGCTCCGTATCGCGGTGCTGGCGAGCTTGGCGCTGCTGTTGGCCCTTGGCGGGTGCAGCGACGATCCGGTCGGCAGCAATGCGGGCAATGCCGGTGTCGACGCCAACCCTTTGGGCGGCCTCAGCGATTTGGGCAAGCTCGATACGGCCCAGGATGCCCAGCAGGAAATCCAGATTCCCGATCTGATGACAGGGCCCGAGGACTTTGGCAAACCGTGTGAAAAGGCGACGGATTGCCTCTCAGGCTTCTGCGTCCAGGGGCCGGCTGGCAAAGTCTGCTCCAAGATGTGCGCCAGCGATTGCGGCCCGGGCTGGACCTGCAACCAGATCACCGGCGTCAGCGGCGATACGGCGTTTATCTGCATTCCCAACTCGCTTTACCTGTGCAAACCGTGTACTGCGAGCTCGCAATGCAATGAACCGGGCGAGACCGCCCACAAGTGCATTCCCGGCGCGGGCGGCAGCAGCTTTTGCGGCGTGGCCTGCAACAGCGCCAATCCCGATTGCCCAGACGGCTACCAGTGCGCGAGCGTCATCGACCCGGACACCGGCAAGACCGACGAACAGTGCGTGCCGCAAGCTGGGGAATGCCAGTGCTCGGCCTTGGCGCGGTCGGAACAGGCGACGACCAATTGCATCGTCAAGAGCGTGTACGGCAGCTGCCAAGGCACGCGAAGCTGCGGACCCGCGGGACTTTCCGCGTGCAATGCTGCCACGCCCGCCGCTGAAACCTGCAACGGCAGCGACGACGACTGCGACGGCGATACCGACGAGCAAGAGTCCAGCCTCAAGTGCAAGAAAGAGAATGAGTTTGGCGTGTGCGGCGGCGGCGCAGTGGTGTGCAAGGAGGGTCAGGAAGACTGTACGGCGCCAGAGCCCAAGCCGGAGAGCTGCAATGGCTACGACGACGACTGCGACGGCAAGACCGACGAGGGGCTTTGCGACGACGGCAACCCCTGCACCATCGACACCTGCAACACCGACGGCACCTGCAAGAACCTAGTGCCGCCCGACGCGGCCTGCGAAGACGGCGATGCGTGCACCGCGCAGGACAAATGCATCGACGGCAAGTGTGTGGGCGGCGGCAAGCTCGATTGCGACGACCAGAACGGTTGTACTACGGATTCCTGTGATATTGCTAAAGGTTGTATTCATGCCAAGGCTGGGCTGGGCACCGCTTGTGCCGACGACGGCAACCCCTGCACCTCGGACACCTGCGACGCCGCGGGCGCGTGCATTCACACGACCCAAGCCGGCATTTGCGTGATCGCCGGCGCGTGCGTGGCTGCGGGCACCACCGACCCCACCGACCCGTGCAAAGTGTGCAATCCCCTGCAAAACAAGAGCGCGTACGTCCTGCAGAATGGCCTAGCCTGCGACGACAGCAACCCGTGTACGGTGGCGGACAAGTGCTCGGCCGGCACCTGCGCCGGAAAGGCCATGGATTGCAGCGGTAAAGACGGCCCATGCACCCAAGGCGTATGCAGTCAGGGAGCGTGTATCGTCGCCCCCAAGGTCGGCAACTGCGATGACGGCAACGCCTGCACGGAACAGGACATCTGCCAAGAGGGCGCCTGTTTGGGCAAGCCCAAGAGCTGCAGCGGCTTTGACGGGCCGTGCACGGTCGGGGTCTGCGAGAGCGGCTCGTGCAAGTCCGCGCCCAAGCCGTCTTCATGCGACGATGGCAACCCGTGTACCGTGGAGGATTCCTGCGCGACCGGCGCCTGCAAGGGCACGCCGATGGACTGCAGTAGCTTGAACAGCAGCTGCGGCAAAGGCATTTGCCAGGGAGGCCAGTGCATTAGCCAGGCCGCCAACAACGGCGGGGCGTGCAGTGACGGAAACTCTTGCACCACCGGGGATTTCTGCAGCAACGGCCAGTGTACGGGGCAGGCCAAAGACTGCAGCTACCTCAACAACGCGTGCGGCCCAGGGGTGTGCAGCGGCGGCCAGTGCCTGCAGAGCAACCAGGGCATCTGTCAGCCCGGCCAAGCGCAAACAGAATCGCAGGCTTGCGGCAACTGCGGCACCCAGACGCGCACACGGACGTGCTCCAACCAGTGCGGCTGGGGCAGCTGGAGCAGTTGGGGCACCTGCAGCGGGCAGGGCGTCTGCGCCCCGGGCGCCTCGGAGAACCAGAGCCAGGGCTGCGGCAACTGCGGCACCCAATCGCGCAGCCGCACCTGCAGCGCCCAGTGCCAGTGGAACGCGTACAGCGCTTACGGCACCTGTGGCGGTCAGGGGGTGTGCGCGGCCGGCACCACCTCTGCGAGCTGCGGCGACCCGTGCCTGGTCAAGGCGTGCAGTTCGTCATGCCAGTGGGGCGCGTGCGGCCTCAAGCCCGGAGCGGTGTGCGCCTACAAGAACGGCACCAACTACAAGTGCTGCGGCACCGGAAAGTGGCAGTTCTGCTCGAGCACTGCGGACGGTGGCACGCCGGCGTGCAATTGGTACCCTTGCCAGTCCAAATCGGGCGTTTGCGGCGGTTGAGTCGAATGGACCGCCAGACACTCATGACCATCACCGCGGTGGGCGCGCTGGCTTTTGCCGCGTCCTGGGGTATCCCCACGCTCATGGAACGGGCGGCCCAAGATGAGGCGCTTCGCGAGCTGTCGCGGCTCGTGCGCTCGGCCTCGGTGTACTACGTCAAGCCGCGGCTACAGCCCGGGACGCCAGAACGCGCCGCCTGTAGTTTTCCGCAGGGCGAGATTCGCACGACCCGGGCGCTGAGCTGCTGTGACCCGAGCGTGACGGATGGGCAAGGCCGCTGCGACGTTCAGAAGATCGAGTGGAACCGCTCGCTGTGGTCGGCTCTGCGCTGGCGGCTCAATGAACCGCATCAATTCGTTTACGAATATAAGGCCAGCGGCACCATGGGCGCGGCAACCCTTGAAGTGACGGCTTACGGCGACCAGGATTGCGACGGCGTGTATTCGACCTTCCGCTATACCGCCCGGGGCAGCGATCAGGCCAAGGCTGACGACTGCATCCTCACAGATCCGCCACAGTTTGAGGCGATCAATCCCGGAGAGTAGCGGCGGTGGCCGCAGCAAAGAGGGGCCGCGGCGCGTCTCTTGGCCTGGCTATGGCCCATGCGGCAAAACCAGTAGACTCTGCCCGGTTTCTTTGCAACGCGAGGTACGGCAATGCGCAGACAGCCAGGCAATCGCATCAAGCGGTGGGCGGCGTGGGGATTGAGTGGTCCGCTGCTGCTGGCAGCCTGTGGGGCACCGCAACAGACGCCGGTGGGGCAATTGGCCGCCGAAGTGACGGATCCCGATGAGCGCGTGCGCCAACTCCGCATCGCCGCTGACAAGGCCCTGCCGGGACCCGAAGCGGAGCTGATCGCCGCAAAGCTGGGCGAGGCGCTTCAGCAGGCCCTGCTTGCGCATTTGGACCGGGCCTCGCGAGCGCTGAGAGATCACGACTTGGGCACGGCCGAGGCCGAATTGGTGCTGGCCGCCTCTTACGATTCGCAGGACAGCCGCGTGCTTGAGCTGCGGGGTCGCGCGGCGGAAGTGAGGTCGCGCTGCACTTTGGCCTTGGGGCAGGCGCGGGGACTGCTGCAGCGCCTGGAAGGGCAGAGCTTTCGCGTAGAACAGCAGGCCATGTGGCAACAATTGCTAGAAGCCCTGCAGTTGATCGCGGAGTGGCCTCAGGATTTTGCGGACGGCGCAAAGCTGCGGCTGCGAGCGGCACCGGCCATTGCCGCGTGGAAAGCCGGCGAGGGCAAGGTGGCCTGGCAGAAAGCCGAGGTGGCGGTGGCTCAAGCCCGGCTCGCCGAAGCGGAGAGTTGGCAGCGCGACCATCCAGATGTCGTTGCGTTGCGCGAACTGCTCCTGCAGCAAGGCAAAATTGCCCAGGTCCGCGCTGAGGCCCAAGCTCATCTCCAAGCCAGCGATTTTGCTGGGGCCCTGCGCGATGCCGATGAAGGGCTGCGCACCTATCCCGGCGATGCCGAGCTGGTTGGCCTGCGCGCCAAGGCAGCAAACGGTTTGGCAGAGCAACTGCTCACGGCCGCGCGCATGGCTCGCCAGGCCGGCAATCCGGTCCAAGCGGCGGCGGCCCTGGCCAATGCCCGCCAAGCGCGGCCCGGCGACCCCAAGCTGATCAAGGCCATCGACACCGAGGCGGCGGCGCTAAAGAAAACCGTTCTGGGCACACTGAACGGGCAGATCGCCGCTGCGAAGGCCAAGGGCTGGATCGGCGCGGCGTGGATCAAGTCGTTGGCCCTGCAGGCGGTGCTGGGGGCGGACCCCAAGCGCGACGCCGCCATGGCCAAATTGGACGCTGCCCTGGTCGCGGCAAGCCGGTACCGCCTCAGTGTGCGGGTGGCCCCCATGGCGGCGCCGTTGGTCAAGACCTTGCCCGCAGGGTTGGTGGCGGCCCTGCAGAACGCGACCCTGGCGGCTTGGAACCGCGAGTTGGCGCCGTTGCTGCAAAATGCCCAGGGTTTGACCGTTGTCACCGCAGGTGCGGACGGTGCGGTCGAATTGGGCTGGTCGCAACTCGCGGTGCTGCGAAGCCAGGTCGATGAGCCCCGCAAGAAGAACTATCTCGACCGGACCGAGATGATCCACAACGCCAAGTGGGATGAAGCCCAGTCGGCGCTGTCGGCGGCTCTGGCCCGGCTCAACGCCGCCAATGACGAGCTTCGCCCGGTGATTGACGAAGTCAACGGCGCGGAGGCCAAGCTCTTTCAGCTGCAAAACCAACTCCAAGAGGTCAAGGTCAAGGTTGACGAAGAGAACCGCGCCTATTACGTCGGCCGGCCATCGCCGTGCCCAGACGGCAAGCTGGCCTGCCCGCAGACCCACGCCGCCCTGCGCTGGAAGAGCAATTTGGACTACTACGCCAAGCGCATTAGCGAAGAGAACGCCAAGCTTGAGCGGTTAGCCCCCAAATTCAATCAATTGCAGGCCAATGCTGACGCCGCCAAAAAGGCCCATGACGCCGCGAATCAGCTGGCAGAGCAGACGCCGGAGAAGACGCCCAATGAGGTCTGGCTGCCGTACGACTACTCGGTCACCGTGCATACGCTCAAGTTGGCAGCGCAACTGCAGGTCAAGTGGCTGCAGGGCAAAGGCAAAGATGCCGCGGTCCGCTACCAGGCGAGCCCGGCGCTGGACGAAGTGCGCCAGGACCACACCTGCGCAAATGTGATCGTCAAAGGCCAATTGCTCGAGCCCCAGCACGCGTCGGCGCTGCCGGAGGATCCCACGCTGGCCGTAGAGCTTGCCCAGCGCATGGCGGTGCCGGCTGTGGCCCCGGTGCTAGAGGGGCTGCGCGTCCACGCCGAGCGCTGGCTGGCGCTGGCCGATGGCGCCCAGGACGACAACCAGCGGCTGCACTACCTGATGCTGGCGTGGAAAGCCCGGGGGGCCCTCAAGCCCGGCAGCGCCGAATTGGTGCGAGAGCGACTCA
>JBIKTV010000457.1:0-4719 GCA_044347905.1 Myxococcota bacterium
CGAGCGTCGCGCGGCCTCAAAAACCCCGGCGCACCAAAAGCCCCCCAGCCGCGGCGCGCTCGCGGGCTCGGTCGGCCGGCTGGCAAGCCGGACGATAGGGCGCGGTCCTGGCCCCGGCCGCCGCCGCATTGCGGCGCGGCTGGGCCAGGATGCCCCCAAACTTGTCCCAAAAAGCCAGCACCCCCACCCACGACCTACACCACCCGCCACAAAGCTCGGCTCTGCGGCGAATTGTGCGCACCCCCCAAACATCCCGCACTGCCTTGCTATTTTCACGGCCGGCCGCACCTGCTACCGTAGCCGCCGGGGCTTTGCACGCCCGCGCTCCCCTTGCGGGCTCGGCCGCTGGCGAGGACACCCATGACCCTTCTCCCTGCGCCCCCTTCGACCTCGAGCGCGGCGCCATGGCCGCAATTGCCGGGGCTGCTCCGCTGGCTCGATCTGGCGCGTCCCCAGGCACTGGGCGGCGTATTCGCCATGATCTGCTTGCGCTTGTGGATCGTCGCCGTGCCGATGGTGCTGGCGTGGCGCTGGCTCGGCGTGCGCAACGACGGTCTGCTGATGATCATCGCCGGGTGCTGGGCCGTGGGCTATCGGCTGGTCGGGGCCGGGCGCGTGGCGCGGTTTGAGCCTATTGCGCCGGTCCTGCGCTGGCGCTTGGCCACGAGGCCGCGGCAGTGGCTGCTCGCCTGGGTGCTGGTCTGGGCCAGCGCGGCGCTGATGGCCGGAGCAAGTTGGCTAGGGCTCCATCGCATCGACCCAGCGCTTGGCTGGCTGCCCCCTCAGCCCAGCGACCCTTTGCTGCTGGCTTTGGCTGGCCTTCTTGCGGGGCTCCCCTGGCTCCTGGGCCGGCTTGGCTCGCCGCCATGGCGCAAGGTGGCTGCCCGGGCTCCGTGGCTGTTCTACGCGGTGGCCGCTTCGGTGGCGATAGGGCCATTGCTGCGAGTCCACCTACCGCGCTTTTGACCTTGGATCATGGACCTGGGCCAAAAGCTCAGCGGGCACCACGCCCCAGCCCGCCGCCTACGGCCCCACCACTTCAAGCGAAAAGCTGCCGCCTGCGCTCGTCGGCCCATCCACCACCACGTACCAGGTCTCACCGGCCACCGCGCTGATCTCTAGCGTTTCTGTGCCCTTTTCGCCGGTCTTGTCGGCATAGCCCCCGCAGGTGCTGGCCAGCTTGGTGCAGTCCTTGGCCGCGTACAGGATCGGATCCATGCCGCCGGTGCCCACCGCGGTGACCTTGTATTTGCCCGTCTTGGCCGCCTGCAGGGCGTACGCCTTGTTGCCGCCGCCTTTGCCCAGGTCTTTGCCTGCGCCACACGCGCCTTTGGGCAGGAAGTAGCTGTCGATGCCAAGCGATCCCTGGTCCTTGAACGGCAAGGGGCCCATCGGCGCGGCAAAGCTGCAGTACTCGCCCGGGATCGCCGAGGGGCAATCGCTTGGCGCTTTGCAGTGTTTGGCCACCAGGGTAAAGGTCCCCGCTTGGTCAGAGTAGCCGTCGACCACCGCAAAAATCGGCGCCTTGCTTGGCGATTCCACCAGAATCTGCGTCTTGAGGGCGAATCCCTGGTAGCCGGCCTGCTGGCAAGTGGTGGGGTCCAGGCAATCGCTCAGGGCGTACAACTCCAGGTTGCTGCCCTGCTTGGTCAGCTCCACATGCCAGGTCTGCGGTTCCTGGCCGCCCAGGGCAAAGACCATGTCCGGCGCTTCGTCACCGTAGTAGGCCCCCGTGCCGTTGCCCTGGCAGAAAGCCCAGCCGTACAGGTGGTTGCCCAGGCCTGCGGTGCTGCCGCTGTAGGTGAATTCGGCCTTGTCTACCGCGATGGCGGTGGCGCAGGTGTCGCCCTTCTGGCCGGGGGCGATGCATTGGCCGGTGAAGCCGCCCGCGATGCCGTCGTCGCAGACTTTGCCGCCGTCGCAGCTGCCGCACGAGCCGCCGCAGCCGTTGTCGCCGCAGGTTTTTTGCTTGCAGTCGGCCACGCACAGGCAGGTGCCGGCGGTAGAGCAGTTGTAAGCGGAGAGCTTGGCGCATTCCCCGCAGACGCCGCCGCAGCCGTCGCTGCCGCACTGCTTGCCGCTGCAGTTGGGGGCGCAGGTGGTGACGTCTAGGGTGTAGTCGCCGCCGGCAGAATCCGCATCGACGATGATGAAAACCTCTTGGTTCTTGGCAATCTTGGCGTAGATGGGGCCCAGCTGGCCCTGGCCAAAACCCAGCGCGCCGGCCAGGCAAGCGTTCTTGAGATCGCCGCACTGAGGCGTGATATAGACGGCCGGCTTGTTGGAGGAGCCGCTGATTTTGACGCCGATGGTCTGGTCGGCCGGGGCCTTGTAGCGGTAGACCACGTCTGGGCCATAGGTGCCTAAGGGGGCGTTGTAGCAGGCTTTATCGGGCGCTTGCAGGTCGTTTTTGGCGTTGGCGGTGCTGCCGCTGTGGCTAAAGGGCAGCGCCGGGATGGGCGTGGCGTCCGCGCAGGTTTCGCCGGCCGGGGTGCTCTTGACGCAGCTGCCGCTGCCGCAGACCTCGCCCGTTGGGCAGTTGCCGCAAGAGCCGCCGCAGCCATCGCCGCCGCAGGCCTTGCCGGCGCAATTCACCGTGCAGCAGCCCGGTTTTGGCATGCCTGTGCAGGCGCCCAGCAGGCAGGCGTCGGCTTGGGTGCAGGGGTCGCCGTCATCGCAGGCGCCGTCCTTGTCGCTGATGAGGCACAGGCCGGAGCCGGGCTCGCACGCGGCCTTTTTGCACGGCGGCAGGCCTTGGCCGCAGTCCAGCGGCTGGCCCAGGCACTGGCCGTTCACGCATTTGTCGCCCGCCGTGCATTTGTCGCCGTCGTCGCACGGGCTGCCGGAGAGGCAGGCGCCAGCCTCGGCCTGCGGCGCGTCTCCGGCGGCCAATTCCCCTGGGCTATCCTGCAGCTCTGCGCCGTCTCCGGCCTGGCTGACGTCTGCCTGGGCGGCGGCGTCACTGTCCAGCCCGCTCGCGTCTGGGGTGGCAGCGACGGCGTCCCCCGCGGCTGCGGAGCCGGTGTTTGGCGACGGCGGCGCGGCGCAGGACCAAGCGGCGAGGGCCAGAAGGGCGATCAGATGGCGGTGGCGCAAGGGAGACCTCGTGGAGTCCGGGGGTTGGAGGAGTCTCACAACCTAGCGCCCCCCGGAGAATCTGTAAGCTCTTTGCGCATAAAGACGCTTTGCGAAACAGGTTTTCTGGGCCCCCTCTGGGGCTTCCCCCTTGCGGGCTGGGGCTATCGCAAGAAGCATGGATCTGCGGTTACAAGACGACCGCGTGGTCCAATTGGCCCCCTTCGTCACCCCCGCGGAGGCGGGGGCCCAGGCTAAAACCAAACCATTCGCCTGGGTTCCCGCCTTCGCGGGAATGACGGTGTGGGCGGTCCAGCGGTTCTTGCGATAGCCCTGCCTTGCGGGCTGCCCCGGCTTGACCGGCCTGTAACCAGCGGCGTAGCCTTGGCGCTGCGTCCGGGAGCCGGCCCAAGACCCGCTGCGGCGCGGCGCCGGTGAAGCTCAGGAGCAAGCGAAAGCACGTCGGCGGATGGCGTTGGGTCTGTTCGAGCTTCAATTCCCAGCGATGGCCGCTCTTTGCGTGCCCCACCTACCCCAGCCCCATCTACCCCAGCCCCAACAACCAGTGCCGCCAAGGATCGCCATGCGCCTGCCCCACCTCAGCTGTTTGTCGATGGTCTGTGCCGCATTCGCCGCGTGCAGCTCGGCGCCGGTGGCAGAGAATCCCGCCGCTGGCAACGGGCCCCTGGCATTGCTGGCCGCCCCGGCCCCTGCTTTGGCGGGCGCCTACCTGCTGACCACCCGGCTTGACCCCGTAACCGCAGGACTGCTGGGCAAAAAGACCGCCGCCGGCCTGTCGCTCATCGGCGATCTTGAGCAGCACCCGGGCCGCACGCTGTTGGCCGCGGCCGAGCTCTCTGGCGCCGGCGTGGTGACGGATCTGCGCAAATTGCTGCCCGATTCCCTGGAGTCCAAGCTGGCCGACTGGCTCGATGAGGCCATCTTGGGCCAAACCGGCGGCGGCTTTGCCGGGCTGAGTGCCCAGGTGGAGGCGCTGCGGACCATGGCTGAGGTACTTGAACTGCAAAGTGAACTCACGCCCCAGCTCCCAACGGCCGCGCAGCACCGGCCCATCGCGCTCAGGTTCGCCGCGGCAGGGCAGACGCTGCAGATTCCATTGCCCGCGGCGCTGGTCGGGTCGGTGCCTGCGGCCACTTTGAGCCTGGCGCTCCTCCAAGCGGATGCCACCGCAAAGACGCCGCCGCGCCTGGCCCTGGGGCCGCACCGCTTTGGCGTGCCGCTGGGGACCATGCTGCTGCAGGCCGCAGGGCCCCTGGTGTTTAGGCCCCTGGGCGGCGAGACGCTGGCCGACGTGCTGCTCAGCCGCGCCAAATGCCCTGCCGTTGGCCAAAAGCTTGGCGAAAAATGCCTGGCTGGCCTGTGCCTTGGCCGGCTGGCGGGGCCGGAGCGGCTAGAGAAGCTGTGCGACCACGGCGTGCGGGCGCTGGCAGAGCAAGTGTCGCGGCGCATCGCCGGCCAGGACGCGGAGATCCTCGACTTTGCGAGCGGCGAGGCGACGCTGGCCCAGCGCGGACTGGGCGACGGCCGCTGGCGGCTGCGCGTGCAGGCGGGTGAAGTTCAAGTGGATTCGCCCGCTACCTTTAGCGGCATCGCTCGCCCTGGGCCCTAGGCCCCAACCTGCTA
>JBIKTV010000458.1:0-4717 GCA_044347905.1 Myxococcota bacterium
GCTGACGGTCAACTCGACCACCACCTCCCCCGCCACACCGCGCTCGCGCAAGGCCGGCGGATACACGGGCTTGGCGTCCTGCGTCAGCTGCGGCGGCTGCAGGTCGGGCGGCACTGCCGGAGCCGCGACCGCTCGTCCGCAGGCCAGGAGCGCAAGAACCACCAGCATTTTCAACAGCAACTGTCGCCGAATTTGGGCCATGGCAACCTCCTTGGCCGCCCCCTCCGGGCTACTGTTCCGCTTTGGCCGCCCTCCGGGCTACTGTTCCACCTTGACCGCCCTCTGGGCTACTGTTCCACTTTGACCGCCCTTCGGGCTACTGCGCCAACACCTGCAACGCCACCCGGCTGGCGGCGAGCAGTTCCACGCAGCCCTTGCCGCCCGCGGGCAGGCTGATCGGGGTCGAGTCGACGGTGAGGCGCTCTAGCGTCGCCGTCGCGGCGCCGGAAATGCCATAGTTTAGCAGGGCATCGGTCAGGGCCACGGGCGCGGCGAACGCGCCGGTGTCGGCGGTCTCGCACACCAGCGTCACCGGCGTCAGACCGTGCTGATCGACATTGAGCGACAAGCGCACCACAAACGCGCTGGCGGCGGCCGGCGTCCAGTTCAGGCTCAGCGCCTTGCCTTTGGTCAGTGTGGCCGAGGTGTTCTGCACCAGCAGCGGCGGCGAAGCCTTGCCCAGGAGCGAGAAGGCCGCCACCTGACCGCCGCTCGCCGTGAGCTTGAGGTCGGCCATGGGCGCGGCCGGATCGGCGTCAAAATCGGTAAAGAAATAGTCTTTGTTGGCGCCCTTAGGGCTCATCGCCACGGGCTTGACCAGGCCCGTCACCTCCACCTTGCCCACGTCGATCGGCGCCGGAAACGCCTGGCAGCCCTGGTCGCGCACGCACTGCTGCTGGCCGGTGCAGCCGGGCGAACACACCGCCGCCTTGCGCTGGTAGAGCGTGCAAGACCCCTGCGACTCCTTGGCCACCAGCAGCTGCAAGGCGTCAATGCGGTCCGCGACATTGCCAGCCACCGATCCGCCGTAGACGCTGTCTTGCAGCACCTCAAAGCGCCCGACCCGCTGATCGGCCGGACACGCCCCGGCCGTAGCCGCCGCAGCGTCCTGGGCATCCATGGGTAATTGCCCTTGATCACCTGTTGTTGCGGTATCCCCTGCGGTTTGCGCGTCGGCGTCTGCCACCCCGCCCGAGTCCGCGTCTGCCAAGGACGTCTCCGCAGCGGTGTCGCCGGCAGCTGCGCCCGCGGGGGAGGCTTCTTCGCCACAGCTGGCCAGCAGCGCGACCGTCATCGCAGCGCAGACAAGAAAGGGGACCCTGGGATAACTATGCATCGTTCCTCATTTTGGCCTATTGCCCCAGCCAGCCGGGGTGCGGCCGCGCCTGCTTAATCCACAGCTTGCTGGCTTGACCGGGATCCGTGTTGAATTTGAATTCCACATCCATCGCGTAGAATTTCCCGGGCTTGGCATAAATCGGCGCAAACGCCTCGTGCAGCAGGTTGAGGGCCGCCCCCAGCTCCTGCACCTGGGCCGCGCTCAGCACCGACTCGCCCGCCGGCATCAGCGAACTGTGCCCCAGCCACGCCATCGGTTGGTTGGGATAGGCGTAGAAGTAGAGAAACTGGTCGGTCGTGACCTCCACCGGCGGGCGCACCACCGGCGTGTCGCCAAACTGCACGTTGACGTAGAAGGCCGGCTGGGTCGGGTCAAACAGGTTGTTGGTCAGGGCCACGCCGTTGGCATCCTCAGCCGGAAAACCTCTGTGGATCAGCAGGGCCATCGCCACCGCTTGGTGGTCAATGCCGCGCCAATCGCGCTCTTCCCAGGCCCGCAGGTTCCACAGGCTCGCCCACACTTGGCGCACGGCCTTGGCCAGGGGCTTGCCGGGGTCCGCCGGGTCAAAGGTCTTGGAGGTGTACAGGCCGGCGCCGGTAAAGCCGTCCAGATCCTCGGCATTGGTGCTGGAGCGCACGCGCACGCGCTGGTTTGGAAAATGCTGGGCGATCTGCTGGGTCAAGCTCGCCTCAAACGCCGGGTCCAAAGGCGCCGTTTCGACAAAATCCTGAAGCTCCGTGAGCTTTTGTTCGCGCACCAGCGGGTCATTGGCAAAGGCCTGATCGGCCTGCAGCGCCTGAATCCGTGCCGGAAGGCCGATTTTTTGGCTGAACTGGTGGTAGAAGTACACCGGCACGATGATGGCCGGCGGCACGGGAAGCCCCTTGATATGGCACAGTTGCCCGTAGTTGGCCCCTTTGCCGCCAAAGGCCGCCACCTCAGCTGCGGTCACCTGGCTGCAATCGCGCGGCTCCATGACGCTGAGGTCGAGCTCCGGCACCTTGACCGCGGGCGGTTTGTGGCTCTGCCACCAGGTGTCGGCCTCAGCCTTGGTCACCTCGCTGATCTTCCAGTCAAAAGCCGTGATCTCCAGGCGCACCCAGCGGTTCTCTAGCGCCCGCAGCTTGGCGTGCTGCATCGCCCCCTTGAGGCCCATGTTGGGCGTGCCGCGGTTCTGCGACAGCACATTGACGTGGGAAAGCGGCGTTTGCAGCTCCGCGGTCACTAGGCCGGCGACCACAGAAATGTCGTTGGGTACCGCATCCAGCACGGCGATGTCGCGCGGCGTCACCCAGCGGCTCTTGGCATCGAGCTCGGCGACTTTGTAAAACCGCAGCTGGCCGATCGCCACCCCGGGGTTGAGAGGCTGAAAATCGCTGCCCTTGAACAGCTGATCGGTCGAGATCACCCGGATCCGCGGCGGCAGCTGGGCGCTCAGGGCCTGCAAGGCCTCGCTCGTGGGGTGAAAGTAGAGCTCTTTGCCAAACGGGATGTGGGCCACCAGCTTGTCCCACGCCGCGGTGATTTGCTCTGGCGTCATCGTGTCATACGGCGCAATTTCCCACGCCCACACCTTGGGGCCGTCGTAGCGGGTCAGCGCGCCCAGCAGAAAGCGCCGGGTGGGCGAAAAGTACTCCTGCGCGGCAAAACTGCCCGCGTCCTTGACCAGCGGCTTGCCCTTGCCCGACAAGAACTTCTGAGCAAACGTATAATGAATCGGATACTTAGAGGCATTGAGTAAGTAGAGCGCCCCGGGATCGCTGCCCTGGGCCTGCGCAGTGTCGACGATGGTCTTGGACGATCGCGCCCCCGGAATGCTGGTGTCCGGCGGTCGCCACGCCAGGGCGTCAAAATCGGCCACACAGCCCAGCTGCTGGGCGAAGTCGACCTCGGCATTTGCGGCGATCAGGCAATTCTCCACGGCCGGCGGGTCGGCGCTGCTGCCACACGCTAGAGCCGTCGCGGCGCAGAGCAGAAGGCTCAGAAAACCTAGCGCGCGCATAGGGATTTTGCCTAGTGTTCCAGGCGGCGTACGCGGACCCTTCATCGTTTCCGTCCCTTGGACCGCCTCGATCGGCTCGGTCGGCTTGGTCGCGCCGGTGGCGATCATGGAAACGGCCTGGGGGCGCTGGGGACGCCCAGTTGGACGCGCCACACGCCGATCTTCCAGCCGTCTGGGATGTAAATGCTCATGGGATCCCAGCCTTGGCCGGTGCCCCACTGGAGGTTGGGCAGGTAGGTCTGGTCGGTGCTCGCGTCGATGATTTTGACCGCTGGGCTGCCGCTGGGCGGGATGCGCCAGATATCCGTGGCGCCGTATTCGCAGACGTAGACGTTGCCGCAGGCATCCACGCCAATGCCGTCGAGCAGGCCGCCCGGGCCGATGGGGCTCGCCCAGGTCACCAGCTTGCCCGGCACGCCCTGGGGCGACAGCGCGAGCTTGTAGATCGACCCCGTGGCAAAGGAGCCGATGTACAGGTGCGAAAAGCTGGGGTCAAAGATGATCCCGTTGGGATTCTTGATCTCTTTGGTCAGCACCGTGTAGGCGCCGGTGTACGGGTGGATGCGCAGGACGCGGTTGCCGTCGTGCTCCGTGACATAGATGAAGCCCTTGAGATCCGTGGTGATTCCGTTGGGATAGCTGAGCCCTTGCACCAGCACGCTCTGGCTGCCGTCTTGGTCAAACAGCAGGATCCGCCCGAGCTTGTCATCGCACACCGCCAGCTTGCCGTTGGGCAGAAAGCGCATGCCGGCGCGCTGGTCGACCCCCGGGATCCACACCTTGCCCTTGCCCCCAAACTTTGTCTTAAAAATCGCCTTGTTGTTCGAGCCAATCAGGTTGCCCTGGTTGTCAAAGGCGATGTCTTCGGAGGCGATCGCCCCGGGCACGGCCTCCAGCGGAAACGGCCCCTGGGGCAGGTTGGCGCAGTCGTACACCAGCGTCGCCGGCACAGCCGTGTCGAGGGCAGCGGCATCGGAATCGCCGCCCTGGGTGGCATCCCAAGCGGCAGCGTCAGTATCCGTGTCAGTATCCGTGTCGGCATCCGTGTCGGCATCGAGGATATTGTCCGGGCCGTCGCCGTCGGCATCCGCGTCGGCATCCAAGGTCTTGTCCGGCCCATCACCGTCGGCATTCGCGTCGGCATCCAGGGTAGTGTCCGGCCCATCGCCGTCGGCGCCCGCGTCGGCATCCAGGGTAGTGTCCGATGGTGTACTGGAGTCCAATTCGGCCTTTTCCGCCGGCGTTTTTGCACATCCCAAGCCCAGCACCAGGGCCGCGAGGCCCACCCCCAGGATGCGCCGCCGCCGTGAACGCCAAAGGGCCAGCACCGCAGCGCAAGCCAAGGCCGCGAACCCAGGCGCCGGGCTAGGTGCCGC
>JBIKTV010000459.1:0-4716 GCA_044347905.1 Myxococcota bacterium
ATTGATCTGGACTGCGGTCTCGGCGCCCTCGTCACCCCGTCCTCAGGGTGCCCCGCGACGCCAGCGCGGAGATTGGCTATCCTCACCGCCGCGGCACGCTGCCGCAGAGCCCAACCTTGCCCACGCCTTGGCTTCCCGCCTATTCGCTGCTCCCGCCCAGCCTCCCGGCGGCCCATGTCGGCGTGCTGCTGCACGGCATCCTCGGCTCCGCGCGCAACCTGCGCAGCATGGCCCAGCAGCTAGCCGCACAACTGCCTGATTGGCAATGGCTCCTCGTCGATCTCCGCGGCCACGGCGACTCGACCGGCGCTCCTGCGCCCCACAGCGTCCAGGCCTGCGTCGCCGATGTGACCGCCCTCTGCCAGCACCTTGGCCTGCAACCTTCTGCCGTGATCGGCCATTCCTTTGGCGGCAAGGTCGCTCTGGAGCTCGCCCGTCCGCAGTCCGCCGATCTCTGGCCGCGGCTGCGGCAAGTCTGGGCCCTGGACACCCAGCCGCATCTGACCCAGCGGGACGACGCGGGAAAGAGCGGCGTGCTGCAGGTCCTGGAGGCCTTGCGCGAGGTGCCGCAGCCGCTGGCCCAGCGGTCCGACGTGGTCCGCGAACTATTGGCGCGCGGCCAGCCGCAGGCGATCGCCCAGTGGATGACGACCAACGTCGTTCAGGGCCCAGACGGCCTGCGCTGGCGCTTTGACCTGGACGTCATCGAGCTCCTGCTCGCCTCCTACTTTGCCACGGACAGCTGGCCGGCGCTGCGCGAACCTGCGGCGGGCGTCGACGTGCATCTGCTGCGCGCCGGACGCGAGCCGCGCTGGACGGGCCAATTGATCGCGGAACTCGACGCCGCCCGCCACCCGCGGCTGCACGTGCATGTGCTCGCCAACGCCGGGCACTGGGTCCATGTCGACGATCTCCCTGGTTTGCTGGGTATTTTGACGCCTGCCCTGGCATCAATACCGCAGTGAGGGCCTCGCGGGTCCCCGCAGATGCGGCTTTTTACCTTCTGCTCCGTCCGGGGTCTATTGGTTGAGGGCGCCGCAAGGTGGCCCTTCCCCCCTGCGATGGCGATGTTCATCGCCTCCTGTTTGGCGGTCGCGAGTGCGCCGCTCAATGACTGTGCTGTCCAGCGGTCGCCCCCAAGGCCTTCCGCTCTTTTTGGAGTTCACCATGCGTCTGTTCACCGTTCTGGCTCTGGTTCTCGGTCTCGCTGTTGCTGCTCCCGTGATGGCGCAGGAGGCCAAGGCCGAGAAGGCTGAGAAGGTCGCCGAGAAGGCCGAGAAGAAGGCTGAGAAGATCGAGAAGAAGGCCGAGAAGGTCGAGAAGAAGGCTGAGAAGCTGGAAGAGAAGGCTGAGAAGGCCGCCGAGAAGGGCGAAGAGAAGAAGGCTGAGAAGCTCGAGAAGGCCGCCGACAAGATGGAGAAGAAGGCCGACAAGCTCGAGAAGAAGGCTGACAAGGCCGAGAAGAAGGCCGACAAGGCTGAGAAGAAGGCCGACAAGGCCGAGAAGAAGGCTGACAAGGCTGAGAAGAAGGCCGACAAGTAAGTCGCCCCTCTGACCGACGTCCCGCGGGGGATCTGGAGTCATCCAGGTCCCCCGTTGGCGTTTTTGCAGCGCTTGACGGCCGCGGCGCGCCTGCGACAATCCGACTCCCCCCTTCAAGGAGCGCGCGTGAACCCAAGAATCCTGCTGGCGACCCTGGCGATGTCGGTCCTTCTGCCCACCGCGGCGCAGGCGAGCAACGTCGGCTTGCTGGGCAACCTCAGCCGCACCCCGGCGAGCGATGGCTACCCCGGCGGCGGCTCTACGGGCGGCGGGGTCAGCGGCGGATACGACTTTAGCGACGCCTGGAGCATCGACGGCTCCTTCTCGCTCTCGCGGCCGATCACCCAGCCCGTGACAGAAGGCCCGCTGGCCGGCAAGACCAAAGGCGCCACGGTGAGCTCTATTGGCCTAGGCGCGTCCTGGACCCCGGCGTTTGACTGGAACGCGGACGGCCAGTGGTCGCTGGCCTTTGGTGTGGCTTTCTCGCCCAAAGCGACGGAAAAATCGTCGACGACCCTGGGCCTGGAGCAGATGATCAACGGCTCGATGCAGACCGTGGACGCGGAGGCCTTGCTCAAGGCCACCTCGAGCTCGGCAGGCGCGTCGCTGAGCCTGACCTACGACACCATGGGCGACTCCAACTGGGAAACCGCCGTGGAACTGTCGGCTTCGCCCAACCGCCTGGCGACGACCCAAACGATCGAAGAGATGGTCACGGCCCAGGGCACCACCGTCACCAGAGACAAATTGCTGCAGGATTGCGCCAACGTCTATCCCAAGCAGCTCAAGCTGAAAAAGACCTGCGAGCGCCTGACCCCCTTGACCGCCAATCACGAGGCGGCGGTGGTCAGCGTGCCCATCACCCTGTCGATCGACGAGACCATCCACCAAAACACCGAACTGTCGGTCTCCGGAACTTGGTACTGGTACAGCGACGACCCCAATGATGTTGGGTACTTTACCCTTGCCTCTGCCGGCCGCCCCCTGCCGGGCACCACCACCAAAGCGCCGCCCAACACCGCGTCCTTTGGCACCGGCGTGGCGATCGCCCCCTATTCACTGCGCACCGCGTTTGCCGCCGCCCACAAGATCGGCCCCGTCAAGCTCAGCGCCACCTTTGGCCACGCCGAGTATCTGGACGACGCCGGCTACAACAACTCGCTCGGCCTGCGCGCCAACTGGAAAATCACCAAGCACTGGCGCGTTTCTGCCAGCTTGGCCACGCAAAACGACGTCGACGCAGATGACGAGGCCACCCGCTCCTACAGCGGCTCGGCAGGCGTCAAGTACACGTTCTAGCAGCTGATCTTCTAGGGTCGGCGCTGCGCTCTCTTCTCGCGGCTGCGCTCCAGGGCCGCCCGCACCCTCTCCACCTGGTCCTGCAAGCGGGTCAACACGGCCTGCACTTGCTCTTCGGCCTCGGTGTCGCCGTCGTAGGCCTGCAGCAACAGCTCGACGGACGCCGCGCTCGTCTCCACGGCCTCGCGATAATCAGCCATGACTTCATACCAGTAGCCGTCATCGCCGTTGCAGATCAGCCCCGCCCAGCCCGGCTTCTTGCCCGCGTGCGGCATCATCGGCTGCAGCAACACCGGCAGATGGCGCAACAGCGTGTGGCGATTGCGCATCGGCTCCAGCAGCGCCCCCTCAGGCACCGCGCAGTTCAGGTCCGCGCCGTCCTTGGGCAGCGGCAGGAGCGGCAGCAGCGCCAGCAGCGCCGTCAGCGGGGTCCCCTGGGCAAAGTAGCGATCATTCCAGCGAATTCGCCCTTGCCAGCGGCCCATCTCTTCGGGCACCTCGATCGGCCCTTGCGCCAGCAGCGCCATCACCTGATCGCGGTCCAGCTCGACCCGCGGCCGGCCCTTGCCGCTGTCCACCGCCACCATCACCTGGCCCAAGTGCAGCACGTCGATCTTGACGGGCTTGACCCCCTCGCCGCGCTTGAGATGGTCGGTCTGCAGCTTCCAGCGGTCCGCCAAATCCGGGCGAAATTCAGCGACCCAAGCCGATTTCAGCGCCACCACTTGCCGCGCGTAACAGCGCTGCGAGATGACGATCTCCGTGGCCACGGCAAAGCGCGGCGACATGCCGTACAGCGAGCTCGCCGGGTGAATCAGCACCTTGTCTTCCGACGGCCCCTCGTAAAACCGCCCGTGGGAGGCGAGCACGTTCTGGGCAAAGCCGGCGGCCACACAGCGGGCAATGTTGAGCAGGTCGCCGCCGCTGGCGATCTCCGTGCCGCGCTTCTCCGCAATCTGCCGCAGCTGGCGATGGGCGCTAAAATTGAAGGCGATCGTCGAAGGGTCAAGAAAATTCTTCTGGCAGTACGCGTTCTTGTCCGCCGCCTGCTGCCAACCGCGGGCCATCTTTAGCGCCGTGTGGGCATCGCCCAGCGGATCGGCAAAACGCCCGTGGGCCTTGCGCGCCAGATCCTCTTGACCGGCGGGATACAGCGTCGGCGGCCGCGAAGACCACCAGGCGGCCAGCAGCAGCACGTCATCGGCGATGTCCGGGTGGTGGTCCAGCGCCTCAATCACCATGCGCGCCAGCGGCGGCGACAGCGGATAGGGCACCATCTGCTTGCCAATCGGCGTCATCACCCGGTTGGTGTCGATCGCCCCCAGCTGCAGCAGCGAGTCCAGCGCCGCCATGAGCCGCGTGCGCACCGGCGGGGTCGGAAAGGCAAAACTCTCCACGTCGCGCACGCCCAAATCGAGCAACCGCAGCACGGTCTCGGTCAGGTCTAGGCGCAGAATCTCTTCATCGGTAAAGGGCGGCCGCGCCATGTACTCGCGCTCATTGTAGAGGCGCACGCAGCGCCCCGGAGCCGTCCGCCCTGCCCGCCCCAGGCGCTGATCGGCGGACGCGCGGCTGATGCCCTCTTCGCGCAGCTGCGTCACCCCCGTGCGCACGCTGACCCGCGGCACCTTGGCCAGCCCGGAATCGATGACATGGCGCACATCGTCCACCGTGATCGACGTCTCCGCGATGTTGGTCGCCAGAATCAGCTTGCGGCCGCCAAATTCGCTAAAGACCTTCTCCTGGTCTTCGCGCTGCATCGCCCCGTACAGCGGCAGCACCACCGCATCGCGCTCGACACTGCGCACCCGCAGCGCAATCGCCGCCTGCTTGATCGACTCTTCACCCGGCAAAAACACCAGCACGTGCCCTGGC
>JBIKTV010000460.1:0-4714 GCA_044347905.1 Myxococcota bacterium
AAGGGCTTTTTGCACATCCGCTTCAGACGGTTGGCCGGCAAGCGCCAGGGCGCCGCACTGCGACCACGACTGAAACCCCTGGCTCCACCACTGCGTCGCCGGCAGATTGGCCCAGGTGCCGCGCAGTTCAATCCGGCTCACCGCGGCGGGCTTGGTCAGCTTGATCCGCGCACGCAAGCGCAATTCGCCGCTGCAGCCGCACGCCTCTCTGGCGGCCGGAACCACCTCGCCCTGCTGCCAAGCGCCGTCCACCAGGGCCCAGGCCTGCCACTGGCTGGCTAGGCCGCCCTGAGTCGCGCTGAACTGCGCCGCCGGGGCCAGGGCAGGGCAGGGCTTGGCGCAGACCGCCGCGGGCTCTTCGCCGCTGCACGCTGCGCAAATAGCCAGGGCGATAGTCCAGAGGGGGAGGCGGCGGATCGGCATGGCGGGCTCCTGCAAAGGCGGGGGATGGCTAGCCTACGCGGGATCGCCAGGATTGTCAGGCAGCTGCAACGGCTCGCGGCCAAAACGCTGGCGCAAGCGGTTGATCGACCGCCGCACCCCCGGCCGCCGCACCAGCTTGAGCTCCAGCTTGCGCTTGCCGCGGCCATCCAGCAGCACCAGCCCCAGCAGCACTGTGAGCAGGCCTTGGCCGGGCACGCCGGGCAGAGAGAGTACTAGCCCCAGGATAATTAGCAGTGTGCCCAGGCTATTGCGTGCCACACGCCTGATCCGCCCGCCCGGCGTCAGGTCCGGCACCCTCTCGCGCAGGAACACATCTGCGGGCATCCGCACGACCAGCCAAGCCGACAGCCCCAGGCTCAGGGCAAACATCACCGCCGTCGCCAGGGCCCACAGCGCCAGGGGCTGTTGTTGCAGCCAGTCCAGCGCGGTGCGGAGCGCTTGCATCGGCGCTAGCCGCCCACCGGCACCGTGGGGATGATAAACAGCGCGGTTTTGCTCTGCGCCTTGCTCTGACTGTCGCTGACCTGCGCGGCAAAGAAGAAGCCTTTCAACACGATCTGGCTGAGCGGCACCTTGAGCTCAAACACCAAGCTCGGGTCGGTCACGCTGCCGCTGATCGCGCCGTCGGCCGCGAGCTTGAGCCCTTGCGGCACCCCGGACTTGGGCAGAAAGCTCTTGACCGCCCCCGGCAACGCCGTCTCGCTCCAGGTGTACGGCTTCTTGCCGCCCTTGGCTTCCAGCTTGGCGCTGTAGGGGACGGGCACCTTGTCGACCACAATGATCAGGGGCAACACAATGATTTTGGTAATAAAAAGGTTGAGCTCTTGGCTGCCGACGATCTCCAGCGGCGCGAGCTTGATCGGCAGCTCAAAGGCCTTGGTGGCGGTCAGCGGGCTCGGGCTGTTGTCAAACACCTTGATGTCAAAGGTGGCGGTGGCGTCGGTCGTCGGCGTGCCCTGCAGGCTGCCGTCGCTGCCCAGCGTGACCCCATCGGGGAGCTTGCCTCCGACCAAACCCCAGAAATAAGGCGGCGTTCCGCCCTGGGCCGCCAGCGTCAGCTTGTACGGTTCGCCCTCTGTGGCCGGCTTGAGCGGTGAGGTCGTGGTGATGACCAGGCCGCCGTCCTTGATGTCGAGCGCCAGGATCTGCTCTTTTTGCGCCTGGCTGCCGTCTTGGACCTGCACGGCAAAGCTGAAGGCGCCCGGGGCAGCGGCGGAACCGGAGAAGGCGCCGTCTGCGCCCAGGGTGATGCCCGCCGGCAAGGCGCCCTGGCTGAGCTTCCAGCTGTACGGCTTGACGCCGCCTTGGGCCTGCAAGGCAAAGGTGTACGGCTTGCCCACCAGGGCCGGAGGCAAAGACTTGGTCGTCACCTCAAGCGGTTGGGCGGCGCATTTGCCCGCTTGGCAGGTCAGGTCGGGGCCACACGGGTAGTCGGCGTTGCACTCCACGCACGCGCCCTGATCGCAGTGGAGCGAGGCCGGGCACGGCGATTCGACAAAGCCTTTGCCCTGATCGTCGCAAATCCACCGGCTCGTGCCGCTGCATCCGGCGAACTTGGGCGGGCAGCCAGCCGTGACCGCGGCGTCCGTGACCGCGCCATCGATGCTGCTGAGTGCGTCCTTGGCCGCTGCGTCGGTGGTTTGGGCCGTATCGTCGCCCGTGACCGCGTCTTCAGCGCACGCGACCGTGCCCAGCAACATCGCCAGGACCAGAAGGCCGCGGACCCATTGCCGCGATCCAAAGTCGCGGGGCGTATTTTGATCAATCCTAGAGAAGGTGGCCATGCTTGGGTCAATCGGCGCCGCCGGGCGCCCCCGCACCTTAGCGAGCCAGCCCTCCAAGCGCAACACCACACAACCGTCGAAGGTGTGAGGATCGCAAATGGAGGGCTGGCTTTTGCACAGGTGCTATGCGCCGCGTGGATTGCCGCCCAGCCCATCGGCGAGAGCTCGCGGCACCCGTCTCTATAGGCTTACTTGCAGGACGCGCCGGCAGCCGCCCAGTCGAGGATGGCGGCCTTTTCATCGGCGGTCAGCGCGGGCGAGCCCTTGGGCGGCATCCCGCCCATGTCAATCGCGCCCTTGATCTTGGCGGCAAACCCCGCGGCCACGCTGCAGTCTTTGCCGTCAAACTTGGCCTTGGCGATGCTGGCGTGGCAGGTCGCGCACTTGGTCGCCAGCGCGGGGCCGGCTTTGTCAAAACCGCCGCTCGCCGTCGCGGTATCGGTCGCGGTGGTATCGCTCGCCGCTATATCAGTGGCGGTCGTGTCAGTGGCGGTCGTGTCGGTGCTGGCGGTGTCGGCGGCCGCCGTGTCGCCGCTGGTGGTATCCGCGCCGCCGCTGGTGTCCGCGCCGCCGGCGGTGTCGCTGGTGGTGGTGGTCGTGGTGGAGGTGCTCTCTGCTTCACAAGCCGAGATCGCCAAAGCCAAGGTCATCGCCACAAAAAAACGCTTCTGCATCGAGTTCTACTCTCCATCATGCCGCTCCAGGCCCGCACTCGCGAAGCCCGGCGGCTCAAAACTGTCTTTGGGGGCGGGCCCGTCCCCAAGCCCGAAGCAATAGTCTACCCAAGGGCTAGGCTATTTGCCACTTTCACCGGCTATGTGCGCAAACACGTGCCTGTATCGCGATCAGTAGCCGATCTTGTCCATGGAGTTCCTAGCCTTCGCTCCCCGGGGCCATGCCGCTGGGTGGGCGCTGTCGACCTACGGCCAAAGGCGCTAAGTCCGCGCTCAAGCGCATGTTGGCGCTCACTTTCCACGGCGCCCAGTCGTAGTCCAAGCCGCGCGAGCGAGAGAGCGTCCACGCTGAGCCCAGGCGCACCGCCCCGCCGACACTCAGATCGGCCGTGCCACTGACGCGTCCCTCGACCGGCGGCCCCTCCGGATCCTCTCCCGGCAGCACCGATGCAGCGATCGTCGCTGTCGCCGTGCACACGCGCATGTCGGCGTCGCCCAAGTTCATGTACAGGCCCGCACCGCGCAAATGGCCATGGTGACTCGCCAAAAGCGGCTGCTGCAGCTGTAGGCACACCTTCTTGAGGCTGGCCCAGTCCGGCAGTTCGCCGTGATCCTCTACTGCCAGCGACACTTTGCCCGGCACGCCCACCGACCAGTTGCGCCGCTGCGGGGTCGCGGCGATCCGCTCCGCTTGGGCCGGCAAGCCAAAAAGCCGACCGCCCAGGCGCGGCAACAGCTTGTCATCGGTCCACCAGGCCAGCGTGTAGGCGTAAGGGCCGGGAAAGCGCGCCCCGTCGGCATCTACCCCAAGGACGGACAGCACCAGCGCATTGACCTGGGTCTTGAGCAGCGGCACATGCGACACGCGCACAGGATCGCCGCCCACGTGGTACAGCGCCACCGGATGGGTGCCTTCTGGGGCCACCCCGGGATGGGCCAGCTTGACGCCCGGGGGCAACCACTTGGCCACCCGCGCCGCGTCGACGTGCAGGACCAGTACCGTGGCGTGAAAAGCCCCGTACATGTGGGCAAACCCTGGATCTCGCTTGATCTTTGCCATCCTCTCTCGTCCGCGCCCCACCGCGCCTCACCGTCGTCCCCGCGCCTCACCGTACCCGCCCGCCGCCGTTGGGAAAGCGCAGGCGATTTCTTTAGGGAGCATACACCAGATATGGCGCGCGGGTCTTGTAGAACGCCGCGACTTCAGACTGCCAGGTCGCCTCAATGTCGCGCCAACTCTTGCCTGCGCGGATCAGTTGGAGGATCTCATCATTGCCCCAGATGCGGCCAAAGCGGCTGGCGCTGTCGATCTTGAGCTGATCGCCAAATTCGCGCTGCAGGGTGGTCAAGATGATCAGCGCCGTGCGCAGGGGTCTAAAACCGCGCGGACTCGCCAGATGCAGCTGCACCCCGTGGACCACCTTTCCGTCGTACTGACCGTGCCACGGCAGCCATGTCATCGGCCGGAACCTCACGTTCTGCAGGCCGTCGACCCCGCGGGCCGTGTCATTGAGCGCTTTGGCCAAGCGGTCGCCGTCTAGCCACGGTGCGCCAATCAGCTCAAAGGGCATGGCGTTGCCGCCGCCTTCATTGCAGTTGGGCCCAGATCCGCAGACCATGCCTGTAGCAACATACAGATGGGCATTCAACGGCTTAGGGATGCCCGGCGAGGTCGGCACCCACACTAGTCCGGTGTCTTCCCACTGCATGGAGCGCCGCCAGCCCTTCATCGCCACGACCTCCAGCTTGGCGCCGATCTTCAACTCGCTGTTGTAAAACCGCGCCACCTCGCCGACGGTCATGCCGTGGGTC
>JBIKTV010000461.1:0-4708 GCA_044347905.1 Myxococcota bacterium
ATCGCTTGGAGCTGACCTTGGCGCCGGACTGGTCGCGCGCCGAGCTGTGGATTGACCACCACACGGACATGAGCGATTGACCGGGATTAGGCGTGCACACCGGCCGCAGACCCAGCCGCTGTTCGCTGGGTAGCTGCAGCGAAACTGCGCAATTCCCCTGGCGCTGAGAGGAATTGACGTAAGGGGGGGTCTTGTTTGGCGCGACCGGTAGAGATACTCCGCTGTGGAGCGCGAGGTGCTGGACAAGTGGGCGCAGCACCTAGAAGGGCTCGGTCTGGAGGCGGCGATTGCCAAGTCTGAGGCCAAGGTGCAATGGCAAACCGAGGGCAAGGGGTGGGACAAGCGAGTGTTGCGGGTGAAGGGGGGCGCAGGGCCGGCCTGGTGACATGCTGCCGCGATGGGTGTAAACGTTTTCGTGCAAGCTGCCCTCGTGGTAATCGTTTTCACGGTCCGGTAAATGCTTTCAGAGCCCCTGCTGTCGGTGCTCGACTGGCGGCTGCGGCCAGACGGTTCGCTGGTGGTCGAGGGCGAAACTGCCGATTTCTACCGCTATTTTGATGCCACAAGGGCGGCGGAAAGCCTGTTTGAGTCGATCGAGGCGACCATCGATGGCGAGTTGAAGTCGGAGCTGGAATTCTTGGTCCGCAACCGACGTGCCCGCGTCGGCATGCAGGCAGTTGTTTAGTTGCCAGACAGCAAAGCGGCCCTTTTCGTCAAGCTGTGCGTGCAGAACCAGTTTCGGCTGGCGCCAGGCAAGCGCAAGGCGCACTTTGACATGTTGACCGACGATGAAATTGCTCAGCTAGAACGGGCTGTGGCGGAGGCATACCGGGGCGAGGCGGCAGAGTGGCAGCCAGCTCGCCGGCGCGGCCGCTTTGTAAACACAATTCAAGCAAATCGCCTGTGGGTAAACGTTTTCCGCGAAGTCGAAATGTTTCTTGCGCGGCGGCGCCTATTGGCCCGCATCGACGAGTGTGCTGACTACCCCAACACCCGCCCAAGCACCTGCGCCACAAAGCTCGCCGGGCCACCCTGGGCCACGACCTGGCGCATCCGCACCTTCACGGCCGCGACGTCGCCCATCGCCTCGGCGGCCTGCAGCGTGGCCTGATGCGCGGCCCACACATCCGCGCTTGTAACGTCGTAGCCGTAGCCCTGGGCGAGCCAGTTCAGTGCCGCCAAGCCGGCTTGCACGGCGAACGCCGGCTGCTCGGTAGCAAAGTCACGCGCTGCCCTGGCAAGGGTCTTGGGGTCGCACGGCGAGGTTTGCGCCAGGGCCACGGCCTCGCCCCACATGCCGAGTTCCTTTGCGGTGGCGAACCACTTGCCCTCTTCGCCCGGCGTGCTGGCAATCAGGTCTCTCAAGATCTTGGCCGGCGCGAGAGCGCGGTATTTCTTGGCGATAGCGCGATAGGTGCCGAGGTTGGTGCCGAGCCGGTTCGCCAAGAGCGCGTGGTCGCGGTACGCCTCTTCGACACGCCCGGCTGCCAGCAGAATGGACTCGCACTCGCAAGCAGCGCTGGCCGGGCTGTCATTGCGGTTCAGCGAACGCAAAGCGAACTGCAGCGCCTCGTCGGTCCTTCCCTGCGCCGCCAGCGCTCGCACACCCCATACATGCCAATGCCAGATGACAAACGGCGCGCGCTGCAGCCACGTGAGGAGTTCGTCGTGTCGGCCAGCAGTGAACAGCGAACTGAGACAGTTCACTGTGCCGCGAGTCGTCTCGCAGATGTCGCGATCGGGACGCCACGCATAGGCCACAACACCGAGCAATTGTTCAGCCCATTGGCCGGCTAGCTCGGGACCGGCGCACAGTTCACCCCAGCGCTCGTCGAGCAGCTCCAGGTACGGCATGTCGTCGGTCTGGCGCGTTTGCCAGAGGCGCTCGAGCCAGGCCTGTCGGGTCTTGACATCGGCCGGCGCGGCGGCGATGAGCGGCACCAGCGCACGGATGGCACCATTGACGGCCGTGCCGATGGACCCGGACGAGCTGTCGACCTGCTCGATGGCCGGCGCCACGCGCTCTAAGAACAGCACCGCGCCCTCTGCCCCCAACAGCGGGTCCTTCTTGGCTACCAGCTTGATTTCGCTGACGGCTTCTTTGATGCGGGTTATCGCCGGCTGCGACTTCCAGCCAAAGCTGTTGCGGCGAAAGCGTGACTTCCACTGCCAAATGGGTTGGGGCATTGGTTGGACCTTGGGCCAGGGCCTGGTGCCCAATGGCCTCGGGGGCGCGTGGTGCGCGAGCGCATCGTGGCCCCTGTGGTGCGGACCTGCAAGGGGCTCGCAAGACCGGGGCTTCGCTGGAGCGGGCGGCTGGTGTCGCCTGTCAGATCCGCACTCAGCCGTTCGTCTAAGGCCCAGACGGCGTGAATCGCGCCACCCTGCCCCGCGTTCAGCCGCCCAGCCAGCAAATCCAAGGAGATCCGCATGACTGCCGCTACCACGGTTGCCGTTCCCATTGCCGTCAACTTTCACCTCTGGCCCAAGTGCAACCTCCGCTGCACCTTCTGCTACGCCGGCTTTCCGGAGGCGCGCAAGGTCCTTGAAGTCGACGACGCCAAGGCTCTCATCACAGCACTGTGCGAAGCTGGAACGGAAAAGATCACCTTTGTCGGCGGCGAGCCCACACTGCATCCGCATCTGGCCCAGCTGGTCCGTCACGCCCACGGGCTTGGGCTCACCACTTGCGTCGTGACCAATGGCGCTCGCTTGCCCAAGCTGCTGGACGACTGCGCCGGTCAGCTGGACTGGGTGGGCCTCTCTGTCGATTCCGGATTGGAGTCCGTGCAGGCCAAGCTCGGTCGCGGTGCGGGTGACCACATCGGCAATTCCATCGCCCACGCTGACGAGCTGCGGCGGCGCGGCATCCGCATCAAGCTCAACACGGTGGTGACGGCGCTGAACTGGCAAGAGGACATGGCCGAGCTGGTGCGGCTGATTCGCCCGGATCGCTGGAAGGCGTTCCAAGTACTGGAGATTCAGGGCGAGAACGAGGGCAAGGTCGGGCCGCTGTTGATCAGTGCCGACCAGTACGCGCAGTTTGTCGCGCGCCATCAGCATCTCGCGGCCGAGGGTCTTGGGCTGGTGCCAGAGGACAACGACGCGATGCGCGGCTCCTACGTCATGATCAATCCCCAAGGGCAGTTCTTTACCAACGAGCACGGCCGCTACGTGGTCAGCAAGCCAATTCTGGCGGTTGGGGTGGAGCAAGCGTTGGCGAGCGTGCGGTGGCGCCAGGACAAGTTTGTGGCGCGGGGTGGGCTGTATGACTGGCAAGGCGGCAAAGTCACTGCGGGTCGCCAGCCGATCATTGCGATTGAGGGGCTGGACGGTACCGGCAAGTCGACGACGGTAGCGCTGCTCGCCAAGCGCCTGGGTGCGCGGATCATCCGCAATCCTCCAGAGGAATTGGCCGGAGAACGCGCGGCTATCGACCAAGAGGACGACACGGCCCGTCGCGCCTGGTACCTGAATGCAAACCGCACGGCCATGCAGATGGCGCTTGACGTCAAGCATCAGCCGGTGGTTCTCGACCGCTCCGTCGCGAGCACGTTGGCCTTTGGCGCCGCAGAAAGGGGCGAGATTGCGACGCGCACGGACATGCCTGCGGATTTCGAGTTGCCGGATGCCATCGTGCTGCTGAGTTTGCCGGAGAGTGTTCGTCGCGCCCGGCACGCTCACCGCGGCGATGCAGCTACGGGTGAAGAGGGCCGCCTGGCAGCGGATGGCGCTTTCCGTGAGCGCGTTCTGGCAGGGTATGCAAATTTGAGCACGGCAGTTGTCGACGCCGCTGGTACGCCTGAGGAAGTCGTCGACGCTGTCGTTGCAGCCGCGGTTGCTGGTTGGCGGTAGACAGTCGCGATGGGGACTCGGGCTTGTGCCGCCTCGTCAATACTGGCGCTTGAGCCGGGCACCTACAGCACTAGTTCCAGTGGACCTCACGCACGTCGACGTCGCTCGCGCGGAGCTTGCCGACATGGATGGCGGGCCAATTCGCGTCCCCTTCATCGACCACCACGGCCAACGTCACGCGCGGCCGCACCCGCAGCGGTTCAGAGCACGCCCGCACAAGCAAATCACTGAGTTGAACGGGGTTGCCAGCCTCTGCGGCCAATTCGGCTAGCGAAACCAGGACCCGAGCAGTCTCAGCATAGGCACTGGCCATCGCGTTGGAATTCTCTGGGGAACTCAAGTAGTTTGCATAGGCCTCGAGCTGGTCGATCACCTCTGGTCGCGGGCCTTTGCTGCGCACCCGACTGTCGCGCGACCGCTTGACTTCGACGCAGCGCAGCCAAAGACCAGCCGAATCCTCCTCAACGCCAACCAGATCAATGCGCAAAGCCGTGCCCGGGTGGCCCATTTCCAGGTCCATGACGTTTGCCGACCCAGCGACCATCTGCTCGACGTGGCGCTTTTCGGCCCCGACATATCCCTTTGCGGTTTGGATCCACGCGGTCAGGGTCTGTGGGCCCTGGTATGTCAGCGCAGGCATTCCTGCAAGCTGAACTGAATCGCCTCTCTGCAGTGCGTAGACCGATGCCGCCGGTGGATCCATGCCTGGCCAGATGTACTTCCAATGCAATTCGCGCGTCAGGGCACCGCGTTGCAGAACCCGGATGAGCGCAATCGACTGGCCCAAGTGATAGAAGTTCAGGTACCCGTTGCGCACGGCGAGCCGCAAGCCCAACTCGCCAGCCTCAACGCC
>JBIKTV010000110.1:0-14270 GCA_044347905.1 Myxococcota bacterium
CATCCACCTAGCGGGCAAGCTGCACAAGCTGGACGTGGTATTGCGCCTCAATGTCGAGACCTTTGGCGCCAAAGGCTATCAGGATTTTGTGGTCACGTCGGACTGGATCAACCTCGAGTCCGACCTGATGATGTCGCTCGATCCGCTGACCAAGAAGCCCAAGACCGAACTCAAGAACACCAAGATCAAGATGCAGACCTTCAAGATCCTCTTGGGTGGCAACAGCTTGCCCGCGCCGCTGGACGGATGGGTCTCTCAGGGCAGCAACTTCCTGATCAACATCATCGACTCGTTTATCGGCACCACCTTCACCGGCTTGCTCGAAGGCATCTTGCAGGATCAGCTGCAGAAGCAGCTCGGTGGCGCCTTGGGCAGCGCTTTTGAGGGTCTGGCAATCAACACGGAACTGCCGATGAAGCCGTTCATTGGCGCCGGCGAAGAGGTCAAGCTCAAGCTGAATTCGGCTCTTGGCCTGCTCGACTTCAAGGCCGGCGAAGGCATCTTGGTGGGCCTGGACGCCGCGATGACCGCGCCTCACAAAGTGCCGCATGAGGTGCTGGGCTCCATTGGCCGCGGCGGCTGTCTGGTGCCCGGGTCCAAGGAGATCTTCAACCCGGCGCTCAAGTACGCCCTGGAGATCGGCCTGGCCGACGATTTTGTCAATGAATTGCTGTACTCGCTGTGGAACGGCGGCTTGCTGCAACTTAAGATTGGCGCTGAAGCTCTTGGTTCGGTGGACCTAAATCAGTATGGCGTAAAGGACTTGTCCATTGAAACGGACTTCTTGCTGCAGCCGATGCTGAACACCTGCCTGACCAAGGACGGCTCGCTCAAGCTGCAGATCGGCGACCTGGGCATCCGCGCCAAGCTCAACTTCTCCGGCACCCCGGTGGACGTCTACATGTTCGCGACGCTGCAGGCCACCGCTGAGCTCAAGGCGGTCGACAACCCGACGACCAAGCAAAAGGAGATCGGCTTTGCCCTTAAGGGCGTCGACCTGCTCGAGCTCGAAGTGACGCAGATCAATGCGGAAGCCGCCAGCCTCAAGGACCTGTTCGCTACGTTGATCAAGACGATCATGGTGCCCAAGCTGCTGGAGAGTCTGGGCAACGGCCTGGGCGGCTTCCCGCTGCCGGAGCTGGACCTCAGCTCGCTGTCTCCGGCGATCCCGGCTGGCACCAAGTTTGCCCTGGAGATCCAGACGATCACCAATGACGGCGGCTACACCTATCTGCGCGGCAAGATCAAGTGACGCAGCGGCTTTGGGGGTGAGGTTGCTTTCGCCCGCCTGAAGCGCTAGCGTGCCTTTGGCGCAGGTGCACAGCCTGCGATTCGACCTTCCCGGCTCTGGCCATTGCCAGCCCCCACCGCGATTCTTTCGCATCTGCAGGTGAATCCATGCGCACCCTAGGTGGCCGCACCACACGTCTCGGTCGTGGCTTGGGCCTGACCGCGCTGACCGCCCTGATCGCCATACCGGCCTTGAGCGGTTGCGGGACCTCCACGACCAACAACAACAGCATTGCGGCTGGGGTGGATTCTGTGGGCGGTGACAGCATCGGCGGCTCGGATAGCGCCGGAGGCGACAGTACCACCATAGCCGCAACGCCCGTGATTGACTTGGTGGTGGACGCGAACCGCGACGGCGTGGCCAAGGCCAGCGATCCGGCCGACCAGGACAATGAGACGGTGCACAGCGACGCGTTTGGCGCGATCTTCCTGCCCAATCTGGACGACGACGACAACGACCGCGTGGAAGACTTCTTTGATCTCAATGAGGTCAACGCAGAAGACGCCAAGGATTTTGCGCCGATTCAGCTCCAGGCGTGGAAGAATGCCCCAGAGGGCACGGTTGCCAAGCTGAGCGTCGAACCGGCCGACAAGGTGCGCGTCTGGGGCAAAATCGGCGGCAGCTGGGCGCTTTTGGCCGGCTCCTTTGATACCTGCGACACCGCCAGCAACTGCAACCCGACCGGCGAAGTGCCGCTGAGCCTCGACCTGCTGCGCAGCGGCGTGGAGCTTGGAATTGAAGGCCGCGAATTCGACATGGATTCGGCGACGGGCTGGAATGGCATCGCCACGGTCAAGCTCAGCGTGGTCGACAAAGACGGCAAGCCCGTAGTTACCAAAGACGCCGCCGACGGCACCGACTCCGTCAGCCTGGAAATCGCTCGCTGGATGCTCAACGGCAACGTCTCGACGTTTGACAACATGTGGTCGATGAAGTGGGGCTCCACCTCCAACGCCGCGCCGTTCAACAAGGATCTCACGTCGTCCACCACGGCGCAGGGCAAGGTCACGTACACGACCTACTCCAACTGGGCCGACCAGTGGACCCAAGACTTCTTCCAGTCCGGCATCGTGCAAATGCCTGCCGCGGACGGCAAAGTTCAGGGCATGCGCGTGTTCAATGCCCGGCCGTGGGGCCGCGATCCTGGCGTCAAGAACCTGCCGATCACTTGGTTGCGCAACAACTACTTGGGTCAGGACAAGGCGATTCTGGCGACCTACAAGAAGGCTGAGACCGGGGGCACCTACGACTCGCACGGCAACCACGACCTGCTGCCGCCCTACACCAAAGGCGCGGAGAGCTTCCCTTACGGCCGCATCATCACCGGTTCAGGCGTGTTGCCAGAGACCTGGGCCTTCTACAACGCCCAGAAAGCCCAAGGTCCAACGCTGGTTGTCGACACGACTTGGCTGTGCGTCGGCCACGTCGACGAGACCATCAGCTACGCTCCGGCGGCGACTCCGCGCGGCTGGAAGCTGCTGGTCGCAGATGACAAGATGGCCAAAAAGATGTTTGAGGACGTCGACAAGAGCGGCAAGCCCAACGTGGTGTTCCCGGGTCGCAATGGCTACGTCGGCGACAAGTACCAGTCGATGGAGCAGACCGCCGCAGATATCCTGAAGAATGCTGACGTGTTGCAGGCCTCGCAAGAAGCGGCCATCGCCACGGCGGGCCAGGTCGATACGGTCAAGAAGGCCGTGGGTCTGACCGATGACGAGCTGTTCTCGATGCCGTTCTTGACTGAAAACATTAGCGAATTTGGCGGCACCTGCAAGCTGGCTTACCAGCCGGGTACGGTCAACTCGATGATCATGTACAACGAAGTGTTTTCGCCCAAGCCGTTTAGCCTAGTCGTGGATGGCAAAGACGTGTTTGAGACCGACCTGACCACGCGCTTTAACGATCCGGCCAACAAGATGGGCGCGGACGGCAAGGGCATGAAAGTCAATTTCATCGACAACTGGTACGGCTACCACATCAACATGGGCGAAGTGCACTGCGGCACCAACCCGGAGATGGCGCCCAACCCTGCGCTCAAGCCGTGGACGATCAAGCACTAGGCCTCACCGCCTGGTCGCGCGTATCGCTGCACTGAACTGCATCCATTCCAGATTGTCCGGAGTTGTACCATGAAGAAGCTGACTTCTATCCTGACCGCCGGCCTGCTCGGCGCCGTGGCCCTGACCAGTTCGGCCTTTGCCCTTGGCCAACAGGGCGTCTTGCTGGGCAGCGCTGACCTGCCTGCCGCCAGCCGCGCCGCCCTTGTGAGCGCTGTGAGCGCCGACCAGGCCAAGCACCCCGACCTCTACCAGACCGTTGCCAAACTGCGCGGTTGCACGCCGGCGGGCTATGCCGATCGCCGCCGCCCCATGGCAGAGTGCGGCCGCGAAATGCGCTTGCTGGGGCCCCAAGGGCGCTGGGCGCTGGTGTCGGCGCTGGTGTTTGATGCGCCGCGCAGCAGCGATGGCCGCCAGCCGTACGTCAGTGAGAGCGACAAAGCGGCGTTTATCCGCGGCGCCGTGGAGACCCTGGGCATGCTGCGCGATCCGGCGCTGTCGCCCGTGCTGCAGGCGGCGTTTCTCCGCGGCGAAGCGCAGTTCCATGAGGTCTCTGCGCAGGCCCTGGGTCGCACGGCCACTGCGGCGGATGAGGCGCTGCTGACCCAACACGCATGGCAGGCCGGGCCGCGGCAGCTGGCCGCCGTGTCCGGTTTGGGCGAATGCAAGCGGCTCAGCAGCGCGCGAACGCTGGTGAAAGTATTCCAGAATGCGGGTGCACCGGCCGACAAGGTGGCCAACGCCCTGGGCCGGGTGGCCTCCGCGTGGGCCTGGCAGGCGCTGGTGCGCAGCGGTGCCGGCAGAGAAGAAGAAGCCGAGCAGATCCGCGGCATTGTCGCGATTGCCTTGGTGGACGGTTTGGTGAAGTACGGCGACGCCGCCACCGTCAAGCAGTTGACCGACGGCCTGATGATGACCGAGTGGCCTCGGGTGCCGGCGCTCATCGACAGTGCCGCAGCCGGCAAGGCGGGCGATGTGCAGGCGCGGCTCGCGGAAGCCAAGCGGCGCTTTGTCGACTACAGCAAGCGCTAGGAAGGGTCTAGAAAGCAGGGGCTTGCGCAAACTTCGCTGTTGCGCAGGCCTTTGTTTGTTTTGCGGCTGCAGGGGCCAGGGGAGGCAAACATGAGTCGGAAGCTGCTGCTATGGATGGCCTTTGGCGCGAGCGCCTGTACCACTGCCCTGCCGCCACCGCCGCAGACGGAGTCACCGCCGCAGCTCACCGTGGTGGCGCCGGTCTCGCCGCTCCAGCACAGTCCAGGGGTGCTGCCCGCTTATGAGACCGCGGCGGAACGGGCCACCAAAGGCCAGTTTGACAGCTATGACGACTTTCGCATCGCCAACGCCCAGTGGTACGCCAGCACGCAGCCGCCCAAGGCCGGTACCTTCCGCGCCATGGCCGAGTGGGAGCCGATGCAAGAGGTGTGGACGACGTACAGCGCCGGGATCCCCAGCAACAAGCCGGTGCGGCGCATGTATGCCGAGCAGACCAAGGCATTTGCCAGCGCGGGCCCGGTGCGGGTGATCCTGCCGGGCAACGCTGAAGCGACGGACTTCACCGCGGCGCTCAAAGGCGTGGGCATGACCCAGGCGGAGATCGACAGCAAGATCAAGTACGTAGTCCTGCCCCACAACGCGATCTGGCACATCGACTATGGCCCGTTTCCCATCGTCGATTTGCAGGACGGCCACCAGAGTTTTGTCGACTTTGTGTACTACAAGAATCGCCACCTGGACGACGCGGTGCCGACGCGGCTGGCCCAGGACTACTTCAAGAACGTCACGACCTACCGGATGCCTTTTGCGTTTGAAGGCGGGAACTTCCAAGCCGATGGCCTGGGTACCTGCTCGACTTCGTACCGCGCGCTGAGCAACACCGGCTTCTCTGAGCTGACGGTGCGCAACATCCTCAAGCGCTACTTGGGCTGCGAAAAGACCATCCTCATGAAGGACATCAGCGATGACGGCACGGGCCATATCGACATGTATTTCAAGTGGATCAGCGCAGATTCGGTGATGATCGGCGAGTACCAAGACAGCATCGAGGTCGACTACGACGGCGACGGCAAGCTCGACAGCATCGTCAATCCGGACAAGATTGCCGAGGCGATCAACGCCGACTTCAAGGTGCCGTACAAGCAAATTTGGGCGGAGAACAAGGCGCGGATGAATGAGATGGCCGCGCTGTGGGCCAATACCACCGCACCCACCGGCAAGAAGTACACCGTGTACCGCCTGCCGATGATGACGCGCTTTCAGGACCAGTACGGGGACGTGCCGCGGACGTTTATCAACTCAACGTTCTTCAATGGCGTCAATGCCTTCCCCACCTACACGACCAAGTCGTGCCGCAACCCGGTGGGCACTGTCTGCAAGGCCGACCTGGAGTGCGCGCTGGGCAGCCACTGCGCCGCCGGCCGCTGCACCCAGGGCGAGACCAGCCAGGGCTGCGATGAGCTGCTCGCCTGCTCCAGCGGCCAGGAGTGCAAGACCGACCCGCTCAAGGTCGCGTTGGAGCAAAAGGCCTACGCAGTGTGGAAACAGGCCCTGCCGAGCTACAACCACGTGGGGGTGCGCTCAGACACCATCGCGCTGTGGTCTGGGGCCATTCACTGCATTACCCGGACACTGCCGCAAAAGCCGATGGCCAAGAGCATTTCTGACGGCCTCTGCGTCCAGGGCACCTGCGGCTGCAGCAGCGGCGGGACCACCAAGAGCTGCAGCGACAGCGCCCAGTGCTTTGGCGGCTCCTGGGTGTGCGACTGCAACATCTGCAAGGGCAGCTGCCCCAGCGGCAAGGCCTGCACGGATGACGCCGACTGCAGCAGCGACGGCAAGACCGTGGTCGCGGGCACGTGCAAAATCAGCGCCCAGCAAGGCTGTTACGGCCAGGCCCCCAGCGGCGGCGGCAGCGCGGATCCTTGCGGCGGCGTGAGCTTTGAGGGCGCCTGCAGCGGCAAGACCCTGAACTACTGCGACAGCGGCTTGCAGAGCCAGAACTGCGACGGTTGCTGCGGCTGGGACAGCGCCAATGGCTACTACAACTGCCTGACCGGCAACGCGTGCAGCGCCTGCGTGGATGAATGCCAAGCCGGCCAGGGAGGTTGCAGCAGCCAGGGCACCCACACCTGGATCTGCGCCAAAGACGGCGCGTGCAACAAGCGGCTGTACTCCGTCTGCGCCAAGGGCTGCAACACCGCGACTGGCAAATGCAATAGCTCGGGGGGCGGCGGCAGCATGGTCGACCAGTGCCCGGGCGGCGGTGCGGACGCGGGAAGCACAGACGTGGGAGGCACAGACGCGGGTGGCGCTGACGCGGGCAGTTCTGTGGACAGCGGCGCCACGGAGGACAGCGGCGCGCTCGACACGGCCGGCGGCGACGCCCAAGGGGCCGACTCCTGCGTGGCCAGCTGCCAGGGCAAGTCCTGCGGCCTCAACGGCTGCGGCGGAAGCTGCGGCTCTTGCGGCAAGGGCTTTGCGTGCACCGATGAGGGCCAGTGCGTGGCGATTGCCGGCGACGCGGCCAGCCAAGACACGGCGAGCCAAGACACGGGCAGCCAAGACACGGGCAGCGATGCGGGCGTCCTAGAGGTCAGCAAGCCAGACACCGCCGCTCAGCAGGACTCGGCCGGCGGTGAGGAAACGTCGGTGCCGGAAGATGGCGCAAGCGCGGACAGCAGCGCCAGGCCCTTGCCGGACGGCGCGGCGCCCCTGGCCGATGGCGTGTCTAGCACCGGCGATGTCTCCGGCTATCCGCCCGGCGCCTACGCGACCAGCGCACCATCGTCTGGCTGCAGCGCCGGACCAAGCAGCGGCGCAGGTGCCGCGTGGTTGTTGGCCCTGGTGGCGGTCCTCTTGCGGCGGCGCAGATTCGCCCAATGAGGCGGCGGTGGCTGTGGGTGCCGCTCTTGGCCGCGCTGATCGGCACCAGCTCGGGGGCGCAAACCAAGGTCAAGACTACGGAAAGCACGGCGCTACCCGACACCGAGCCGGGCTCAGAGCGCTGGGTCGACTATCTGAGCGGCGGCGCCTGGAGCAGCAGCAAGGGCGGCGAAGGCCGCAGCCAGCCGGCCCCGTATCAGCCGACTTGGCTGACCGACTGGACTGCGCGCTGGCAGCTCGCGCTGCAGGCCATGGGCGCCGGTCGCGAGCCCCTGCCCCATCCGCTGATCAAAGTTAGCCCGATGATCTTAGGCGTTTTGCCGGCAGAGAGCGTCCAGCCCCAGGCTGCCGCGGCCGCGAGCTGGCGGTCTTTGGCCTGCCCGCAAGGCCCGGCCGGCAAGATGCAGGTTCAGCTGCACGTGCAGGTCCTGGCGGAAACACCCACGGGCCAGGCCACCTTGGGTCTGCACTGGGTGTGCCGGAGCGACGATCGCCAGTGGCTGCGCCAGGTGCGGCTGGTGGCCGAGGTCGATACCTTGGGCCGCTGCACAGAGGCCTTTGGCGTGCTGCTAGAGGGCCCCGGACAGTTGGAGCCGCGCCACGACCCCACCTCCATGCCGCAGTGGCCGCTGCAGGGCGCCCAGCTCGACAGCGGCAAGCCGGCCTGGGCGCTGGCGGGCGGGCGCGGCTGGCTGGTGCAGGTGGAAAAGCCCAGCCGCGTAGGCTGGTTCTCCGAGCGCGGCCTGCCGACCCTGGAGTCAGAAGACCCCAACCTCCCAGCGGAGATGAGCGCGCCTCAGCGCCAGCTGTGGTGGCTCGATCGCCGCGGCCGGCCCCTGGCGCAGCTACTGTCCAGCGCGTTGGACAGTAAGCAGCGCCCCCTGCCCTTGCCGCGAGAAGCCGTGCTGGATCTTGCCCTTTCCGCGGCCCAAGGGCCCTTTCTACTGCAGCGATACGCCGTGTTCACGCCCCTGGGGCTTCCCACCCGTGCTGGCCTGTGGGCTTGGCGCCTGGGTGAGCGGACCGCGGAGGCCTGGTCGGTCGAACTGCCTGCGCTCAGCGCGGAAGGCGTGTGGCATTGCCAGCCAGACCCAGGCGAAAAGCAGCTGCACTGTCAGTTTCACGGTGCAGGCGCGGTGCCGCTACAGCTGGATGAGCTGGCGCTAGAGGCGGAGCCGGGCCAAAGGCGCTGGCGGACCCAGGTAAAACGATAGGCCTACTTGCAGGAAGCGCAGGTCGAGCCGGTACAGGCCTTGGCCAAGCTGCCGGTGGCCGAGCAGCAGTCGCCGTTGGTCTTGCAGCTCGAGTCGCAGTAGCAGCCCAAGGTCGGGTGCTTGCTGCCGCAGTAGTTGTCGCACGGGTGCGCCGCGCTAGACTTACAGGTGCCCGTGGCGGTGTCGCAGGTGCTGCCGCTGCCGCAGGTGCCGCAACTGCCGCCGCAGCCGTTGTCGCCGCACTTCTTGGTGCCGCAGGTGGGCGTGCAGGTCGTCGATTTGCAGTAGTTGTTGTAGTCCGAGCAGCAGTCGCCCGCGCCCACGCAAGCGGGGTCGCAGTAGCAGGCCCCACCTGCGTTGGTCTTGCTCGTCAAGCCGCACATGCCCTTGCAGCCCACGCTCGACGCTGTGCAGTCTTTGGCGCAGGTCTGGTAATTCTCATCGGCTGCGCACTTGCCGTCGCCGCAGGCGCTGGTCGCCGGGCAGTCGTTGGGGCAATTCGCGTAGGACTCGCTGCCAGTGCAATACGTGTCGCCGCACTGGCTCGGGCAGTCGCCGGCGCAGGTCTGGGCATTCTCGCTGCCCACGCAGTACCCGTCGCCGCAGCTGGTCGGGCAGTCGGAGACGCAGCTCTTGGGGTTCTCATTGCCCACGCAGTAGCCATCGCCGCAGGTGGTCGGGCAGTCCGCGTTACAGGTCTTGGGGTTTTCCGTGCCATTGCAGCTGCCGTCGCCGCAGGTGGGCGTCGCAGGGCAGTCTTTGGCGCAGTTGGCGCTCGACTCGCCGCTGTCGCAGGTGCCGTTGCCGCAGTACGGCTTGATGGGGCAATCGCTCACGCAGCTGTTTGAATTCTCGCCCGCTTCGCATTTGCCGTCGCCACACACCGGGGCTTTGCAGTCCTTGCTGCAGTTGTCCTGATTCTCTTTGGTGGCGCACTTGCCATCTCCGCACACGTACCCGGACTTGGACACGCAGACCGACACGTAGTCGAGCTTGGCGTTGTTCACCTCCGTGCAGGTCCAGTCGGTCGGGCAGCTGTCGATGCACTCCTGCGGGCAGGTCTTGTTGCCCGAGCCAGAGGTGTGGCACACGCCGATGTTGCAGTCGCCGTCGCCCACGCAGGGGCAGCCGGTGCCGCCCGGGCACTGCGAAGCGCAATCTTTGATGCAGCTGGTGGCGTTTTCGCCGGCCTCGCAGGCGCCGTTGCCGCACTTGGGAGTCTTGCAGTCCTGCGGGCAGCTGATCGTCGATTCGCCCACTTCGCAGCTGCCGTTGCCGCACTCCGCGGGGCCGACATCCTGGATCGCGTCGCTGCCGCCAGAATCCGGACCGGCGGTGTCGGGGCTCGAGGTATCGGCGATGGTGCTATCGGAGCCGCCCGCGCTATCGCCGCCGCCCGAAGTGTCTTGGCCGCCGCCGCTATCTCCGCCGCCACCGCTATCTTGCCCGCCGCCGGCAGTGTCCTTGCATACGGCGACCTTGGCGGTACCCACGCCTTCCTCAGCGCAATACTGGCCGGCGCCGCACTCGCCGAGCGAAGCCCAGCTGCCGTCCTGGCACGCCACCTTGATGGCTTTGCCGCTGACATAGGTGCAACCCTGCGAAAAATACTGCGGATCACACGGACTGCCGGGCGCCCCACCGCTCAGCGCTGCGCCACCGCCGCCACCGCCGCCGCCGCCCACTGCGCAGCCGGTCGCCAACAACCATCCGGCTAGCGCCGCCCAATTCGTGAACCCCTTGCCGATCATGATCGCCCCCTTCCCCACTCACGCTCGCCGTCTGCGCCCCACGGCACACGACGAGCTATTTCCCTGGTTGACAATAACCGCTCTTGCACGCCGCAGCCGCGCCAAACAGCGCTGCCGGGCATGCCGTCGCCCCGGCACACGCGGCGAGAGCGCAGACCCCTTGGTCGCACAGGCCGCTGGCGCATCCCGGATCCACAGTACCAGTGCAGACTTGCGCTAGGTCAGCCACCACCTGCAGGCTGGATTGCACCGCCGACGCTTGGCCGCGATCGTCCCGAACCTCGACCGATACCCCGTAGAGACCGGGCTGGGCAAAGGCGTGCTGCCACTGCGCCGAGGCGCTCTCCACCGCCGCGCTGCCGTCCGCCGCCTGAAAGCGAAACCGCACCAGCCGCGCGCTCAGATCCGGCCGATCCTTGACCGTCGCCACCGCGGAATTGGCCGCGCTGAACGTCACCACCGCGCCCTGCCGCACCACCCCCGGGTGGCTGAGCGCCGCGACCGGTGGGGGCAACTGCGGCGCCGGCGAACTGTCGTCGCAGCCAAAAAGGCCGGCCACCAGTCCAAGCGCGGCGAGCCCTTGCCCGTTGCATGCTCTGATCTTCTTAACCCACCACATGGCCCACCAGATCGTGCGCGCCGGCCTCAGTGATGAGCACCCGGCGCAGTTGGCCGCGGCCGATGTCGTCCGGGGCGTCGTTGATGTACACCACGCCGTCGATCTCCGGCGCCTGGCCCTGCGTGCGCCCCTGCAGCAGCAGGTCGGTCTCTTCAGACAGCCCTTCCACCAGCACCTCGACCTCGCGGCCGATCATCTGGCTCAGCAGATCCGTCGAGATCTTCTCTTGGATGCCCATCAGCAGGTCGCGGCGGGCGTTCTTGACCGCCGTGGGAATCTGCTCGGCCATGCGCCCAGACAGCGTGCCGTCTTCGCGGCTGTAGGCAAAGCAGCCCACCCGGTGAAAGCGCTGTTCCTGAACAAAGTCAATAAGCTGCTTAAAGTCCTCGTCGCCCTCACCCGGATGGCCCACCAGCAGGGTGGTGCGCAGCGTCAGGTCGGGGATGCGCGTGCGCAGCTTGGTCAGCAGCTGCTCCATGTCGCGGCGGGACACCTTGCGCTTCATCTTCTCCAACACCCGATCGCTGGCGTGTTGCAGGGGCATGTCGATGTACTTGCAGCAATTCTGCGTCTCGGCCATGGCGTCGATCAGCTCATCGCCAAAGTTGTGCGGATACGCGTACATCAGCCGGACCCACTTGAGACCATCCACTTGCCCCAAGCCGCGCACGAGCTTGGCCAGCGCCTGGGGATCGCCAATATCTTCGCCGTAGTGGGTCAGATCCTGCGCCACTAGGTTGATCTCCAGCACGCCGCGCTCGACCAGCTGCCGGGCCTCGGCGACGCAATCCTCCACGGTCCGCGAGCGCTGAGCCCCGCGCAGCTTGGGAATAATACAGAAGGAACACGCTTGGTTGCAGCCTTCAGCGATCTTGAGGTAAGTCGAGAAGGATGCGGGCGGCACCCAGCGCGGCTCCAAGTGGTCGGCGATGTACTCTGGCCGGCCCTTCTTGCCGCCGTACAAGGGCGTGTCGTGTTTGGCAAAGCCCCCGGCGCCCTGCAGCCCCAAGCGCTCACTGAGGCGGTCGTACTCGCCGGTGCCGATAAACGCGTCGACTTCCGGCATCTCCAGGGCCAATTCTTCCGCGTGGCGCTGGGCCAAGCAGCCGGCGACGACCAGCTTGGTGCCGGGCCGCGCCACTTTGTAGTCCGCCAGATCGAGAATCGCGTCAACGCTCTCCGTCTTGCTTTCCTCAATAAACGCGCAGGTATTGACGATCAGCAGATCCGCCGCCTCGGGCGTGCCCACCACTTGCCAACCGTCGCGCTGCAGCTGGCCAACCATTAGCTCGCTGTCCACGCGGTTCTTGGGACAGCCCAGCGACACCAAGTGGACCGTCCGCGAATTCACTGCGCTCATGCGTATATGCTCCCTATCCCTTGGCTTCTTGCGTTGGCGTAGCTGCAGTCGGGCTCAGAACTGTTCCGCTTCCGTGCCGACCCAACCGCTAAACGCCTCGACATCGAGCATATCGACGCGGAGGTCCGGCTGCAGATCGTACAGCTCATTCCAGGCGGTGTCAGAAAAGAAGAACTCCTGGCCGCTCTTGCCGATGACCCGCACCGCCCGGCCGTGGCGCAGGGCCAGCTCAACCAGGTCGGCGCCGTCGACCAAACCGGAGAAATTGAAGTCCCCCGGGGTCGCGGTGGCCCACATGCGCAACAGCTTGCGCTGCACGTCCAGGCGCACCCGCACCGGCTGGGCCTTGACCGGCACTTCGGCGATCACCGGCTCGTCGCCTTCTGGGGCGATCTCCACGGCGATCACGTCTTGGGTGCTGTCCGCGTAGTCGATGGTGACATCCACACTAAAGCGCTTGGGCGCGGGCGCAGACGGCGAGCTTCCCTGGGCCGGCTGGGCAAAGCGCAAACGCACAGCCCACTTGCCGCCGTTGTTGACCAGCCGCCCGGCCACTTCAGCGCGAATCGGCCCGGTTTTGTTGAACCACTGCTGCCAGAACCAGGTGAGCTTTTGGCCGCTGGCCTCTTCCATCGCCTTGCGCAGGTCATCCAGGCGCGCGTAATCCCTGGCAAAACTCTTGGCGTACAGCGCAAGGCCTTTGGCCATCGCCTCGTCGCCGATCATCGCCCGGAGCATGTCCAGCACCGCAGAGCCCTTGTGGTACACCACGGGGACATAGTGGGGGCTGTTGTAGACATTCTGCGAACCCACCGCGACGTCTTGGGCCGGGGGCACCGTGTACAAGTAGCTGAGGTGATTGCCAATCAGCTGGCTGCGGCTGTCCAGGGTCTTTTCCGTGTACCAGCACGACGACTCTTCCGCCAGCGACTCCGACAGCGCCACATCGCCCACGCTGTACGGCTCTACGAAATTGCCCCACCACTGATGGCCCAGCTCGTGGGCGGTGAGCTCCACGGTCTGCTGCCAGAAGCCCGTGCCGGGTTGGGCACCAAACACATCGCGGTACATAAACACGGAAGAAAGGGGCGCATAGCCGCCGCCAAAGTCCTTGTCGAGCTGAATGATATTGAGCGAACTCCAGGGGAATTTGGCAAAACGCTCGCCGTACCAGCTGGTCACATCCTGGACCAGGCCCAAAATGTTGTCGGCATAGGGCACAAACTTGCCCGCGGTAAAGATCCGCAGCGGCTGGCCAGCTTCTAGCTTGCCCTCCAGGGCCTCGTAGTCGGCAATGGCAAAACCGGCGTTGTCCGTCCGCTCGATCTGCTTGAAATGGTGGATCTTTCGCCCATCCTCCAACAGTTCGCTGCCAGAGAGCAGTCCGGGCGCCGCGGCGAGCCTGTCGGCCGGGGTGATGACGTGCAGGTCACTGGTAAACGGCGCGTGGCCCGCGAGCGCGGCCTGCAGGTAATAGCGGTGAAACGTTACCCATTGATAAGTCGCACCAAGCCCGCACGGCAGAAGGCCTATGCCCTCTGGGTTACAGTCCAAGGTCGCTTGAGTCTCCACTTTGAGCTGCAGCTTGTCCGTCGGCGAGGCGGCCTGCGGCAAGGTCACCCCCAACAGCGACATCCCGTTCAATTGCGTCAGCTTGCTCTCTACTGGCGTGCCGTCCGCCGCCGTCACCACCGCCTTGGTCACGGAGCCCGTCACGAGCTGCAATTGCTCGGTGGGCTCATTGAACACCATCGTCAGCACCAACGTGGTCTTGAGGCTGGCCTTGGCGGCATTGAGATCAACTGTAATATCCTGATGTTCAATCGCCCACGGCGGCGTGACCAGCGAGGCAAAGTCGGCGGCGTACCAGGACCACGGCCCGCCTTGAGTCAGCTGCTGCACGCCGATCTGCCGCGGGCGATGGGCCGCCTCTGCGCGGTGCCCGGCAAATCGCTGGGCCGACGGGCTTTCGGCCGCCACCGGAAGCTGGCGAATTTGGGGCCATACTTGGCGCGGCGCTGCAAATGCCGGCCCGGTGGCCGCCGCCAGAGTCACCGGCAGCAACAGAGAGATCAAGGCGCGCTTCATGGGGCACCTCC
>JBIKTV010000100.1:0-14925 GCA_044347905.1 Myxococcota bacterium
TGGCTGAAGCGGGGCAGCTGCAGCGCGCCCAGGCAGAGGCGGAAAAGCTTATCCAGCAGGCGCCCTTGCGCTCGCGCGTTTGGGAGGCGCTGGCGCGCTATCACCTAGACGACGGCGACTTAGCGGCAGCCGGGCAGCTGCTGCAGCGAGTCCCCGCGGCCCAGAGGCGCACGGCGTGGCACGATTTGGCGGGGCGGTTGGCGCAGCGCCTGGGGCAGCGCGAGGTGGCGATTGGCCATTGGCGCACGGCCGCGGCCCTGTCCCCCCAACGCGGCGACTTGCGCGCCCGCCTGCAGCTCCTGGCCCGCGGCAGCGCCTTTTACGCCGATGCCCGCCGCGATCTGCTGGCGATGGTGCAGCGCGAACGCGGCCAGCCCCGCAGCCACGCCGCTGAAATCCGCTGGCGCCAGACGGTGATGCACAGCCTGGGCAACGGCCAGCAGGCGCGCTATGAGGCCGAGGTTTGGTATTTTGGCAAAGGCGCGCCGCCCAGCCACAGCGCCGAGATCGACTACGCGCCTTCGCTTTCTGAGGCGAGCGTGCTGCAAGCCGTGGTGGTGCGCGCCGACGGCCGGCTGGATCGCCAGGTGAGCCAAGAGGTCGATCGGTATACGGAAGACGCGTCGGGCATGTACTTTGACCTGGAGCGCCTGACCCTGGGCTTTAAGAACCTCAAGCCCGGCGACACCGTGGTCATCGAGCACGTGGTCCACGACCTGGGGCCCGCACCGTTTGGCTTGGTGTTTGGCGAGCTGATTGCCCTGGGCGACTCGGTGCCGGTGCGCGAGACCCAGGTGGCGATCCGCTTGCCGCAGGGCACACCGCTGTACGCCGTTTTGCACAGCCCGGACGCGGACGATCCGCAGCCCGGCCCTGGGCGCAAGAGCGCGCCGGAGATCCGCAGTGTAGGTCGCGCGGAGGATGGCGGGCCTTGGCAGCAGTGGAGTTGGACCCTGGGCCCCTTTGCCGCGGCGGCGAACGAAGCCGATGCGCCGGGCTTTACGGAGCGGGTCGCGTACCTGCACGCCTCGTCTTTTGCCAGCTGGAATGAGGTGGTGCGCTGGTACCAGGGCTTGCTGCAGGGCGCCCTGCCCGCCCGCGGCGCCGACCCGCTGATCCGCGAGCTGGCCCAGCGCCTGGCCCAGGGCCGCGACACGCCGGAGGCCCAAGTGCGGGCGGTCTATGATTTTGCCCGCAGCCAAGTGCGCTATGTGGGCCTGGAATTTGGCATCCACTCGATCAAGCCCCACAGCGCCCGCGAGGTGGCCCAGCGGCAGTTTGGCGACTGCAAAGACAAAGCTACGCTCATCGCCGCGCTGCTGGCCGAGCTGGGGATTGAAGCCCAGGTGGCGCTGGTGCGCACCGCAGATCACGGCCGCTTGGCCGACGGCGTGGCCTCGCTAGGGGTGTTTAACCACGCGATCGCCTACGTGCCGTCGCTGGGCTGGTGGCTGGATGCCACGGCGACACACAACGGCCCGCTGGAATTGCCGGCCGGTGACGGCGGCGGCATGGCGCTGCTCATCCAAGAAGGCCGCGCCAAGCTTGAAGAATTGCCGGATCCAGAGCTGGATCAGCAGAGCAACCAGCTAGAGGCGGACGTGACCCTGGACGGCAAAGGCGGCGCGCAGGTGCAGTGGCGCGGCCTGTGGCGCGGGCTGGGGGCGGCCGAGGCGCGGCGGCTGCTGGCCAACGGCACGCGCAAAGACAAGCTAGAGGAAGAGCTGGCCGGGCGCTGGCCGGGGCTCAAGGCAGAGGCGGTGCAGGCCACGGGCATCGATCCCCTGGCCGACGAGGTGACCGCGCAGCTGCAGGGCCGCGTGGCCGCGCTGGGCCGCAAACAGGCCGACGGCTGGGTGCTGGTGCCGCTGCGCCCCGATCGGCCGTGGCAAGAGAGGCTGGCGCGGGCAGACAACCGCAAGACCGAGCTGATCCTGCCGGCGCCGCTGAGCCTGGACGAGACCGTGCGGCTGCACCTGCCTCCGGGCTGGCGGGCCACGGGCCTGGGCGAGAAGCAGAAAATCACCTGGTCCGGCGGCAGTTTCACCCTGCAGTCCCAGGCGCTGGCAGACGGCGTGGAGCTGCGCGCCCACCTGGAGCTGGCGGAGCGGCGCATCGCCCCGGAAGACTACGGGCGGTTTCGCGCGTGGCTGGCCCAGGTGGACGCGGCGCTGCGCGCGGAGGTGGCGGTCGCGCCGGAGCCCCGATGACAAAACCCTAGGCGCTGTGCGGTGTAACCAAAGCCTAGGGTATCGTCCGCGGCCTCCCCGCGGGGTTTGCGGACCGCATCCGCCGGCCAAGCTGAGATCGGCGACTCCGCCGGGGTACGCTCAGGATCACCTTGAACTTACGAGATAATCTGCGGTTGACGCCCAAAGCTGGCCGGCGTAGGCTGGCGAGCGACGGCTGGGGCGAACCTGGTCGGTGGCCCCAGGTGGCCAGTCCCATGAGGCGGGCAGCGAGATGCAACGGGCGGTGAGCGCAAGGGCAGTCCAACTGAGGGTGGTGTCGCTGTGAATTTCCGCGCTCTGCTTGGGGTTTTTGCGATCGCTGTCGCCGCTGCGGTGGCCTGCTCGGCGCCGCGGGCGGCTTGGCGGCCGGACGCGGACCCCCAAGAGACCGCTGATTGGATCCGCGACCACTGGGCCGACCCCGACCAAGCCGCCGAAGCGCGCCGCCAACAGGCCTGGCTGTGCCTGCTGTGGGGCCGCGACTGCCCCCTGGCGGCGCAGACGGCTCAAGGTCAAGCGATTCCAAAGGTTCAAGCAATTCCCAAGGATCAAGCTGGGATGCCGCAGGTCGAGGCGGCGCTGGTCGCGGGCTGGCTGGGCGATGCGGCGGCGGACGACGCGGAGGCTGCCCAGGGCTGGCTGCGCGCGGCGGCCGCCCTACAACAACTTGGATCTACAGGCGATCGCTCGGCGAGTGCGGCACTGCGCCGGGCCCTGCAGCGCTCAGCGCTAGCCGACCGACCGGCCGTCGTCGACCCAGCTCTGACCCAGCGCGGTGCGGCCGACGAGCGGGTGGCGCGGGCCCTGGCGCTGGCCGCGGCGGACTCGCCCCAGAGCGGCAGTCGCCTGCCCGCGCAGCTGCGCGCCGCCCAGCAAATCGAGCCGTGGTCGCGGCGGCTAGTGACCGGGTTAGACCGCGCTACGGCCGCGCCGTTTGCGGCCCAGCCACCGGAATTCGCTGCGGCTGGGGCGCTGGAACTGCCGCTAGATGCCACAGCGAGCGGCGCGGCCCGGCTGGCCCTGGCGGTGGGGCGCCCTGGGGTGGCGCAGGTGCAATTGCGCTGGGACGGCGGCGGCCGAGCGCTGCTGGGGCTGGGCGCCGACCGGCCGCTCCTGGCCTGGTTAGACGGCCGGCGACTGGGGGCTGAGCCGGAGAAAACCCTGGCCGTGCCAGTTGAATTGCCGGCAGGCCCCCACGTACTGGATGTGCTGGTGGCGGCCGCGGCGGATGGCGATGCCCTGGGGGTGGTCTGGCTCAGCGCCGATCCCCTGGCGCCCGCCCCTGTGAGCCCGGCCGAGCGCGCCGCCGCAGACGACGTGCCGCCAGAGCTCCAGCTGGTGCTGGAACAGACCGCGGCGCTGCTGGCAGAGCCCACGGCGGCCACGCTCCTGTGGTGGCAACAGCACTTTCCCAAAGCGGTTTTGCCAGCTCTTCGCGGGCTTTTTGCGGGGGCGGCGGCCCAGGAGGGCGAGGCTGTCGACCAGGTGCGCGCCGTCTGGCCTGAGCACGCGGCGGCGCTGCTGCTGGACGCCCGCCGCCACCTGGACGCGGGCAATGGCCAAGCCGCGCTGGAGCAATTGGAGCTGCTGCGACCCCGGCGGATGCGCGGCGAGGGCTCCGTCCATGCCGGCGAGTCCTCCGCAGAATTGCCCAGTATGCAAGCTAGGCTAGCGCGCATCCAGGCCCTGCAGCAGCTGGGGCTGGGCGACCTAGCCTTGGCCGAACTGCGCCGCGAACAGCCGCACCGCTGCGACCAGCGCGGCGCGGTGTGGCAGGTCGCACTAGAGGCGGGTCACCGCAGCGCCCTTGGGCAATTCGCTGCGAGCGCCAGGGCCGACGACTGCCCCGAACTCTGGCTCAGCGCCGCGCGGCTGTGGCAGGCCGCCGATCAGCAGGCCCGCGCCGGCGCCGCCTTGCAGCAAGCGCTCTTGCGCCCCTCCAGCGCCCGGCAAGCCCAGCAGCGCTTGGAGCAGAACGCCGCCCTGCACGGCTGGCCTGCCCCGGCCCAGGCGGAGTGGCACAGCGACCCAGGTCAGGCGGCCTGGCTGCGCGCGCAAAAGGCCTGGCTGGCTAGAGATCCTGCCGCGGCCGACTTGGCTCTGGCCGCACTGGTGGGCGCCAAAGGACCGTCCATGAGCCAGCGCCAGCAAGCCCTGCGCGCGGGGGCGCCGGCGCCGTGGAGTCGCTGGCAGCGCGATGGCGCCGCGTTGGCTGCAGAGGCCGACGATCCCAGCTGGGCCACCGGCGCGCGCCTGGCCTGGCTGCTGGACCAAGAGGTGGTGGTGCTGCTGCCCGGTGGCGGGGCTATTCGCCGTGTTCACCAGGTGTTGCGGGTGTTGACCGATGAGGCCGCGGAGGCAGTGGGCGAAGTGCGCGTGGCCCAGGGCGCGGATCTGGAGATGGCGCGGACCCTGCTCGCCGACGGCACGGCCCTGGCCCCCGCAGACACGGCGGACAAAGAAACGATTTCACTTCGCGGGGTTGAAGCTGGCACCGCCGTCGAGTACGCCCAAGTCGCCTACGTGGAGCCCGAGGACGAGGCCACCGGCGCCACCCGCATGGATCCCTTTCTCTTTCAAGCCTTTGATGGCCCTGTGCGCCTCAGCGAGCTGGTGGTGCTGGTGCCCGCGGGGGTGACGGTGACCTTGGACGCGTCCGCGCGGGCGCCGGCGGCTCAGGTCCAGCAGGTAGGCGATTTTACAGTGTATACCTACCGCGCGAGCCAGATCCCCCAGGCCCGCCAGGAGCCGCGCGCCGCCCGACCGGAGACGTCGCTGGCCAGCGTCCGCCTGTCTGCGCAAGCCAGCCTGAGTTCGCTGGTGGAGCCCTGGCAAGAGGCGCTGCAAGCGGGGGTCCGCGCGGCGGCGGTGCCGTTGCAGAGCTGGCGCGACAGTCTAATCCGCATTCCCGCCGGGGAATTGCGCTGGCGCGAGCTGGCTTTGCGCGTGGCCCAGCAGGTCCAGCAGCAGCACGACGGCGGTCTGCCCGGCTCGGCCGCCAAGGCTCTGGAGCGGCGCCAGGGCGATCGCGCCGCGGTGTTTTACGCCGCCGCCGTGGCCCTGGGTGCCGAGGCCTGCCTGGTGCGGGTGCGGCCGCTGGCCCGCGAGCCCGAGGCGCTTGCCGCTGATCCCTTGGATTGGCCTATGGAATTGGTCGAACTGCCGGGGCCAGGCGAATCGCAGTGGTTTGACCCCGGGCTGGAGGGCGGCCTGCTGAACCACGTGCGCGCGGGCCTTCGCGGCCGGACTGGGCTGCGCATCGGCTGTGCTCGTGCGACTCAGCAGCGCCGCGTGCAGGTGCCGGCCCTGGGCGAGGGTCAAGATACCCGCATGATCACAGGCGATATTTTCTGGGCGGCTGACGGCAGCGTGCGCGCGGAGATCGCCGAGACCCTGGGCGGCGCCATGGCCGCGCTGGTGCGGCAGCTGGTGCTTGCGGCTGGGCCGGCGGAGCGCGACGCCCTGATCGCCGATCTGGCCGGCAGTGCCTTTCCCGGGCTGAAGATCGACAGCCTGAGCTTTGACGGGCTGCAGACCAGCGGCCCTCTAGCGGTGCGCTATGTGGCCAGCGGCGCCGCCAGTCCTCAGCGCCTGCATACGTTGGATCTTGGCCTGATGCCTGCAGAATTGGGCAAGGGCTACGCCGGGCTTCCTCAGCGCTCCACGGCGCTTCTCCTGGGCTACGCCAGCGAATTGCAGGTGCAGTGGCGCATCCACAGCCCGGGTCGGCCCATCCAGCCGGTGGCCACGCTCAAAGCTCAGCACCCGCTGGTGCAATTGCTGCGCCGGGCTGCGCCGCTGGGCGCCAAGGCCTCCGTTCCGGCGTGGCAGCCCAGTGAGTCGCTGCAGCTCGACTATCAGCTGCACGTGACCCCCGGCGTGGTCGCGCCTGGCGATTATCCCGCCCTGGCAGAGACACTGCGCCAGGTCGATCTGGCCGAGCAGCTGCGCCTGAGCCGCTGAGCCCAACCGGCGCCATTTGTCATTCAGATGTCACGCCGCGGGCGGGCCGCTGCGGTCTCGCCTACATCATCCCCACCTATTCCATTGCCATTCAGCAATTTAGCCTGCATTCAGCGGCGCCCTTGACGCCCGTCCAGAGCTGCGGTAAAACGATATTGAAAGTGACATTCACTTTCATCTTCTGCTTGCCCTCCCCGTCCGCGCCGAGTCCACCGTGCCCCTGGCCCCTGCCCAGCCTGCGAACCTCACCGCCGCCCAGACCGCTGGGAGGTTGCTGCCGCCCTGGGCCTTGGCCGGGATCGCCGCGCTGCTGGCCCTGGCGACCCGCGTGCCGTTCTTGCCGCAGCAGCTGCACGACCACGACTCCGTGAACTTTGCCCATGCGCTCCACCACTTTGACCTGGCGCGCCACAGCCCGCATCTGCCCGGTTACCCTGTCTTTCTAGCCATCGCCAAGCTCGCCCACCTGCTGGGTGCCCCAGATGCCGCGGCGCTGGCTTGGCCTGGCGTGCTGGGGGCGATGGCGGCGGCGGCGGCGCTGAGTGTTTGGCTGGCCCCGCGGATCGGCGGCGCGGCGGCTCTGGGGCTGGCGGCGCTGTACTTGCTGCTGCCTGATCTTGCGCTGGCGGACATCCGGCCCCTGTCAGACGGCCTGGGCGCCCACCTGGTGACCCTGCTGGCGCTGACGACTGCACAGTCCCTGACCGTCCACACGCCGGACAAGCGCCAACCGCTGGGCGCGGGCCGCGCGGCGATGCTGCTGGCGGGCGCGCTGCTGGGCGTGCGGCTGTCGAGCTGGCCGCTGGTGGTGGTAGCGGCGGCGGCCCTGCTGTACGGCGGCCCATCGCCGCGGGAACGCTGGCTGCGCCTGGGCTTTTTGAGCGCCGCCGTGCTGGCCTGGGCCCTGCCGCTGCTGTGGCTGGCGGGCGGAGCGCCCGAGCTCATGAGCCTAGGATTTGCCTTTGCCCAAGGCCACTTTAGCCAATGGCGCGGCGACGCTGCACCGTTGGGGATGGCGGGGAGCACCGGGCTGTGGCTGGGCCACCTGTGGCGCGGCGGGGCGCTGGGGCTGCTGGGCGCGGCGGTGGCGGCGCTCACCTGGGGCCCCAAGCTGGCGGATCGGCGCGGGCCGCGGCTGGCCCTGGCGATGGCGGCGGCCTACGCCCTGTGGCTCGCGCTGGGGCAAAATCCCGAGCGTTCGCGCCATATTCTGCCGATCGTCGCCCTTGCAGCGGTGGCCCTGGCCCAGGTGGCGAGCCAGCTTCTGCGCGGGCCAAGGGCGCGGCCAGCGCTGGCGATCGCCCTGGCTACCCTGGCTGGCGGGACCCTGGCTAGCGTGACCTTGCCGCGGCAGCACCGCCAGAGCACTGAGCCAACCCCGGATGTCGCCTTGGGTCTATGGCTGGCGGCCCAACCGGCCGAGGGGACGCTGCTGCTGGGCGGCTCCGAGGTCGGCGTGCTGCGCTGGCAAGCTCCGGCGCGGCGCTCAATTCGCGTGGCAAGTCCGCTGGATCTGCAGGTGATGCTGGGCGATCCGGCGACCCGGGCGCCGCGGCTCTACGCCAGCTCGCGGGTGCCGGGGCTCCAGCAGCTGCGCCAGCAGGGCCTGCAGCTCACCCCAGTGGCGCATTTTGCCGCGCGCCCCCACATCGACCTGCCCCAGCAGAGCTTGAGCGTGTACCGCATTTTGGCGCCGCAGCGCGTGGCGCTCCAGCCGAGGCCCAGCGAGGAGCTTCCGTGAAAGCTATTTCTTTTCTAAGCGTAACCAAAGCCCTGGGTACCATTCTGCTGGGTACCATGCTGCCCGCTTTCGCCGGGGTGTTGAGCCTCAACGCCTGCGCCGACCGGCCGGATGGTCCGCAGGTCGCCACCACCGCCCAGGTCAAGGCCGACCATGTTGTCGAGGTGGGCAAGGGCGCGGTCAATCCGCCGTGTTTGGTGATCGACGTGGGCCAAACGGTCGAATTCCGCAATTCCGCGCCGGATGTGCCCACCGACCTGACCAGCCTGGGCTCGCCGGTGGAGCTGTACTCGCCCAGCCTGCAGCGCGGCGGCCCCATGGGCAGCGAAGGCGGCAAGGAATTCGCTTGGTGGCGCCACACTTTTGCCCGTCCAGGGGTGTTTGAGTACTACGACACCCACCGCGGCGAACCGGGGCAAAAGGTCGTCGATCCGTACTACGGCACGGTCACTTGGGTCGGCGTCAACCCCAACCTGCAGACCGGCATCGTCTGCGCCCAGGAGCCCGGCAGCAGCCAGTGCTTGGGCATCTGCTGCGTCAAGAACAACGACGGCAGCGCGGTCCTGAGCCAGGGCGAGTGTACCCAGAGCCAGTGCTGCGACGCCAAAAGCAAGCGCTGCCTAGCGATTTCGCCGGCGAGCTTGGTCTGCCAGGCCGGCTTGGGCGAGGTCAGCACCACCGCCGCCCGCACCCTGCAGTGCTTCCGCGACCAGGACTGCCCCGCCCAGGGCGGCAAGCCGCAGCGCTGCGTCACGGACAATCAGAACAATCACACCTGCCAGCCGTGACGGCAACCACTCCACAACCCCATCCCCACAAAGGGTAATTTTCGGAGCCTCCCGATGAAGACCACCGCTTGGATCCTCGCCTCTCTGCTGGCCAGCGCCACCGCCTGCGAAGCCGACGACCACTCCGCCCATCCTGCCGACGCCAGCGACGCCTCGACCAGCGACGCCAAAGGCGACACCGGCAGCGCCGGCAACAGCTACCAGCCGTTTCAGCAGGCCAACCTGGCCAACCAGCTGCTGCGCGTCAGCGCCTGGCAGAGCATCAACACCTTGCGCAAGAGCGCGGACTTTAAGGCAGAACACTTTGGCGAGTCCTGCGGCAAGTGGAGCACCAGCGCCACCACTGCGAGCGATCCCAGCAAGTTCGCCAGCTTGTACGTGGAAACGGCCAACCTCAGCGCCAAGGTCGCGGGGCGCAAGGACGTGCACAGCTACGCCAACCCGGTGGAGCTGGGCAAACAGCTGGACGCGGCGATTTGCGGCGCCATGGACGCCGGGGCCAAGGCCGGAGCCACCGCGCGCGACAGCGTGGGCAGCATCGACTGGCACGCGCAGGTCATCGATAAGTCCTTGCAGCATTTCTTCTATGCCTCGCTATTCAATTACCTGCTCGACGGCAGCCGCAAAGGCTATGACGAAGGCATCGGCTACTACGGCATGAGCCTGGACGGCGCTGAGGGCATCGGCCTAGCCGGCACCGTGGCCGCGCGCGACGCCAACTGCGGCACGACTTACGCGAGTCAGATCTGGCAGTTGCTGCGCAGTGGCCGCGGCAAGCTCGACGCTGCGCTCACGGCCGAGGGCAAGGCGGGCAATGAAGACAAGCTGAGCAAGCTGACGCCGGAGCTGCAGGCGTTGGCCAGCGAAGTGGACGGCAAGATCCTAGAAGTGTTGGCTCTTTCTCTGGGGCGCGAGATGATCGGCCTGCAAAAGGGCGACAAACCGAGCATCAAGCTGATCGAAGGGCGGATGTTCGCCTCCATGCTGCTGCCGTACGTGGCGGACTGGGACAAGCAGAAGGCCACCCAGCACGCCGCGGCGCTGCAGAGCCTGAGCCAGGACGACCCCGCCAAGGCCGACACCGCCAAGGTGCTGGCGGCGATTCAGGCGGTATGGGGCCTGGACGTCGCCGGCCTGTGCAAGTAGACCGGCCCGAACTCGCCCGTGAGGCCTAGGACTGCCCGCGCAGCGCCGGGGGAACCCCAAGGAAATACCATGATCAAGCTGATGTTCTTTGCATTCCCCTGGGCGCTGCTGGCGGTCGCGGCCCTTCCCCTGCCGGCGCTTGGCCAGCCCGTCGCGGCCCCGCAAGCGGCGACGCCCTCGGACAAGGCCGGGCCGACCCTAGAGCTGGACGACGGCGACAGCAGCGCCGACATGGCGCCCACGGTGGGCCACGGCAAGCCCAACGACAACGACGCCCGCGCCGAGATGTACCGCCGCACCTCGCTGCTGGACAACATCTCTGACAAGCTGCTGAGCGTCCACAACAAAACTACCATCGGCGGCTATGGCGAGATCGAGTACATCAATGAGAAGGGCCACGACAGCTTCTTTAACGCCCACCGCTATGTGCTGTTTTTCTATAGCCAGATGCACCCGCGGATCTCCACCAGCACCGAGTTTGAGATCGAGTTTGGCGGCAGCCCCAACAAGCGCGACGGCGTGCAACAGGCGGGCGAGGCGATTTTGGAGTTCAGCGTGGTCGACTTCCAGGCCACCAGTTGGCTGACGCTGCGCGCGGGCGTGATCCTGGTGCCCTTTGGCGCCTACAACTTGCGCCACGATGCGCCGACCCAAGACCTGAGCGAGCGGCCGCTGCCGCTGACCACCATCACCCCGACCACCTGGTTTGAGACCGGAGCGGGCGCGCTGGGCAAGTTTGAATTTGGCGACCAAACGCTGTCTTACGAGGTGTACGCCATCAACGGCCTGGACGCCAAGATCACCGACGGCATGGGCACCAAGGGCGCGGTGGGCAGCAAGGGCGAGGACAACAACGACGACAAAGCGCTGGTCGGGCGGCTGTCGTGGGCGCCCAACCTCAAGCTCGAGCTGGGGGCCAGCGGCTATCGCGGCGAGTACGACGACCAGGGCCGGCGCATCCAAATGGTCAGCGCAGACATGACGGCGCGGCTGGGGCGCCTGGAGTTTCAGGGCGAGTTTGTGCGGGCGTTTATCGATCCCGGCTTTGTCCAAGGGTTTTCTGCGGGCAGCCCGGCCAACACCCGCGCGCCGATCCCCACAGACATGCAGGGCTGGTACTTGCAGAGCAACCTGCACTTCACCGTGCCGTGGCTGTGGCAGTTCTTGCCGGCCGATCTGGCGGACTCGGTGATGACCGCCGTGGTCCGCTACGAGCAGACCGACACCAACCTGGTGGAAATCAACCAGTATGATGTGGACAAGCTGACCCTTGGCCTCAACTACCGGCCGATCGAGGGCTACGTGTGGAAGAACGAAGTGCAGCTGGTGTCCAACGGCACCGGTGGCGTGCGCCGCGACGTCCTGGCAGAGGCCTGGGATTTTACGCCCAAATTTGTCACCAGCGTCGCGTTCCTTTTCTGAACGATTGGGGCCGTGCGCCACAGCTGTGTCACGCGGAATTGGCCGGCCGGCAGATCGCCCTTGGAATCGAAATTGAAAGTCGTTATCATTAGCCGCGCGGTCGCCCTCCTGATCGCCGGCAAGAGGCTGCGGTGAAGATCGAACGTACCCCCCCCTTACGTCAAATCAGCACCGGGATTGGGCTTTTGGCCAAATTGGCGCACAAAATGTACCGGCGAGTCGGCCTGCTGATGCCGCTCCTGGCGATGGTGGCCCTGCTGGAGGCGCGCCCGGCTCAGGCGGAAGCGTACTGGGATAAGCCCGCGCTGCTCAAAGATTTTTTTGCCAAAAGCGAGCGCGTGACTTTTGCCAAGATCGCCCTGACCCCGGCCCAGCAGCAGAACCTGCGCAAGCGCCTGGGCTATGACGCGCCGGCCCAGTGGACCGTGTACTACGGCAAGACCGGCGAGCGCGTGGACGGCGTGGCGGTCATCGACAACGAGCTAGGCCAGCACCAGCCCATCACTTTTGGCGTGCTGATCGGTGCGGACGGCGTGCTCAAGCGCGTCGAGGTGATGGTGTACCGCGAGGCCTACGGGGCCGAAGTGCAGCAGGCGCGCTTTCGCAATCAGTTTGTGGGCAAGACCGCGGGCGACGCGCTGCGCCATGGCGCCGATATCGTAGCGATTGCCGGGGCGACCATCAGCTCCAAGTCCATGGCCAACGGCGTGCGCCGGACCATGGCGATGGCCGACGAGCTGCTTCTCAAGCCCGGTCTGGCCAAGGTGCTGGTGCCGGCGGCCAACCAGACCGGCAGCGCGGGTGGCGCGGCGGCGGCCAAGTCCGCTGGGCAATAGGAGCCGATGAAGCTGTTCATTTCCAAGGGCTATCACCTGGGCGCCCTGGCGGTGCCGGCCAAGCTGGTCTACACGCTGTTTTTGCTGTTTATCCTGCTGGGCCTGTGGTCGAGCGCGCTGATGTATGGCGAGCGCATTGGCGCGCAAAACACCAGCGATCCCGGGCAGATCAGCGTGCAAGAGCGCTATGTCAACCGCCCGGCCAAGGTGGTGAGCGGCGGGCCGGCCCTGGATCTGGGCGATGAGCCCGCGGACCCGGCGCCAAAGCCCCAGGCTGCAGCGGCGGAAGACCTCAAGCGCCCGTGGATCCTGGATGTTTTTCACCAGCACCTGTTCAGCGTCAGCGTGGTGTACCTGATCCTCGCCCACCTGTTCATGCTCACCCGGCTGCACCCGGCGGCAGCGGGGACGGTGATTGCGCTGGCGGGCCTGAGCAGCCTGGTCCACGTGCTGGCGCCGGTGATCATTTGGAAAACCGCTGGGTTCTTCTGGCTCATGCCCGTCAGCGGCGCGGCGATGGCCCTGACGTGGACGCTGATGAGCGGCTGGACCATGCTGGCGATGTGGCTGCAAAATCCCAAGAATTCAGACGCTAAGACTGGCGCGTAGATGGCGCGGCGCAAGGCCATGGTGGTCGGCAGCGGCGCGGCGGGGCTGACGGCGGGCTGGCGGCTGGCGCAGGCGGGCTGGCAGGTCGAGGTACTTGGCGCGGAGCCGGAGGTGGGCGGTCTGCTGGCGCCGGTGCAAGTCGGCGGCTGGCCTTGCGATCTGGGGGCGCATCGCCTGCACGCCCCGGCCCTCCAGGTGCCCGCGGTGGCCGACCTAGCGCGGCGGGTGCCCCTAGAGCGGCGGCGGCGGCAGGGCCGAGTGCTGGTGGGCGGCCGGCAGTTTGACTATCCGCTGCAGCTGGCCGACCTGGCCCGCGGCCTGGGCCTGCGCGGTGGCGCCGAGCTGCTGGCGAGTCTGGCCACGGCGCGGCTGTCGGGGCGGCAGTGGGAGGCCCAGCGCAGCCAGACACCCCAGAACGATCAAGGGTTTGCTGACTTTGTTCGCAGCCGCAGCGGCGAGGCGGCCTACCAGAGCTTCTATCGCCCGTATGCCGAAAAGGTGTGGGGCCTTGACCCCGCCGAGATCAGCCAAAGCTGCGCCAAGCAACGCGTTTCTAGCGCGGCGCCCTGGCAGCTGCTGTGGGGGGCGCGGCGCGGCGAGTTCTTGCATCCCCAGGGCGGCTTTGGCGCGTGGATGGCCGGTCTGGCGCAGGCGGCGGTGCAGAGCGGAGCCAGGGTGACCCTACAGCAAAGACTGCTGAATCACGTCGATTTTGCCAGTTTTGACGCCGACGCCGTCATCCACACCGGCCACCTGGCCGACGCGCTGACGCCGGACCAGCGCCAAGCGGCGCAACTGGAACACCGCGGGCTTTTTCTGCTGTGGCTGGTGGTGCCGGACGGTCGGCCCGGGCCCGTGGACACCTGGTACACGCCCGACGCGCGCTTTGCCTTTGGCCGCGTCAGCGAAGTGGCTAATTTCTTGGGCCATCGCCGCGGCCGGGTGCTGTGCGTAGAGATTCCCCAGGGCCGCCACCCCGCCGATCGCGACTGGCTGGGCGAGCTGCCAGAGCTGCGGCTCCAGCTGGCCGAGGCGGGGATTCTGGCCGCCAGCGCCGCGGTCAGCGAGGTCGAACAGCGGTTTTTGCCCAGGGTTTATCCGCTCTTTCGCCGCGATTGGCTGCCGCGCTGGCAGACCGCCCTGCAGCAGGTCAGCGCCTTGGGGCGGGTGTGGCCGGCGGGGCGCCAGGGCCTGTGGCTGCACTGCAACCTGGACCACGCGATGGCCAGCGCTGAGGCGGCGGCTGGGCATGTGTTGAGCGGCGCGACGGCCGGCGATTGGGCCCTGGCGGCGCGGCGTTGGGGCGAGGTTAGGGTAAGGGATTAGGGGGTTGGCACACAGCCCCCCCTTACGTCAAATCAGCTTGGTCACTGGAGAATTCTGCGTTTTGGCGCATCGCCTGCGGCGACCGGGCTGGGCCATTTTGCCGCCCGCGGGCCGCCTCTTCGCGGCGGCCCGCGGTCGCGGCAAAATGCGGCGTCGCACGCCGCCCTAGCGGGGCCTCATCCCTTGCGCTCCGTCGATTACACTGTAGTGTTAAGTGGTTGCGGTCACAGCGGAGAGGCTTGACTGTCGAGCCGACGCGATGGCGCAGGCCTTGGGGGGATACCCCTGTCCAGGTTGGGGCGGGTCTGTGGCCCGACCGGTTCATGGCCATAAGGATCAAGGATGTCGCGACCGCCAGCCAAAACCGGGTACGAGCAGGCCTCCGCGCCTGCGACCGGTGATCCCGATGGTGGCGACCGCCGTTGTCGACAGATCCGCGTCACGGCACGTCTTTCCTGGCTCGTACCCGGCCCCAGACAGGCTTGGCGTGGCCTGGGAAGCGCTTTTCTCGAACGATTGTGCCTCCATCGCTGTCGTAGGTCGCGGGCACCGAGGCCCGCTCGTACCCGGACATGGGTCCAGGCGACCAGGACCTCGGCCACAGGCCAAGGCTGAAGCCGCCGAGGGAGGACCCGGGGCTAAAGCCCCGAGCCTACATCTGAAAAGCCCTCCGGGCTGGGTCAGGCTTTTCGCAAGGTTGCGCCATGTCCGGGTAAGGGCGGGTCTCTGGCCCGACCGGCCTGGCCGCCTTGCGGTCAAGGAGGGGGCCAGGCGGCTAAAGCCGCAGGCAACATCTGAAAAGCCCTCCGGGCTGGGTCAGGCCTTTCGCAAGGTTGCGCCGTGTTCGGGTAGGGGCGGGTCTC
>JBIKTV010000462.1:0-4695 GCA_044347905.1 Myxococcota bacterium
CTGGCCGGCAACCCCTGCCCGACGGGGTGGGCCGCACCCGATCACCCTTCCGACTCTTGATCGAGTGCAACTGTTGCACTACGATACAGCGATGCCAACGCTTGCCCGCCTGCCCAAATCCAAACTCGCGATGTACGCAGCGGACCATCCTCCGCCCCACTTTCATGTGCTTGCCACGGATGGGTCTGAGGCCATCGTCGAGCTCGGTTCCCTGCGGGTTCTGAGAGGATGTGAAAGAACGTCGGTTTCAGGCCATTGAGAGTCAAAACACCCAATGCTATCAATCAGTGTTCTTTCACATCCAGAATATTTTCACAGGCTCTGAGCGGCGCTGTTCGTTCGACCGCCCTCGTCGAGGCCCTCGCTTGGGCCACCCAGAACGCCGGCACACTGGCAGACAAATGGAAGGAGCTAAATCCATGAGGCAAAAGCAGTTCACCCTGACGGCAGTCGAAGCCAAGCAGCCGGACGAGCTACGTCTGCGCTTCGCCGATGGAGAGTGCTTCACGGTCCGACTGACCCAACTCTTGAAGAAGTACAGCTCGCTCGCCCGGCTCCAAGACGCCGCGGTATTTGGCACGGCCGCCATTGGCGAATTCGGCGCTTCGGTCATTTGGGCGAACGACGACGATTTGGAATTGGCCGCCGACAATTTGCGCGCGCGCGCCGTTGAGCAATCCGGCGGTGTTTCGCACGAGTTCATCTGGAGTTGGATGGCCCGCAATGACCTAACGCTAGATGGCGCCGCCGCAGCGTTGGGGATATCGCGGCGGATGCTGGCCTATTACCGCAGCGGCGCCAAGCCCGTGCCGCGCACCATCGCCTTGGCCTGCCGCGGTTGGGAGGAGGTCCAGCGCGAGGGCCCATCGGCCTTGGCGGCGTGATGTCGTTGTGGCGGCGTTGCAGGGTCCGCTAGTTGGATCGGCAGGGTTTGGGCGCCTCGCCTGCGGCGACCCGGCTGCGACTTTCGGCGACGCGGCGGGAGGCGAATTCCCCTTGCAGGCGGCGCCGAAAGCGGCGTCGGACGCCGTCGCTCCGCGATTCGCATCCGTGGCGCGGGGTTGGGCTTGGCGTGGGGGTGGCGCTATTGGCACTTCTAGTGCCAATAGCGGGGTTTTGAATTTAGTGTTGGGTGGGGGCGCGGCGAGCGGGGTGTGGGCTGCTCACTTCAACCACAAGTCTATGAGGAGACAGCAGACCCCTTGGCCCAATTTCCGCCAGGATAACCAGTGAATCAATTTCAACGAATCGCCTTAGCCGATCGGCACTGCGGCAGGCCGTCGCCAAACGGCCAACCTGCCGCGACGCGACTGGCTTGGGGCCGCGGCCGTCGACCCAGAGCTTTCGACAAACCGGCCTGCGCCCAAAGACCTCAGACGGCCGTGCGCTCGATGGCCAACACTGCTTGGTGCAGGTCTTTTGCGGCCACGCCGCAAAGGCACGCGGCCAGCAACTCGCGGGCCAGCGCCGCGGGCGGCAGGCGATGCAGGCCGCTCGACGCGTCCAACCGCGCGGCCATGACCGCGAGCACCGCGCCGAGCAGGGCGTGCGACGCCAGCTCGGCGTCTAGGCGGCGCACTAGGCCGGCGGGTTCGCCGTCCAGCAGGGCTTGGCGGATCATCCCGCGGGCAAACTGGTGCAGCGCCTGGACTTTTCCGCCCACCTGCGGCTCCTGACCGGCCTCGACGAGCAACAGCCGGGCCACTTCGCGGTCGGCCAGCAACACGTCGAGCACGCGCAGAAGGTTATTGGCAAGCTGCACTTCTGGCGGTGCCGCATCTGGCGCAAGGTCTACGCCCTGCACGGCCTGGGTCAGCCGGGCGACCAAGTCGTCGAGCACGGCGCCAAAAGCCTCGGCTTTGCTGGGAAAGTGCTCGTAAAACGTCGCCTTGGTCACGCCGGCATAGCCGCAGATCTGTTCGAGGGTCGCCGCCAAGTAGCCGGACTCGCCAAAGGCGCGGGCAGCCGCTTGCACAAGCGCTGAATGCGTCGCGGACCGGCGAAGGCGCGCGCGAACGCGCCGGCCGTCTTCGGCAGCGGCTTGGGCGGGCGGTGGAGACTCAGGGCTGGGGAATTGGAGAGCGTTCATCGCCGCGAGACCCTACTCCACTGCCGCGCGCGTGCCAAGCGCCTGGGGCTGGTTGGGCAGGGCTATCGCAAGAAGCATGGATCTGCGGTTACACGACGACCGCGCGGTCCAATTGGCCCCCTTCGTCACCCTCGCGGAGGCCGGGGCCCAGGCTAAAACCAAACCATTCGCCTGGGTTCCCGCCTTCGCGGGAATGACGGTGTGGGCGGTCCAGCGGTTCTTGCGATAGCCCTGACTGGTTGGGATCGGCTGGACCTGGGTCGAGGCGGTTTTCACCGCCGCGGCGCTTCGCTCGCGGCTGGCTCTCGGTTCGGCTAGACCTGGGTCTAGGCGGTTTTCACCGCCGCGGCGCTTCGCTCGCGGCTGGCTCTCGGTTCGGCTAGACCTGGGTCTAGGCGGTTTTCACCGCCGCGGCGCTTCGCTCGCGGCTGGCGACTGCACTGGTCGTCGCAACCATTTGAGATTAGCCAGTGAAAACGGGGTGAAGGGGTTGAGAGTAAAGGAGGAAGGGGTGCAGGGGAAGGAAACTTTAGGGCGAAGGGGCTTTGCCCCTCGGCCCTATGGTTCCTTCCCTTGCAAAACCCCCTCTGGAAAGAGATTCCTCTGCCGCGCGGAGCGCGACACCCGCAATTCCGGGATCCCCCCGACCTACCTCACGACCACGGTCTCGCCACCGACCGCCCAGATCCGCTGCGAATACTCCCTGATCGACCGGTCCGAGCTAAACCAACCGCTGCGGGCGCAGTTCAGGATCGACGCCCGCGTCCAGTCCTCCTGGTCCCCCCAGCGCAGGTCGACCTCGCGCTGGGCGCGGCAGTAGTCGTCGAAGTCCGCCAAAACCATGAATTCATCGCGCTCCAGCAGCCCGCGCACCAGCGGCTCGAAGGTCGCCGGGTCGCCCCGCGAGAAGTGCCCGCTGGCGATGAGCTGCAGGGCCAGCCTCAGCTCTGGATTGCGCGCGGCAAATTCCGCGGGCCGGTAGCCGCCCACCTTGGCCGCCACCACCTGGGCCTCGTTCATGCCAAACAGGAAGAAGTTGTCCGGGCCCACCAGGTCGCGGATCTCAACATTGGCGCCGTCCAGCGTGCCGATCGTCAGCGCGCCGTTCATGGCGAATTTCATGTTGCCGGTGCCGCTGGCTTCCTTGCCGGCCGTGGAGATCTGTTCGCTGAGATCCGCTGCCGGATAAAGCACTTGGCCGATCTTGACGTTGAAGTCGGGCACAAACACCACGCGCAGCCGCTCGCGCACTTGCGGGGTCCGATCAATGACTTCGGCGACACCATGGGCCAAACGGATGATCAGCTTGGCGAGGTGGTACGCCGGCGCGGCCTTGCCGCCAAACAGCACCGTGCGCGGCGGCAGATCGGCGTCCAGGCCCCGCCTCAGGCGGTCGTAGGCGACTATCACCCGCAAAAGGTTGAGGTGTTGGCGCTTATATTCGTGGATGCGCTTGGTCTGGCAGTCCAGCAGCGCCTCCGGGTCAAAACTCAGGCCCACGTGGCTGTCCAGGTAACCCGCCAGCCGCACCTTGTTGCTGCGCTTGATGGCCCGCCAGCGCTCGCGGAAGGCGGCATCCTGGGCGAACACCTCTAATTCCCTCAGCCTTTCTAGGTCCGTCGCCCAGCCCGGCCCAATCGCCTCGCTGATCAGCGCGGCCAGCAAGGGGTTGGCGAGCAGGAGAAACCGCCGCGGCGTCACGCCGTTCGTCACGTTGGCAAAGCGCTCCGGATAGAGCTGGGCAAAATCGGCGAGCACCGTCTGCTTGAGCAGCTCCGAATGTAATCCCGCAACACCGTTGACTTTATGACTTCCCACCACCGCCAAGTGGGCCATGCGAAGGCGCTTGCCCGCCCCTTCATCGACCAGGGACACCCGCTGCACCAGGGCCTCCGCGCCGGGCAAGCGCTCGCGGACCTCTTCCAGAAAACGCCGATTGATTTCAAAGATAATCTGCACGTGCCGCGGCAACAGACGCTGCATAAGCGCCAGCGGCCAGGTCTCCAGAGCCTCCGGCAGCAGCGTGTGGTTGGTGTAGGCGCAGGTGTCCACCGTCACCTTCCAGGCGTCGTCCCAGCTCAGGTCGTACACGTCGACCAGCAGGCGCATCAGCTCGGCGATCGCCAGGGCCGGGTGGGTGTCGTTGAGCTGCACGGCGTACTTGCGCGAAAGGCCTCGCAAATCATTACTTTTTTGCCGGTAGATCCGGATCATGTCCTGCAGAGAACAGCTCACAAAAAGGTACTGCTGCTCTAGGCGCAGCTGCTTGCCGGCCGCGGATTCATCATTGGGATACAGCACTTTGGTGATGTTCTCGCTCGCCACCTTCTCGTGGACAGAGCCCACGTAGTCGCCAGTGTTGAACGCGGCAAAATCAAAGTCCTCCAGGGCCTGCGCCGTCCACAACCGCAAGAAATTGGCGTTGTTCCGGCCAAATCCCAGCACCGGGGTGTCATAGGCCACGCCGCGAATCCGCCGCTCCGGCTGCCAGACGGCCTTGAACAGCCCCTGGGTGCTGACGCCTTGCTCCACAAAGCCGCCAAAGCCGACCACGTGCTCAATCTGGTAGCGCGGAATTTCCCAGGGATTACCCAGCTGTAGCCAGC
>JBIKTV010000101.1:0-14869 GCA_044347905.1 Myxococcota bacterium
GGTCAAGCGGCTTCGCCAAGCGGAGAACAAGCTGGACAGCGATCCGGCCGAAGCGATCGTGATGGCGACGGATGTGCGCGGCAAGGCTCAGGCCGGCACCCCGCTGCACGAAGGCGCGGGCTCGATCATTGAAATGGCCAAGAAGAAGCTGTCGGGCAAAGCAGTCAAGGTTGCCAAGCCGGCAGAGGCCAAGCCCGCAGAGATCAAGAAGGTCGAAGAGAAGCCCAAGGAAGAGCCCAAGGTCGCCGAAGGGGCCAAGAGTCCCAAAGAGCTGTACGACGAAGCCCGCGAATCCCTCGGGTCGTCGGAGTACGACAAAGCGATCGCATCGGCCAAGCAGGCGCTCAAGGGCGGCATGGTCAAAGCGAACAACGTGTTGGCCAAGGCGTACTACGGCAAGGGCGACAAGGGCGGCTGCCTCAAGTACGCCACAGCGGCCGACAAAGCTGGCGTCGCCGACGCCGTGGTCAGCGGCCTGCTAGAGAAGTGCCAATAGCGCCCCGCACGCTCGCGTAACCCTGTGTTGAGGGCGGCGGCGATGCACCCCTGGCTCCAGGCAATTTCCCCAGCGATCATCCGGATGTTGCGCACCATGCTGCGGGCAGTGGCGATGCTGTTGGGCCTGCTGATCGTGGTGTTTTCCGCGGTGCGGCTGGCGCCGGGCGACCCCGTGGACCATTTGCTGGGCGACCACGCCACCCAAGCCGAGAGAACGGCTCTCCGCCAGCAGCTGCACTTGGACGGCACCCTGCCAGAGCAGTTTGCCGCCATGATGGGCGACATGGCCGACGGATCGCTGGGGCACACCCGCGTGGCCGGGCGGCCGGTGGCGGTGCGGGCGCTGATCGCTGAGCGCATGGGCAGCACCGCGGCTCTGGCGGCAGGGGCCATGCTGGTGGCGCTGCTTCTTGCCCTGCCCTTGGGCATTGGCGCCGCGCTTCGGCCCGGTGGGCTCTGGGACCAATTGGCCCGCGCTTCTAGCCTGTTGGCGGTGTCAACGCCGGCTTTTGTCAGCGGCCCCCTGGCGCTCTATGTGCTGGCCGTGGTGCTGAAGTGGGTCCCTACGCCTGCCCACCAGGCCCATCCGCTGGCGGCCTTGGCGCTGCCGGCGGCGATCATCGGCTGGGCGCTGTCTGGGCGGCTGGCGCGGCTGCTCCGCGCTTCGCTGATCGAGGTGCTGAGCTCCGATCTAGTGCTGGCCCTGCAGGCTCGCGGTGTGCCGTATGCGCGGATCTTGTGGCGCCATGCCCTGCCCAACGCCGCCTTGCCGGTGCTGACAGTGCTGGGGCTCCAGCTCGCCGCGCTGCTGGGTGGCGCTTTGATTACAGAGAAAGTCTTTGGCCGCCAGGGGCTTGGCACCCTGCTGCTCGATGCGATCGCCACACGCGATCACGCGGTGGTGCAGGGCTGCGTGCTGGTGATCGGAAGCCTGTATCTGCTGGTCACCGGCGCCGTCGATAGCGCCAATGCTTGGTTGGATCCGCGCCTGCGCAGCGGTCAGCAAGTGCGATCATGACCGCCCAACCGCCGCACGTTGCGCACCGCCGATTCACTTTGCCGCCGGCCATGTACGCTGGGCTTGGGCTGGTGGGAGCGATTGCGCTGATCGCCACCGTGGGACCGCTCATCTGGCAGTGGGCGCCCACGCAGCGCACCGGTCTGCTGATCGCCCCCCCTAGCCCCAGCCACTGGCTCGGCACGGACGAAGAGGGCTTTGACACGCTGGCCCGGCTACTCGCTGGGGCTCGCGTGGCGCTGATCGTCGGCCCGGGCACGGCGCTGCTTTCGGCGCTGATTGGCCTGGTGCTGGGCAGCGCTGCGGGCTATGCGGGCGGCTGGCTCGATCGGGCGATCACCTGGCTCGCCGACCTACTGCTGTGCTTTCCCGGCGTGTTGTTGGCGCTGCTTGTGGCTTTTGTCAGCGATCGTCCGGGGTTGGGGACTGTCGTCCTCGCGCTGTCGGCCACTGGCTGGGCGGGTCACGCGCGGCTGGTGCGGGTGCTGGTGGCGTCGGCGCGCGAGCGCGATTTTGCCGTGGCGGCCCGCTGCTTGGGTGCCAGCCATCCGCGGGTGCTGCTGGTCCACGTGCTGCCAGAAGTGCTGGGACCGGTGGCGGTGCAGGCAACTTTCTCCGTGGCGGCAGGCGTACTTGGCGAAGCGAGCCTGAGCTTTTTGGGCGTTGGAGCTCAAGGCGTGGTATCGTGGGGCGCGATGCTCGAGCAAGGCACAGCGCTGCTGTTGCAGTCGCCGCTGGTGGTGCTGTCGTCGGGAATTTCACTGCTGGCCTTGGTCACAGGCGTCAACCTGCTGGGCGACGCGCTGCGCGATCTGCTCGACCCGCGGCGCCCCGGCCAGGCAGCTAGCTAGTCCGATGCCCAGTTGCGGCCCCCTGCCCTCCTTCCCGCGCGACAAAGGCGCTGACTTTTTGAGGTTTGTTCCATGGCTTCGACACCTTTCGCCGACGCCCCGCGCGCCGAAGTCGCTTTGGCCTCCCTCGCCGAATTGCCGGCGCTGAACAGCGAAGCGGCCGCTGATCTCGCCCTGGAGCTGTTCATCGTCGGCTACCACGGCACGCAATTGCCGCTGGAATATGAGCAGTTGCTCCAGCGCGGCCTGGCGGGCGCTATCTTGTTCCGCCGCAACCTGCAGTTTGGCGCGGATGGCCAGCTCGATCTCGCCGCTTTGGTCGACCACACCGCCCACATCCACCGGGCTGGCGCGCTCCAACACGCTGGTTTGCCGGTGATCTGCTCGGTCGATCAAGAGGGCGGCGCGGTGGCTCGGCTCAAAGCCCCCCTGACGGTGTATCCGCCGATGCGCCGCCTGGGGGAGCGCGGCGATCTCGAATTGCTCGAGCGGGTGGGGCGACAGCTGGGCCGCGAACTGCTGGCCTGCGGCTTCAATGTCGACTACGCGCCGGTGCTAGACGTCGACACCAATCCGGCCAACCCGATCATCGGCGATCGGTCGTTTTCGCGGGATCCGGCGGAGGTCGCGCGGCTGGCGGGCGCTCTACTGCGCGGACTTCAGAGCGAAGGCGTGTTGGGCTGCGGCAAACACTTTCCCGGCCACGGCGATACGGATGTCGACAGCCACCTGGCGCTGCCCAGCCTGCCCCACGGTCTAGAGCGCCTGCAACAGATCGAGCTGCTGCCCTTTGCCCGCTTGGCCGACGACCTGCACATGGTGATGACCGCCCACGTGCTTTTTCCGGCTTTGGACGCCGATTGGCCCGCGACCCTCTCGCCGCAGATCCTGGGGCCGCTGTTGCGCGTCACATGTGGCTACCAGGGGGTGATTGTCAGCGACGACCTGGAAATGAAGGGCGTGGCCAACGTGTTGGATGCGGCAGGCTGTGTCGAGCGCGGCCTAAGCGCTGGCGTAGATGCCTTTTTGGTGTGCAGCCGCCGCGATACCCTGCAAGAGGCGTGGGGCAAGGCGAGCGAGATTCTGGCCCGTCCGCCCGGAGATCCGCTGCGGGCCCGTGCCTTGGAGGCGATCGAGCGCGTGCGCAAGCTGCGTCAGCGCTTGAGCCGTCCAGCAGCGTCGCTGGAGGCGATTGAGACGGTGTTGACGTCGGCAGAGACGCTCAGCTTGCGCGCCGACCTGGGCGCTGGCAGGCTGGACTGACAGAAGGGTCCAACGGCCCGGCAAATGGACAACGGCAGCGGACAGCAGCGCAAATTCGCGGATGAACCCATGCAGTGCGGAGGTCAGGTGAAGACGAATTGGCAGGACACAAGCGCAGAGACCCAGAGTCGCAATTTCGCCCGATCGCGGATGATTTTGGCCGCGCAGCTGGGCAGGGTTGTCGCCGCGGCGCTGGCGCTGTCGATGCTGGCCTGCCAAAAAGAGGCGCCGCAAGCCGATCCGCAAGCCGTCGCAGGGGAGGGTCAGCGGGCCCTGGCCCCGGCGGTTCAGTCGGCCGTGGAACACTCCGCGTCATCCGAACCGATGGCTGACAGCGGCCACGTCGGCAGTCCGGCGATGCCCGCGGCAAAGTCCGGCACGCGGACCCAAGCGGACAGCGACGACGACGATCTGGCCGCAGAAGACGATGACGAGCGCGATTACTGGAAGGGCGTGCAGTTTGACGCCACCAACTTCAGCGAAGTGCTTGATTATATTCACGTTCACTACATCGACGCCAATCCGGACACCCACCGCGCCTGGGTCGAGGCGGCCAATTTTGCCCTGCTCTCCCTTGAGCCGGGCGAAGAGTTGTTGCCGGAGTCGTTCTACAAGGTCCGCACCGGCAAGCCTGAAGAGGAGGGGCGGCTCGACGGCAAAACCCAGCCGTTCCAATGCCGCAATGCGCCACTGCCGGGCGTAGTGCTGCACGTGCTCCCCACGGATGAGTACCTCAAGGCAAAGCGGCCGGTGCGGAAGAAGGGCCGGCTTTCCGACGAGGAAGTGCTGGCTCTGCGAGAGAAGATCAAGATTCGCAGCCAGTTGTACCACGACAGCTGGTTGAGCGTGCCGTTTGGCCGGCCGCAGTTTGATTGCGTGATGGCGTATGTGGGCGACAGGATCAAGCAGATTCGCTTTGCCGCGGCGCAGAATTCCGCGGGTGCCGCGGCCAAGAGCGCCAGGACCACCGCTGATCGCGAACCTGCGGCTGGCATGCCTGGCCAGCCCGTCAAGGCTGAAGAGGGCCGCGAGGTAGCCGTCGCCCAGGCCAAGCCGGCCACGCCGCCCGCCAAGGACACCGCACCCGCAAAGGACACCGCACCCGCCAAGGACGCCGCGCCCGCCAAAGACCTTGGAGCCGCCAAGCAGGAAAAATCCAAGGATGACGCTAAGGAAGAGCGCCCCAAGCCCCTGCCCGACCTGAACCGCGCGTGGGAATCGGCGGCCCAAGGGTATCTGTACGCGCTGGATCCGCACTCTTCGATCATTCCGCGCAAGGCCTGGGACGAGTCGACGGACAAGACCGAAGACAACAGCTTTGAGGGCATTGGCGCCGTGCTGACCCAGCGCGACGATCAGACGGTGGTCGAGAATCCCATGGAAGGTCGCCCCGCTTGGCGCGCCGGGATTCGCGCTGGCGACATCATTCACAAAGTCGACGGCGAAGACATTGGCGGTCTGGCGCTCAACAAGGTGGTCAAGAAGATCCGCGGGCCGCGCGCCACCAAGGTGGTGTTGACCGTCAGCCGCGAGACCGATCCGGAGCCCAAGGACATCACTATTGTCCGCGAAAACATTGAGATCAAGAATGTGGACGGCAAGCTGCTGCCCGATTACCCGGGGGTGGCCCACGTCAAAATGACGGGCTTTATCCCCACCAGCACGCGGGCCCTGCGCGGCATGATCGATAAGCTGGCCACCCAAGCCCCGGACGGCAAACTGACTGGACTTGTGCTGGATTTGCGAAACAATTCCGGCGGACTGCTCACCAAGGCCATCGAGATTGCCGACGCCTTCCTGACCAGTGGACGGATCGTCAGCGTCAAGAGCCGCAAGAAGCCAGAGGAGATCCACGAGGCGTCATTGTCGAGCAGCGACTACGATTTCCCAGTGGTGGTGCTGGTTTCGGACGGCTCGGCGAGCGCTTCAGAGATCGTCGCTTCGGCGCTGCAGGACAACGGCCGCGGCTTGGTCGTGGGCTCGCGCACCTTTGGCAAGGCGAGTGTCCAGACGCTGTTTGAGCCCGCGCTGCACTACGACTACTACATTAAGCTCACGGTGGCGCGGTATTACGCCCCGTCCGGCTACACGATCCAGGTGGTAGGCGTGCAGCCGGATGTCGAAGTCGCGCCGACCGTGGACGGCAAGATGCCGGTCGGCTTCCGCGAAGAGAATCTGAACAACCACTTGGTGCCGATTCAGGGCCGGGTGGAGTCGCCGTGGAGCGCGCGCATGCCCGAGCTCAAAGCCTGTGTCGCCAGCTCCGGCCAGGCCGACAAGATCGCCAAACGCGAGCCCAAGCCGCAGATCCACCCCGACTACCAGCTGCTGCGCGCCGCCGACTATCTGCGCTGCCTGGTGGGCAAGCCGATGGCCAAATAGGCCCGGGTCAGCCGCGCGGACCGCAAGAACGCCTAAATGGGCCGCAGCCGGCAGAGCTTGAGCGCTTGAGATAGCGGGCCCGCTGGCCTAAGCTCGGCGCATTGCCCATCTGGCGGCGCCCTTGCTGCCCATAGGAGCGCCATGACCGCCCAAGACCAAGCCGCGACCGCCTCTGCCCCCGGAGCCGTTGCAGCGCCGCTGACCCTGGCTGAACTAGCCGCAACTGTTGCCCAACTCTCTGCACGCGTCGCCTCACTGGAAGCAAAGCAGCCGGGCGAGCCGCCGGCCCCAACGGTCGCAGCGCCTGTGGCTGTGGTTCCGCCTGCCGCTGCGCCGGTCAAGGCCGTGCCCGCGGACGCCAATCTGGAAGTGCGGCAGTTGCTGGAGCAGCTCTTTGCCCTGACCCTGGCCACGGATCACCTGGACGAAGAGGCGATCGCCAACCAGTTTGAGATTTTCCGCACCCTCGTCCACAGCGATCGCCAGGGTTCGCCGGTGCTGGACACCGACCTGCGCCGCTACAAGTGGCGGCCGTTGCTGGGCCGGTACACCGACTATCTGTTCACGGTGGACCAGCCGGCGTCCTTCCAGATCGAGCGGATGATCCCGGACCGCATCGACGCGCGCACCGAGACGATCAAGATCCACCTGGCCGTCCGCGGTGGCCGGCGCATGGCCCCACCGGTGACCCTGCGCCGCGATCCGCGGTTTGCTGGCGCTCTGCGCATCGAGCAGATGTCGCTGTAGGCGAGGCGGTGCGAGCCCGGCGGGTTTATCTGAGGTCGTTTTTTGCCCCCTCAGCAAGAACTGCCACCAAACCTCGCGCCAGGTGCTTGACTGCGCCGCCAGGACAGGTATTCTACTGCGCGTCTGCCGCAAGGCGGGCAACGGTACGGCGACATGGCCAAGCGGTAAGGCAAGGGACTGCAACTCCCTCATCCCCGGTTCGAATCCGGGTGTCGCCTCCCCCTCGCACGGGGAGCCCCCTTCCAAGGGGATTCTGAGCAGCCCACGACGCTCTTGTGGTTCGGGCTGCTGGCACTGCTCTCTGCTGGCACTGCTCTCTGCTGGCACTGTCCCTCAGCGGGCTCTGCACCTGCTCCCCTCTGCGCCGGATTCCCGATCTGCTCTCTGCCGCGGGCCCTCAGTGGCCGACCTTGGCTCAGTGGCCGACCTTGGCAGGGCTGCGACGGACCCCGGCAACCGCGTGCGGCGACCTGCTACAGCTTTGGCGAATCTGCTTGGGCGCTGGGCACTTGGCGCCGGATGCCGTTGGCTTTGGGGCGCTTTGACGCAAAGGCGACAGGCGCTGTTCTGGTCAGGCGCCGTTTGCGTTGGGCGCGGGTCTGGCTAGGTGTTGATCAAATGGCGGAAGACCGCCGTGGGCTTGCAAATTTTCGGCCCCTCAGAGGTACCCCGTGGTTCGCGATCGCCAGCCCCCAGATCCCCCAAAGCGCGACGGCGATCGTCCGGCCCGGCCGGCAGGTCCGGCGTCCAGCCGCCCCAACAAGCCGGGCAAGCATGGCGATCAGGGCAAAAAGGCCAAGCCCGGCGCCGATAGCCGCGGTCAGGGCGCCAATGCAAAGCGCAATGACAAGGGCGGCAAGGGCCGAGCGGACAAGCGCGATCAGCACGCCGCGGGAAAGCCGACCAAGAACATGGGATTTCGCGGACCGCTGGAGCAACCGCCGCCGCCGGCCTGGGTGGCCAAGCCGGAACAGCGCGAGCCGATTCGCCAAGTTGTTGAGATCGCCGTGATGGACGCGGGGCTGGACCTCGTGGAGCTGGAGATCAAGCAGGCGGGGGCGGATTGGCGCATCGGCGTGTCGATCGACCGGCTGCCGGGGCGAGGCGGGATTACCTTGGAGGAATGCGCGCGGGCTTCGCGGCGGATAGCCGGGGACTTGGACGCGATCGAGGGGATGGCGGAGATTTATGAGCTGGAGGTCGGCAGCCCGGGCATGAACCGGCGTCTGCGCGGCGTGGCCGATTTGCACCGCTATGAGGGTCTGACGGTCAAGGCGACGATCGCCCCGCCACAGCGCGAGTCGGTGATCGGCGTGCTGATTGGTGTAGAAGGCGCGGAGGCGGATCCTCTGTTGACCCTGCGCATTGGCAAGGCCCAGCCCAAGAAGGGAATTACGGGCAAAGTGCAGCTTCAGTGGAGCGACCTAGAGGCCGTACACCTGTGGCCGACCCTGCCGGAGTGGCGCGATCTGGGCCTAAAGCTGGCCGAGGAGGCCCGCGCAGCCGGTCTGCCCTATGCCGGCGGCGAAGATCACAACGCAACCACAGAGGGCGCCGACGAGGCGGACCCGGCAAACGCTGAAGACGATCAGCTGGAGTTTGACGGCGACGACGAGGACCTCGACGAGGAATTTGCCGACGGCGACGAATTTGATGACGAAGACGAAGACGAAGATGAACTGGCTGGCGAAGACGAAGACGACGCCGAATAGCCCGACCCCCCGCTAGCTCTGGAAGCCCAGCGCAGCGCCCAAGCGGCCCAACCCGCACATGCCCCCTAGGCCCCAAGCGCGGGCCGACTCAAAGCAACCTTACCGGACCCAAAAACCGAATAGCCGTGCGAAATAGCGCAGGAGAATGACCCATGATCGGCAGCCTCAATCAGACCATCGACCAGGTGTCCAAAGAAAAGAGCATTGACCGCTTGGTGCTTGTCGACGCGCTCGAGCAGGGCATCCTGTCGGCCGCCAAGAAGACTTTTGGCCACGGCCGCGAGTTGGAAGCCAAGTACAGCGAAGAAGAGGGCCAAGTCGAGCTGATGCTGTATATGAGCGTCGTCGAGGACGATCAGCTGCAGGACTACGAGCGCGAGATGCCGTATTCCAACGCCATGGGGGTCGATCCGGACGTGCAGGCGGGCGATCAGCTTGGCTTTCAGATCTTTTACCTGGACCGCGATCACCAGCGCGCCGAGGAAGAGGACCGCAAGTACGGCGATATCTTGGGCATCAAGACCGCGCGCCAGCAGTTTGGCCGCATCGCCGCGATGACCGCCAAGCAAGTGATCATGCAGCGGGTGCGCGACGCCGAGCGCGACGTGGTGTTCAACGAGTACAAGGACCGCAAGAGCGAGCTGGTGACGGGCATTGTGCGGCGGTTTGAGCGCGGCAACGTCATCGTCGACTTGGGCCGTGCCGAAGCGGTGCTGCCGGTGCGCGAGCAGATGTTCCGCGAGTCGTATCGCGCTGGCGATCGCGTGCAGGCGTACGTCAAGGACATCAAGCGCGATGCCCGCGGTCCGCAGATCATCCTGAGCCGCACCGACGAGCGCTTGATCGAGAAGCTGTTTGAGCTTGAAGTGCCGGAAATCTACGAAGGCATCGTCAAGATCATGCGCGTGGCCCGCGAGCCCGGAGAGCGCGCCAAGATCGCCGTGGCCTCCAAGGATACCGACGTCGATCCCGTGGGCGCTTGCGTCGGCATGAAGGGTTCGCGCGTGCAGGCGGTGGTGCAGGAGCTCAAGGGCGAGAAGATCGACATCGTGCCGTGGAGCCCCGACACCGCCAAGTTCGTGTGCAATGCCATCCAGCCGGCCGAAGTCAGCCGCGTGCTGATCGACGAAGACAACCAGACGATCGAGCTGATCGTGCCCGATGATCAACTGAGCTTGGCGATCGGCCGCCGCGGTCAGAACGTGCGCCTGGCGAGCAAGCTGGTGGGCTGGAAGATCGATATCCAGAGCGAATCCAAGGTCGAAGAGATGAAGCAGACCCTGGGCGCCGCGCTGACCGTGGTGCCGGGCCTGGATGAGGCGCTGATCGGCTACCTGTTCAAGTTGGGCTATCACAGCCCGGACAACCTCTTGAATGCACACGTGGAAGACCTTGCGGCCATCCACGGCATTGATGAGGACATGGCGATGCAGATCCAGCAGATTGCCTACGAGACCAAGAAGCGCCGCGACGAAGAGGTCCGTGCGGCCAAGGAAGCGGCGGCCGTTGAGGCCCAGGCGGCAGCGGCTATGGCGGCCCAATTGGCGGCCAATCCGCCTGTCGTGGAAGAACTGCCGGTGGTGGAAGCGGCGCCGGCGGCCGAGTAACTCCGGCCCTCACATCTGGAACAGGTTATAATCCATGAGCAAATCCAGCCCGTCTGTGGTCCAGCCCCTTGGCTTTGGCTCGGCGGGCTGGATTCGCTCGTGTTCGACTTGCCGCAAGCGCCGCCCGGGCGACGAGCTGATTGGCGTCCATGGCCCAGGGTCCGGCCGACTGCTGATTACGAGAATCGGCGGACGACCGAGCATTCTGGAACTGTTTGGGCCCCAGGCGCTTGCCAGAAGAGGCACTTCCGAGGATGATAGTGCGCTCCCGGAGCCGGGACTCGCAGCGCTGGACCCCCAGCAGGCGAGGCAAGGGGCAGCTCACGCCCCCCGGCAACGCGGTACCTACATCTGCCCCAGCACACGTTGCGCGGCGGGATGGGTGGCGCGCATGGATCGCGGTCGCGGTGAAACTCCCGGCCACCTGGCACTGCTGCAAGCGGTGCGCGCAGAAGCGCAAGCCAGGATTGCGAAGCGGAGCGAGGGATTGGCCAGGCGCCATGTGCCGCTTGGTCAAGATGGGGGTCTGCGCTGCCTGAATGGGTTGGTGCAGGCCCTGAGTGAGCCAGAGCAAGGCCCGCGAATTGCGGTGGCCGGGCACAGCAGGCGCGGAGAGAACCGCGCGTAGGAGTCGTCACCTTGGCGGTGGGCAAGATTGGGGTCCGAGACCTCGCGAAAGAACTTGGAATCACCGACCGCGAGCTGATTGAGCGCGCGGGCAAGGTGGGCGTCAAGATTGTGTCGAGCTTCGCTCATGTGGAGGAAGTCGAGGCAGCTAAGCTGCGCCGACTGATCGCCCCAGGGCGCTCCGCAGCAGTGGCGCCGCGGCCGGCCGAGAAGCCGGTGGCGGTGCCCGTGGCGCCCGCTGCAACTGTGGTGCGCCGCGTGCGCACCCATCACGAAAACGAGCACACGCCAGAGATTGCCGCACCCGTGGCCGCTCCTGTGGCTGCGCCGGTGCAGGCTGCGCCAGCGGCTGTCGTACCCCAACCTGCCCCCGTGGTTCAGGTTGTGGCCGAGCCGGTGGTCGAGATTGCGCCCGTTCGCGAGCCGGTGCGAGAATTGGAGATCCCTGCGCCAGCGGTAGAAGTGCCGGTGGAAGTCAGGGTGAGCGCGCCAGAGCCGGTCGTGGAGTCGTCAAAGGGCGATGAAGCGGTCGAGCCCGCAGCCGCACCGCCCCAGGCGGATGTAGCGGCGGCAACTGGACCAGCGCCGCGCGCTGCGATGCGCCACGAGTCGCCCAAGCTTCGGCGAATCAAGGCGAGCGATCTGGAAGTGCCGGCGGAACTACAGCTGCGCATCTCGTCGATGCCCGAGCCGGTGGCCAAGCCGGTCGCAGCGCCCGTCGCGGAATTGCCGGCCCCTGTGGCTGCGCAGCCGGTGGTGGAAGCCCCGGTGGCGGCCCCCGTGGTCGTCGCGCCGCAGCAGCCAGCGCCGCGCATCCGCATTGAAGATATCGGCAAGGCGATTGAAGGTGGTGAGCAGCGCTCGCCGAGCCAGACGCGCCGGCCGACCCTCGTGCGCATGAAGATGCCCGAGATGCCGGTGGCGCCGCCCAAGCCGGTGCGCCCGCCGCAGCCCGAGGTGCAGGCCCAGCCGGTGCAAGCCGCGCCGGTCGATGCCCCGCCGCGCGAAGGCGTGGAGACCGTCGATGCCAAGGGCAACCGCGGTGGCCGCAAGGTGATCTACGATCGCCGTCGCGACGCCCAGGCCACTGGTGGCGCGGATGCCCGCGGTCGCGGCAAGAAGAAGGGCGGCAAGGCCGCAAAGGGCCCGCTGAATCAGCCGGCTGCTGGGCCGACCCGCGCCGAGAAGCGCAACATCCGCATCGAAGACACCATCACCGTGGCCAATTTGGCGGCGACGATGTCGGTGAAGTCGACCGAAGTCATTCGCGCGCTGTTCCAGCTCGGCGTGATGGCGACGGTCAACCAGCCGCTCGACCTCGATACGGTTGAGCTGGTGGCCGGAGAATTCGGCTTTACCGTCGAGAATGTCGGCTTTGACCTCGATCAGTACCTGCAGAAGCCGGAGACGGCTCCGGGCGGACTCGTCGGGCGCTCGCCGGTCGTTACGGTCATGGGTCACGTCGACCACGGCAAGACCAGCTTGCTCGACGCGATCCGCAAGACCCACACGGCGGCCAAGGAAGCGGGCGGCATTACCCAGCACATCGGCGCCTACGTGGCCCAGGTGTCGGGCAGTCAGTTCGCCGACGGGCAGGAGCGCCGCGTGGTGTTCCTCGACACGCCTGGCCACGAAGCGTTCAGTGCCATGCGCGCCCGCGGTGCCAAGGCGACCGACGTGATCGTGCTAGTGGTGGCGGCTGACGACGGCGTGATGCCGCAGACGATTGAAGCGCTGAACCACGGCAAGGCTGCCAAGGTGCCGATCATCGTGGCCGTCAACAAGATTGACAAGCCCGGTGCAGACTTGGAGCGCGTGCGCCGCGAACTGGCGGACCACGGCATCATGTCTGAGGACTGGGGCGGCGAGGCGATCTTCTGCGAGGTCTCTGCCAAGACGGGTCAAGGCATCGACAAGCTGCTGGAAATGCTCGCCTTGCAGGCCGACGTGCTGCAGCTCGAAGCCAATCCGGACAGCGATGCCCGCGGTCTGGTGATCGAGTCGCGCCTAGAGAAGGGCCGCGGCCCGGTGGCGACCCTGCTGGTTCAGCACGGCACGCTCAAGAAGGGTCAGTACATCGTCGCAGGCTCGCATTACTGCAGGGTTCGCGCGATGTTGTCGGACCTGGGCAAGCCGCTAGAGTGGGCTGGGCCGTCGACGCCGGTGGAAGTCATTGGCTTTGACCACGTCACCGTGGCGGGCGATGAATTCTACGTGGTGGCCGACGAAAAGAAGGCCAAGGCCATCGTCGATCACCGCGTTGAGAAGACCCGCGAGAAAGAGCTGCTCAAGACCTCCAAGCGCACGCTTGAGGATATGTTCGGCACTGCTGGCACCCCCGAGATCAAGGAACTGAACCTGATCATCAAAGCGGATGTGCACGGTTCGGCCGAAGCTCTGAAGGCGGCCCTGAGCAAGATCGAACACGAAGAGGTCAAGGTTCGCGTTCTGCACGCGGCCGTTGGCGGTGTGACGGAGTCGGACATCAACCTCGCGGGGACGACCAAGGGCGCGATCATCGCGTTCAACGTCAAGCCCGAGGCCAAGGGCAAGCGCCTCGCCGACGATCTGGGCGTGCAAATCCGCCAATATTCGGTGATCTACGACGCTATCGACGATGTCACGCTCTTGCTGGAAGGCATGTTGACGCCGATTATCGAAGAGGTGATTCTGGGTCACGCAGAAGTGCGGCAGGTTTTCAGCGTGCCCAAGCTCGGCACCATCGCCGGCTCCAACGTGCTCGACGGCGTCATGCAGCGCAACCAGAAGCTGCGGGTGCTGCGCGGCAAGGAAATCGTCCACGAGGGCGAATTTGCCTCGCTCAAGCGCTTCAAGGACGACGTCAAAGAAGTGGCCCAGGGCTACGACTGCGGCATCGGCATCTCTGGCTTCGCCAAGTTCCAGATCGGCGACAAGGTCGAGTGCTACGAGCTGCGCAAGATCGCCCGCAAGCTCAAGCCTGAGGGCCAGTCGAGCCGCGGAGCGTAATTCGCCATGCGCCGTCAACCGTCCTTTACCCGCGCCGATCGGCTGGAACACCTCCTGCTTGACGAGGTGGAGCGGCTGCTGTCCTACGAGGTCCGCAGTCCGCTCGCCCAGCAAGTCAAGGTAGTTGGCGGGCACTTGTCCGCAGATTTGGGGCACTTGCGCGTCAACTATGTGCTCATCGACGGCGGCGAACCCAAGCCCGCCCTAGATGAAGTGCTGCTGCGCGCGGAGCCGTTCCTGGCGCGGACCCTGCAAGAGAGCATGCAGCTGCGCGGCAAACCCAAGATCGCCTTCCACTACGATCGCGACGCGGAAAAAGCCAGGCGGGTAGAGGAGTTGCTCAAGGAAGAGCGGCTCAGGCACCCCGTGGCGACAGAAGCGGCGACAGAAGCGGCAAGCGAGCCCACGGCGGCAGAAGTTCGGGAAAAAGCTTAGATGGCCCGGGTCGATTCAGGGGTCAGCGGCGTGCTTTGCATCGACAAGCCGCTGGGTTGGACCTCACGCGATGTCGTCAACAAGGTCGGCTGGCTGCTGGGAACCAAGAGCGCTGGGCACGCCGGAACTCTGGATCCTCAAGCCAGCGGCGTACTGCTCGTGGCGATGGGCGAGGCCACCAAGCTGGTGCGCTTTCTGCAAGATGCCCACAAAACCTATGAAACAGACATCGTTTTTGGCGCGGCAACCCTGAGCGACGACGCCGATAGCCCGGTGGTGCGCACTGCGCCGCTGCCGTCTGAGCTGAGCGCCGCGCGGATTCAGGCGATCTTGGATAGCTGGGCCGGCGAGCTGGAGCAGTTGCCGCCGCAAGTCAGCGCACTGCAAAGTGAAGGTGTGCGGGACTACGACCGGGTGCGCCGCGGTGAGACCGTTGTGCGGCCACCGCGCAAGGTGTGGTTGGGCGCTTCAGAAGTGCTGGAATGTCATGCCGATCGCTGCAAGGTTCGGCTGACCTGCGGTGCGGGCTTTTATGTGCGTGCTTTGGCTAGGGATCTTGGCGAGGCCCTGGATTCAGCTGCCCACGTGCTGACCCTGCGGCGGATTTCAGCGGGCGGCTTTGGCCTGGAGCAGGCGCACACGATCGAAGAAGTGCAGGGTTTGCCGCAGGATCAGCGCGCCGCCCTGCTGATGCCCCCCAAGGATGCGGCGCTGAGGTTGCTGACGGAACTGCCGATCGAT
>JBIKTV010000463.1:0-4663 GCA_044347905.1 Myxococcota bacterium
GCTGGCGAAAATCGATGGGAAAACATTGGTCAGGATGCCATTCGACACCGCCGCCAACCCATCAGGTGGCAAGTTCACCTGCACCGCCCCACAAACCACACTTCCATCCGCCTTGACCTCGCTGACCACCTGCCCTACGTCGCACTTGCCGCCCTTGAACACCGGCGCCGCGCACTCCAGGCTGCCATCCGCCTTGATCCCCTGGACGAATAGACCGCTCCCGCAAGCCGTGCCCACCTTGGCGAGCACCGGCAAGCCCTGCAGGTCGCCGTACTGGCCGGTGCCGGCAACCTTGGCCAGCGCCGAGGCCTTGACATACTCGCTCAGGTCCGCGGCTTTGACGTACGCCGCCAGCTCTGACGTCTTGACATAGCCCGCCAAATCCGCCGTCTTGGCAACGCCTTGGAGCACACCGGCCTCGAGCATCCCCGCGGTGACGCAGCCGCTACAGGCCAGCGCCTCGGCGATGGCGGCACGCTGCGAAAACACCACCGCTCGGAGGGGTTTTCGCGCCAGCTCAGGCTCAGCGGCGATCTGCAGGGCCAAATACCCGGCCGCCGCGGTGATACTTGGGCTCAGCGGCGCGGTGACCCCCAGGGGCTGCGAGAAGGCGCCGTTCTTGACCACGACCTGTAGGGGGCCTTCGCTCCACACCGGCTGGCCACCCTGGGCATCCTGATAGATCTTAAAGGTGATCGAATAGTTGCCATCAGCGACTGCGCCACCACCTGTGGACGACAGCAGGCCCTCGGCTGTAGTGGTCGTTGGCACGGCGGCCCGGGCCGGGCTGGTGAGGGCGATCGTCGCCCATAGCGCGCCGGCAATCATCTGCAGGAATCTTGTGGGTTTCATAGTGGAGCTCGCATGGTTAAGTTCATTGGCCCGTGAAGTCCGCCCGCCGTCGCCAGCCATTTCGACCGGGCGAGGGACTCCGAAATTGAAATAGCGCGTCACGGACTCACCCCCTTCCACCACCGCCAACTGCCGAGCCAGGCTTGGATTTTTCCGCCGATGGCGCTGGCCGCGTCGCTGGCTTGGGCTTGACCAATCCGGACGTCGGCCACATAACTGCCGCCACTGCCTTGGTACCGCAGGGTCGCTTCGGCGACCTCAAAGTCGGCGACCTTGCAACCTTCGTCGGTCTGGCCGTCGCAGGTGTCGTCTTGGCCGTTGCACGCCTCCTTGGCTGCAGGGCCGACCGCGCCGACGCAGACACCCAGAACGCCCTTCTCGTCGCAGGTCTGCTTGCCGCCTACGCAAATGCCCTTGCCCTGCGTGCCAGCGGCGCCCGGGTAGCAGCCCTGACTCCAGCCGGGCTGCGGGAGAAATACGCAGCCCTTGGTCGGCGCACAACTGTCCGTCGTGCATGGATTCTTATCGTCGCAGCCTACGGCAGTGCCGGCCTGGCAGCTGCCGGCCTGACACTGGTCGCCGCTGGTGCAGGCCGAGCCGTCGCTGCAGCTCTGGCCATCCGCTGCGTTGGCGGTGACGCAGTTGCCGCTCTGGGCGACGCAACTGGTCAGCGTGCAAGGCCCGTCGGCTGCGGTGTTGCACTGCACGACGCTGCCCGCCTTGAGGGCGCATTGGTACGGCACCTTGGACGTGTCGCAGACTTGCAGACCGTTGCACAGGTCTCCGTCGTTTGGACAGTCGGCGTCCTTTTCGCACCCGCACACGGACTTGCCCGCGGTGCACGTGCCCTGGCTGCAGGCGTCGCCCTGGGTGCAGGGGTTGCCGTCGTCACACGCGCCCGCCGTCGCGACCGCTTGGCAGCCCTTGGCGGCGTCGCAGCTGTCATCGGTGCATGGGTTGGCGTCGTCGCAGATCTGCGCCTTGCCCTTGACGCACACACCGGCTTGGCATTGGTCGCCGGCGGTACAGACACTGCCGTCGGCGTCGCAGGCCTGCGCCTGGGTCGCGACGTGTTGACAGCCCTGCTGCGGCGCACAACTATCTGCCGTGCATGGGTTGTTGTCGTCGCAATCCACCGCCTTGCTACTCAGGCAGCTGCCCGCCGCGCAGGTGTCGGCGCTGGTGCAAGCCGAGCCGTCGTCGCACGGACTGCCGTTGGCCGCCGCGACTTGGGTGCACTGGCCCGTCTTGGGCTGGCACTGCACCTTGGCGCACGCGCTGTCGCCGGCCGTATCGCAGGCAACGGCCGAGCCTGCTTTGACTTTGCAGGCGTTGCTGCCCGGCCCGCCGGATTTGTCGCAGACCAGCACGCCGTTGCAGAGGTCGCCATCATCGGGGCAGTCGCTGTCCTTTTGGCAGGCGCAGGTACTGGCGCCGGCCACGCACTGCCCTTGAGCGCAGCCGTCGCCTTGGGTGCAGGGATTGCCATCGTCGCAGGCAGCGCTCACCGGCAGATGGCTGCACCCCGAGCTGGGGTCGCAGCTGTCGGCCGTACACAAATTGTTGTCGTCGCAAGCCTTGCTCTTGCCGCTGCAGCCCCCGGCTTCGCACAGGTCGGGGCCCGTGCAGGCGTTGCCGTCGTCGCAGGGCAAAGCCCCCTGGGGCTTTACGGCGCACCCCTGCTTGCTGTCGCAGTAATCTTCTGTGCAGGGGTTGGCGTCATCGCAGACCTTTGGCTGGCCCTGGCAACTGCCGCCGCTGCAAGCGTCTTGGGCAGTGCAAGGCAACCCGTCGTCGCAAGGGGTCTTGGCTGGGGCTTCGCCGTACTTGCACGTGCCGCTTTGCAGGCTGCACTTGGCGGTCGTGCAGCCATCCGGGGTGGCGCAAACCTTTGGCGCGCCGGGCTCGCACTGGCCGGTCTGGCACACGTCGCCCAGGGTGCAGGGGTTGTCGTCCTCGCAAGGCTTGCCGTCGTCGGCCACCTGAGTGCAGCCCTTGGCGATATCGCAACTATCCGTGGTGCAGGGGTTTTTGTCATCGCAATCCTTCTTAACCCCCGCCAGGCACCCACCAGCTTGGCAGGCGTCGCCCTCAGTGCACACCGAGCCGTCGGCGTCGCAGGGCTCGCCATCCAACAGCTTGTACTTGCAGCCATCTACGCCGGCGCAGCTGTCCTGGGTGCAGGCCTTGCCGTCATCGCAACTGGCCTCGTCGGTCTGGCCGTCGCAGTCGTCGTCTTGGCCGTTGCAGACCTCTGCCTTGGCCTTGGGCGCGGCGCAGGTGCTCAGGCCCGCACCGGTACAGGTGCGCACGCCCGTGCATTTGCTGGTGGTCTTCCCCTCCGCGTCCTTGACTTCGACATAGCACGCCGTACTGAGCTTCTTTTGGACCGCGGCCGCCGTACAGCCGCATACGCCGTAGGGCTTTTGCTGCGCGTCGGGGTTCTTGACACACTGCTTGAGGGCTCCTCCTTCTGCAGTAGGCACTTGGGCGCAAGCGTAATCCGCCGGGCAGTCGCCCTCGCCAGCGCACGACACGCTGCAGAACTTGCCCAACGGGCCTTGGTCGACGCAGGCGCTGTCCTTTAATCCCAGGGATTCGCAATCCTTACTGGCGCTGCACGGCTCGCACAGGTGTAAAAACCGCGGCACGCAGACGCTACCGATGTCGCCGCCGGCGCTGGGCACGTTGGCGCAACTGTAGCCAGAAGGGCAGGATCCTTCGCATTTTCTGGCACAAGCTCGGCCACCGTCGACGCTGGCGTCGTCAATGCACAGCCCCGTCTGGCAGTCGGTATTGGCCTTGCACGGACAGCCTGGGCCGCCAGGGCAGTCGGCATAGACTTCGGCGGTGTCCCCGTCGCTTTCTGTAGCGTCGCTGACTTCAAAGCCGGCAGAATCCTCGGTATCTCCATTTGTATCAGTCTCGCCGGTATCGCCCGGCTCTGGGCAATTGCATGGCCCGTAGGTACCTTTCGTGCAGATTTGCGCGCTTATGGCACCGTCTGCGCACGTGCATGCCTGTTCGACCCCAACGGCGCACGGCTGGGGTACCGCTTGCGTGCCGCCAACAACATCACTTCCACATCCGAAAAGACCAAGGGAAATAATGAAGAATAGCCGCAGCGCCATGGCCACGGGCGGCGAACCTTGCACCCCCTTGGCTGCGGCGAGTGGCACGGAGGCAATTGAGTTCACGACGGCTCCTTGGCCCGCTTGCGACCGCGGCGGTTGGCGATCGTAAGGTGCAGAGCATTTATCCTCTCTGAGGCAGGCTAAGTCAATGCCTCCCGGCCGACTACCCCGGCCGAACGAAACACCATTTGCAGTCCCGAAGAAGCGGCATTACCCCAGGCGTGACCCGCCGCCGTACAGGATGCCTACGGTCCAGACAAGAAATGCCTTTGGTACCGAGCCTGACGTCTGGGCCACAAGCGATTCAGCCACGCAGATGGAAAGGCCCGCAAACATTGCCGCGACCAAGCTCCACCCACCCCAGCAATGGCACTGCAAAACAACGGTTTTCGCCGGCAGCCTCACCATCGCCGACCAAGCCAGTCTCCCTGCGGCCTGAGCCAGCTCCGCAGCCGTCAGCCCACCCAGCCCGCGCGACCCGCCAACTGCGGCCTATCTCGCCGGCACGCACGCGCGCTTGTCGACCTTGGGGCGCTCGGCCAGCGCCTTGCCAAAATCAAACTCCGCCAGCGAGCCCCGACCAAAACCCGGTGGAATCGGGCACAGCAGCGGCCTAGACCCGGCCTCGCGCACCTGCATCTTGCCCGACAAGAAGTTGGCGTCGACGTACCACGTGG
>JBIKTV010000464.1:0-4660 GCA_044347905.1 Myxococcota bacterium
GGTGCAGCTGTCCAGGATCTTGCCGGCTAGGCAAGAGGTCGTACCCGTAGACGTGCAAATGCCTTTGCCGCAAGTAGTTTCCGTCGGCAGATAGCCTTCGTCGGTCTGGCCGTTGCAGTTGTCGTCGGCGTTGTTGCAGGTCGCGTCAGAGGGGGCGGCGACGCCCGCCGTGCAGTCGTCCAGCACTTGACCCGCCACGCACGAGGTCTTGCCCGTGGCCGCGCAAATGCCCTTGCCGCAGGCGGTTTCTTGCGGCACATAGCCGTCGTCGGTCTGGCCGTTGCAGTCGTCGTCGGCGTTGTTGCAGGTCACGTCCGCCGGGGCGGCCACGCCAGCGACGCAGCTGTCCTGAACTTGGCCCGCCACGCAGGAGGTCTTGCCCGTGGCCGCGCAAATGCCCTTGCCGCATACCGTATCGCTCGGCACGTAGCCGTCATCGGTCTTGCCGTTGCAGTCGTCGTCGATGCCGTCGCAGTCGCTGTCCTGGGCCGCCGCAGCGCCCGCTGTGCAGCTGTCTACCAGCTTGCCGCCTGCGCAGCTTGCCTGGCCCGTCGCGGCACAAGCGCCCACGCCGCAGCTGGTGGGCGAAGCGGCGATCGCGTCGTCGATGCTGCCGTCGCAGTCGTTGTCGGCGCCGTCGCACACTTCCGTGGCCGCCGCGGGGGCGTCGCAGGCCGACAGGCCATTGGCACCGCAACTCCGCACGCCCTTGCAGGATCCCACGGCGTTGCTGGTGCTGCAGCTGGTGGTGAGGCCCTTGGCCTTGGCGACGTCATCGCAAGCGCAGACTTGGCTGTCGGGCACGCAGAACGTGGCCCCGGCCTCGCCTTCTGCCACAGCGCCGCAGCTGTAGCCCTTGGGGCAGGCGGTGGTGGCGGAACAGGGCGTCGCGCAAAACGAACCTACGTCCGCCGCCAAGCCGTGGCAGACGGCCCCGGGCTGAAAGCCGGCCTCTTGGCAGTCGGCGCTCTTTTGGCACGGCCGGCAGAGGCTGATGTGGTCGGGCACGCACGCCTTGACCGCCGGGTTGCCGGGCAGCGCCTCACACGTCGAGCCGGGCGCGCAAGTGGTGGTACAGGTGGCCACGCAGCACTGGCCGGCGCCGGTCGCCGCACAAGCACCCGCCGCGCAGGGGTTGCTGTCGCTACACGGGATGCACTGGGCAAACGGGTCGGTGGTATCAGGCGCAACGTCTGGTGCGACGTCTGGCGCAACGTCTGGTGCAACGTCTGAGGTGGCGTCCGCGTCGGTGCTGGCATCGGCGTCGCCAGCGCTGTCCGCGGCCGCATCAGTGGCAGACTCGGTGTCTGTTCCAGTGGTTGCATCGGTGCCACCCGCAGCCGTGTCGGCATCCGCCGCGACATCGGCGGCTACCGTAGTGCCCGGCTCCGTCGCGGGGTCCGAGCAAGCCGCCAGAGCAAGGATCAGCCCAGCGGCAAGAGCCGCGCCCCGCGAGGACCGCCAAAGGGTCATAACCTGAGTGTTCATTGCATTATCCTTGGGCTTTGTGTCGCCAGTTGCGGGGTCACTGTTGGGGTAGACAGGCCAGGCGGGCGCTGCAGTCGGCAGCCCCTTGCAGGCAGCCAAAGATCATGTCGGCCACGCCTGGGCTTTTACTGTTGTAGACCGAAGTCGCCGCGGCGCAAGTGCCGATGGTCAGCTTGCCTAACTGCGAAAACGGGTTGATTTTTGCGGCGTCCCAGCACGGCACCAACAGCGTGCAGGCGGCCACGGCGTTGGGCGCGACGGCCTTGATCGGCAGGCAGGCGTTGCGGGCGGCGCAGTCCTTGGCCTGGTTGACGCACTTGGTCACCGCCGGATCCTGGCCAAATTCAAGGAGTCCCGCGCACATCCCGCCGTCCATGGCCGGTAGACCGTAGGGGTTGGCGCCCGCCTCGCCCCAGCACTCCACCAGCTCATTGCACGCCGCGCCCACGGGATTGCCGCCGGCGATACAGGCGTTGACCGCGTTGCAGTCGCTGCCGCTGACTTTGCTCAGGCACGCGGCGACATCGGCAAAGCCGCTGGGATCCTTGCCCTTCCAGCTCTGCCAGGCCACTTTGCAGCGGTTGCCGTCCAAGGTGGTGGTGCCGTCGATCGTCAGGTAGGCCGCCTTGGTGCCGCTGTTGATCAGGCACTGCTGCGCGGTGTTGCACGCCGCCGCGACATCGGGGGCGATCGAGGTAAAGCAGCTTGCCAACCAGTCAAAATCGTATTGAGAGGGGCAGGAGGGCATCGCCTTGATGCAGTCCAGCGCCGCGGCCGAGTCCTGCATCCAGTCGGGCCACAGCAGGGTGCGGCCCAAAAAGTGCCAGGCGTTGACGCCGGGGTCTGCGGAAGCCACCACGTCGGGGCACACGCCGGCCACGGCGGCGGTCAGCGCCGAGACGCCCGCCGGCAATTCGCTGGGGGGATCAAAGCAATCCAGAGCCTTCTGGGTGTTGCACCCGGCAAAGTTGAGCTTGTTGTAGCAGCCAAACACGGCGTTGGCCTGCTTGGGCGTCCAGGCGCTGCACTGCTTTTGGCACGCGGCCTCATCGCTCCAGCGACCCGGGATGTAGTTGCAGTACTTGGCCCCGCCCAGCCAGCCGCAGACGTTGGCGCAGAGGTCGGCGCCGTTGTAGGCCTCGCACAGGGCCAGCTGATGGGGATCGCAAGACGCCGTGGCTTTTTGCAGGCACGCGGCGTAGGCATCCGCGGTCTTTAGGTGGGTGTAGACCGTGTCGTACGCCCGGCACAGCACTTCGCACTCGGCCAGCGACGTGCCCGAGGTGATCCCCGGTTTGGCCAGAAAGCCGCACTTCTGCTTGGCGGCGCAGCTGGCCGCACAGCCGTCGCCAGAGGCGGGTTTGTCGCAGGCGGAGAGCACTCCGCACCACAGACCGTCGTGCTCATAGTTGAGCGCTGTACAAGCGGTTTTGGCAAAGGCGTTGGCGTCGGCCGCGCTGGCGACGCAGGCCTTCTGGCACGTTTCGCTGGGCTTGCCGTCGCCTTTGCCGCAGGCCGCCAGCTCCAGGCAGGACAACCGGCACTGCTCTTGGACAAAAGTGCTGGCGATACAGGCGGATCCGACGCGCACATACCCGGCGTCGCAGAGGCAGTTGGCCACGCCGGCTTGGTCGACGCAGTGGCTGTCGGCTGGGCAGGCCCCGTCTTGGCAGGCGGCGATGACGCTGTCGGCGGCGCTGCCCGCGTCCGTGGAACCGGAGCCCGCGGGGGGCGCAGACGCCGGATCCGCGCCGCAGGCCGCCAGCCACATCACCGCGGCACCCAGCCAAAGTCGCTTGCCCAAGCCCATCGCCCACCCCAGATCGCGCAATTGCGCAGCGGCAACCGCAATTCGGCGCGGCGCGGGCAGTATACAGAAGGCCGATCAAGGGTCAACGCAACAGCCGGCAAGGCGATGCGACGTCACCCTTTGCTGATCGGCCGCCATCCCGCAGGCAGGCCCCGTCAACGCCCAAGCAGATCGCTCTGAAAGGCAAAACCCAGCACAAGGTAAGGCACATTGGCGTTGACCGCGTTGGGACCTTCGCCGGTGCGGTGGGCGTGGTCCAGGTAGCGGCTGGCGACGAGCAGGACGGTCGGCTTCTCAAAGCGCGCGTCCACCGTGTCGTAGAGCGTCCACGCCGCCAGCAGACCCAAGCGCTGGTGGTCCTTGGCAAGGCTGGCTGCGGCGGCGTCCTGACCCGCGCGGACGTGGCGATCGGCGTACAGCGGCCTGACCCAGGTGTGGCGCAGCCCCAAGGTCAGGGTCGAGCGGCCGAGCTTTTGGCGGTAGAGCAGGTCGGCGTCATTGGCCACCACCCAGCCGCGGGCGGGCACGGGCACGTCCAGGGTCGGCTCGTACCACACCTGGTCGCCGCGCTGCAGGTCCATGGCATACCAGCCAAAGGAGGTCTTGTTGCGCAGCACAAAGGGCCCCAGGGCCGCCTGGATCAGCGGCTCCATGCCCAAGTGCTGACCGCCGCCGGCGTAATTGCCCAGGGGGCCGCTGCTGTTGGCCTGCATCGCCGCGTCCGATAGGTCGTCGGTCGCTGAGCGGCGCGACTGCAAGAACGTGAAATTGCCAAAGTAGTACAGCTGATCGGCGACGAGGCGCAGGTTGAACACCGAAGCCGGCTGCAGCTCCACCATGGCCGCGGCGCGCACGGACGCTGGGCTAAAGCGCAAATAGGTCCCGGCGAACCAGAAGTTGTCGCGGGTGGCGAGGTGGTCGCTGTCGTACAGCCGTTGCTGCCAGCCCAGGCGGTTTTGCGACTCCAGGCCGATGGGGTTCCACCGAAAAAGGTTGAAGCTATTGAGGACGATCCGCTTGGCGGGGGGCAGCCGCGGCAGATCGCCGCCGCGGGGCTCCTCAGCGGTGGTCGGCGGGGCGGCGGGGGCGGCGAAGGCCGCAAACGGCAGGGCCAGCGCCGCCAGCCAGAGCAGCGAGCAGATGCGGCGCGCGAGGGCTGGCAGATCCAGGTGGATCATGGCGAATTCTCCCGGCGAGGTAGGCCGCAAAGCTAACCCAGGCCGGAGGCGTCGTCAAAGCCAAGGGCCGGCGGTGGCTGGGCAGCCGCGCAGAGCGGCGGGGTCCAGGGCTCGCCGCGGCGCTTCCGGCCATGGAAGCAGGGACTTTAGCCAATTTGCCAAGGCCAAGAGGGGGACATCGCGC
>JBIKTV010000465.1:0-4658 GCA_044347905.1 Myxococcota bacterium
CAGCCCCAGCAAGGGATCGGCGCGGAAGGGCCGCCGCAGCCGCTGACGGTGACGGGCCGCCACGACCCCTGCGTCGTTCCCCGGGCGGTGGTGCTGGTCGAGGCGGCCGTGTGGCACAGTTTGGCAGATTTAGCCTTGCGCACCGCAAAGTTAACGTAAGGGGGGGTTGTGTTTAAAACTGCCGGTGGGCGGGGATTTTTGGCGTTCTTGGCGCTGCCTCTGGTGGCTGCCTCGCCGGCCTGCGTGCGCTATCACCAGGAGACGCGCCTCGCCGTTGAGGCCCTGGAGAAGCCGCGCCCGGCGCAAAAGCCCAGGCCTTCGCGGTTGGGGCTGGTGGGGGTGCGCGACGGCCAGGTGCTGCGCGTCCAGGTGTTTGACGAAGAGCGCTGCGCGGACGTGTTGCTGCAGCGCGCCAGGGCAACGAGCGTGATTCGCCGCGAACCTGTGCGGTCTTCGCTGCTGGCGGCCTATGTGACGGGCTCTGCCCTGACGCTGCTGGGCGCGGCGGGCATCACTTGGGCGCTGACCCATCCGCCGCCGGAGGATTCGCCGCTGGCCGCGCAGAACGTCTATCCGTCTCTTGGGGCGGTGAGCGTGGGCGGCCTGCTGGTGCTGGGCATGGCGGTGCGCGAGCAGTGGCGCGCCGGCGAGCAGCGCATCGATTTGGGCGAGCGCGAGCTAGAAAAGCTTGTGCGCGAAAGGCCTTGTGTGGCGGGGGGCGGGCGAACGCCGCGGGTGGCAGAGGCCCTGCGCTTGACCCTGGCCGACGGCCTGCAGATCGAGGGCACAAGCGACGCCCAAGGCCAGGCGCTGCTGCCGCTGCCGGCCGATCTCGATGAACGCCTGGAGTCCACGCCGCGCCGCGCCATCTTGGAGGCCCGCAGCGACCCGCGCGCCCAGGTGGTGATCCCGCTTTAGCGCGCCGGCCAAGGGCACAGGGGGAAAACCCGCACCCCTTGGGGAATTCGCCCCATCGCCGCCCCGCCCACAGGCCAGTCACAGCTCTCACCAGCAAAAAAGCCAATCGAGGTATGCCATTGCGCCAGATCGCGCGGTTGGCACGCCTCTTGCTCCTTGGCGTGGCATCGGTGCCGAGCGCATCGAGTTTGGAGGAGGCATCTGGACTGTCTGGGGTCCGCCACCGGGCGTCAGCACCCGTCTGCAGTAAGGGCGTCCACCTGTCCCAGGGGTTGGGAAAGGGGCTGTCCTTGCGCGGGAATCGACACCAGGGAGATCGGTGATGAGCACCAATTCACGCGCCAATTCGCGACAAGAGGGCGCTGTCGTCATCGTGATGAGCCTGTTTCTGGTGGTCGTCGTCGGTGTGCTGGCGCTGGTGGTGGACCTTGGGCATCTCTATTCGACCAAGACCGGCCTGCAGAATGCCGCCGATGCCGCGGCGCTGGCTGGGGCCCGCGACGCCATGAACAGCCCTCGCCACCCCCATTGACCCTTGCCCCCTCGCAGCCAGCGCGGCGTGGCGGCAGTGGAGTTCGAGACGCTGTTTGGCGTGTCTGTGTATGTTCCAGTCTCGACGGTAATTATGCCGGCCCAGAGCCTGGGAATGTGAGGACTCAAGGCCAGGAAAATATTCTGGATGTGAAAGAACAGCCATGGACAACATTGGGTTTTTTGACCTCGATGGCCTGAAGCCGACGTTCTTTCACATCCTCTCAGAACCTGTGAAAATATTCTGGATGTGAAAGAACAACGATGGACAACACTGGTTTTTTTGACCTCGATGGCCTGAAGCCGACGTTCTTTCACATCCTCTCAGAACCTGTGAAAATATTCTGGATGTGAAAGAACAACGATGAACAACATTGGGTTTTTTGACTCTCAATGGCCTGAAGCCGACGTTCTTTCACATCCTCTCAGTGCATTTGCAGGCGATCTACGCCCGCAAGGAGACGGTCATGAAGGCGATCTACTGCGCGATCAACAGTTTCTGGAGCGAAGAAGACGGCGTCACCGCGATTGAGTACGGCCTGCTCGCCGCGTTGGTGGGCGTGGCGATCATCACTGCGGCCACGTTGATGGGCACCAAGATGAGCGAGATGTTCACCGGCATTGCCAACAAGCTCACCGCCCCGTCGTAGGCCTATGGCGTTCTGACCCGCCGGCGCGGCCATGGGGCTGCGCACGCCGCCGCGGTGCCCAACTTCTCGGGTACCGCGGCGGTGGCATTTTTGGCGGACCTGGCCACCCCGGAATTTTGCCGCGCCCCAGGGGCAATTTCCCCAGCTCGCCACGCAAGCGAATCGGTGTCGGCCGTAGCACGATATAACACCCTGTATTCTAGTGGTCTTTCTGGTTGGGAACAGTTGGCACGGCCTTTGCACCTGCTTGGGGTGGCGGTAGAGAGAATCCAGAAGCGATGCACACAGCACGCCGTCTAAGCCGCCAGACAGCAGGGATGATCGCCAGGGGAGAGCAGGGAAGTCTCGTGCACGTGGTCTGCGAGCTGCGGCGCGAATCCTCAACGGTCTATCCGAGTCGGGGCGCAAAGCCACCAAGGAGACTACAATGAAGGCCATCGTCCAACGCATTCAGCAGTTCTTGACCGAAGAAGACGGCGTCACCGCCATCGAATACGGCCTGCTCGCGGCCCTGGTGGGCGTGGCGATCATCACCGCTGCCACCTTGCTCGGCACCAAGCTGGGCACCCTCTTTACCGGCATCGCCGGCAAGCTGACCGCTCCGTCCTAGGCCTCTTGGTGCCGCAGGGGTAGCGGCGCGCTGCCCTAAGAACCGCGGTAAATCCCTCGCCGAGCGGGCTGCAGCCGACCCCCTTGCTGCTGCCCGTTCGCGAGGGATTTTAGCATAGGAAGGGGGGCAACCTCTGCAGTGGGAGCCACGTCATGGCCAGCCCTACCAGCCTCAGCGCCTCGCTTGCGTGGATCTGCTTGGCCCTGTTGCTGGCCGCCGCGGTGTGGCACGACGTGCGCAGCCATCGCATCCCCAATCGCCTTGTCGTCAGCGGGTTTCTGCTGGGTCTGATGATCAACGGTCTGCTGCCGCAGTTGACGGCCATGCCCGTCGGCCAGATGGGCGGCCTGGGCTGGGGTAGCTCGCTGCTGGGCGGCGCCATCGGGCTGGCGGTACTGTTGCCCATGTACCTAATGCGCGCCCTGGGGGCCGGCGACGTCAAGCTGATGGCGATGGTCGGCGCGTTTGTGGGGCCGGAGGCGGTGCTGGGGGCGGCGGTGGCCACGCTGGTAGCGGGCGGCGTGCTGGCCCTGGCTGCGGCGCTGCACGGTCGGGTGGCGGGCCTGATGCTGCGCAACGTGCGGACGATGCTGACCTCGAGCGCGGTGCAGCTGGGCGCAGGCGAGGCGCCGCAAATCGCCGGTCTGGCGGTCTCGGCCGGCAAGCTGCCCTACGCCGTGGCCATCGCAGCGGGGACGGTGGCGTATCTGGCCCTGGGTTGGATCGCGGGCGCCTGGGCCTACCAGGTTTGACAGGTCTTGCCTCTGCCCGGCACACGCGGGCCAAGGACGCTGGCCATGAAGAACCCCCAACGCGGTGCAGTTGCAGTCGAATTTGCCCTGGTATCCTCGGTGTTCTTCTTGCTGTTGTTTGGCGTCGTCGACTTTGGCTACTTGATGTGGGTCAATTTGACGATGCAGCACGCCGTTCGCGAAGGCGCGCGGTACGCCATTACGGGCCGCATGGACCTGGATCCAGAGCCCGACCCCACCAATACCGCTCAAAACCGCTACGACGCGGCGCTGGCGGAGATGAAGTCGCAGTCGATGGGCCTGTGGGAGAAGGTCAATCCGCAGATCGCCATGCAGGCCATTGATGCGGCGGGTGAACTGACCGATCTGCCGGAGAATTCGACGGGCCAGCCCGAGCAGATCCTCATCATTCGCCTGCGCTGCACCGCCCACGCGCTAACGCCTCTGCTGACCCCGTTCTTGGACGACGGCGTGTTTCGCTTTGACGTCAGCGCCACCATGAAGAATGAGGCCTACCGATGAAAACTACCTTGGGATTGCGATGGCGGCACGCGCTGGCGCGCCGATCGGGCAGCAGCCTCGTTGAATTCACTGTGCTGTTGCCGGTGCTCATGCTCCTGGTTTTTGCCACCATCGATCTCGGCCGCGCCATTCAGATCAACAACATCCTCGTCAACATGAGCCGCGAAGGGGCCAACTTGGCGGCGCGTACCTCGGCGAGCCCGGCGTACATTATCAACGCCCTGGTCAGCACGGCGGCGTCGATCGACATGGTGGCAGATGGCAAGCTGTTCTTGACGCGCCTTGTGGGCCGCCAAGTGGACCCCACGTGCCTAAAGGACTGCGAGATCGCTGTCCACGTCAAGGAGCAAAGCCGGTCGATCGGCGGCGCTGCGGGCATTGCGAGCCAAGTCTACAGCTGTAGCCACTGGAGCGGCGGCACCTGCTCGCTGCCGAGCCAAGAGCCGGTTGTGGCGTGGGGCATGCCGCTGCGAGATGGTGAAGAAGTGCGAGTACTTGAAGCGGGTTACGCCTATGTGCCGGTCAGCGGCCTGGGCATGATCGGCCAGCGCACGCTGTACTCTCAGACCGCCTTGTAGGCGCGTCGCTGCGAATCCGCACCGGTGAGCTTGGCGAGCCACCGAGCGGCCTATGGGCGCCCAACGGTCTTCGTTGTTGCGCCCTTGATCAAGGAGG
>JBIKTV010000466.1:0-4651 GCA_044347905.1 Myxococcota bacterium
TGGGTCGAAACGCAGGCTCCGCGCGGATGTGGGCGCGGGTCTGGGGCAATTTGTTTGTCCACATCGCAGCGCTGTCCAGCGCCTCATTCCGAGGCGTGGCGACAGAACACTAACCGCCGCAAGGCGTTCAGGGCTGAAAGGGGCCGTTGGTCCTGCGCAAAGGGCAGGGCAAGGTTCCACCAGCGGACTTCGCGGGGCGAGTGCCAGCGCGGTTCGGGGCGCCCGATCCAGCACGGAGAGAAGCCATGGCTCGCTACATTGGTCCCGTTTGCCGCTTGTGCCGCCGCGAAGGGCTGAAGCTCTTCCTCAAAGGCGAGCGCTGCTACACTGAGAAGTGCGCGATCGAGCGCCGCAACTACATCCCCGGTCAGCACGGCCAGGCTCGCAAGGGCAAGGTCTCTGAGTTCGGTCGTCAGCTGCGCGAGAAGCAGAAGGTCAAGCGCATTTACGGGATCGTGGAAAAGCAGTTTCGCGGTTACTACGAGATGGCCTCGAGCAAGGAAGGCGTCACCGGCGACAACCTGCTGAGCATCCTCGAGCGTCGTCTGGACAACGTGGCCTACCGCCTGGGTCTGGCCGCTAGCCGCGCTGAGGCGCGTCTGCTGGTGCGCCACGGTCACCTGCTGCTGAACGGCAAGTCTTGCGACATCCCCTCGCTGCAGGTTCGCGCCGGCGACGAAGTCAAGGTTCGCGACGCCTCCAAAGAGATCTCGCGCATTGTCGAATCCGTCGAGTCGGTCGACCGCCGCGGCGTGCCTGCGTGGCTGACCCTGGACCGCAAGGCCCTGAGCGGCAAGGTGATGACCCTGCCGACCCGCGCCGATGTGACCATGCCGATCGAAGAGCGCCTCATCGTCGAGCTCTACTCCAAGTAGTCCGGGCGGCAGCTGCGGGCGACTAGCCCACGGCTGAGTCCGAGCAATGCGGGCACACGCCCACGCGAAGAGTCCGGGAGCTGCGGCTCCCCGGGCCGACAAAGAGCGAGGAGGTTCTATGCAGCGGAACTGGAAAAACCTGATCCGGCCCCGGGCCCTGGAAGTGGTCGAGCTGAGCGACACCTACGGCAAGTTCGCCGTGGAGCCGCTCGAGCGCGGCTACGGTCAGACGCTGGGCAACAGCCTGCGCCGCGTGCTGCTTGCGAGCATTCGCGGTGCGGCTATCACCGGCGTGCGCATGGCGGCGCTGGGTCGGGTGGTGCGAGAGGACGACAACGGCAAGGGCAAGGCCCAGCGGCGCATGGTCGAGCAGATGCAGTCAGCGCTGCACGAGTTCCAGGCCCTGCCGGACGTGGTTGAAGACGTTGCTGAAATCGTGCTCAACCTCAAGGAAGTCAACCTGCGCATGGACGGGGAAGGCCCCGAGCTCGTGCAGTTGATCGCCGAAGCTCCGGCAGGTTCGGTCCCGCTCAAGGTGACCGCGGCCTCGCTGCAGGTGCCGGCGCACATCACGGTGCTCAATCCTGAGTTGCACCTGATGACCTTGGAGCCGGGTGGCCGCGTCGAAATGGAATTGACCATCAAGGAAGGCATGGGCTACGTGCCGGCCAGCCGCGACAGCGCGGAAGATGCACCGGTCGACCTCCTGCCGATCGACGCGATCTTCTCGCCGGTGCGTCGGGTCAACTTCCGCGTGACCAATGCCCGCGTGGAGAACCGCACGGACTACGACAAGCTGAGCCTGGAGATTTGGACCAACGGCGCCATGGATCCGGAGACGGCCGTGTCGGTTGCGGCGAAGATCATCCGCGATCAGCTGCGGGTTTTCGTCAGCTTTGATGACGACGACGACGTGGACTTTGAGGATGGCGAGCCCGGCATTCAGGCCACGGCGCCGCTCAATGAGAATCTGTGGAAGACCATCGACTCGCTCGAGCTGTCGGTCCGGTCGGCCAACTGCCTGCAGAACGCCAACATCCGCTTTGTCGGTGAGTTGGTGCAGCGCAGTGAGCCTGAGATGCTCAAGACCAAGAACTTTGGGCGCAAATCGCTCAAGGAAATCAAGGACATCTTGGATCAGATGGGACTCGGCCTTGGCATGCGCGTAGAGGGCTTTGACCCCGATCGCCCGCCACCGCCGGCGAACTAGGCCGCTCTGGACACAGCCCCGCGCTGCGGCCCTGAGCAGGGAAGGCAGCGGAACCATTAGCAGATACTGGACGACGGCCGTGCGAGCAAGCCCAGCTGAAAGTCCCTAGACGAGGAAGTCATGCGTCACCTAAAGAGCGGTAACAAGCTGAGCCGCGAAACGTCGCACCGCCGCGCGATGTTGCTGAACCTGTGCAAGTCGCTCATTGAGCACGGTCGCATTGAGACCACCATCGCCAAGGCCAAGGAGCTGCGGATGTGGGTGGAGCCGATCGTCACCTTGGGCAAGGAAGACACCATCCCGCACCGCCGGCTGGCCTTCGCCAAGCTGCGCGACAACGGTCTCGTGGCCAAGCTCTTTATGGAGCTGGGGCCGCGCTTCAAGACTCGTCCGGGTGGCTACACCCGCACGCTGAAGACTGGCGCGCGCGTTGGCGATGCGGCAGAGATGGCGATCATCGAGTTCGTGTAGTCTTTGCCGGAGCTTCGGCTTCTGGCGATGGCGATCAAGTGGCGGGCCCGGACTGGCAGATGCTGGTCCGGGCTTGCGCTTTTGGCGCGATGGCGTGGAGGAAGTGCGGGGTTACGAAGACCAGCGGTAGCCCAGGCCTCGGACCGTAGCCAGTTGGCGAGCGCTGTCGCCCAGCTGTGCGCGCAGGCGGCGAACGTGGATGTCTACCGTGCGCGCGCCGCCTTGGTAGAGCGGACCCCACACGGCGTTTAGGAGCTGGTCGCGGCTCAAGGCGCGGCCTGGGTGCTGGATGAGGTAGCGGAGCAGGGCAAACTCCTGCGGTGCCAGCTCCAGCGGCTGCTCGCCGATCTTGACCGTGCGGGCCGCGAGGTCGAGGTGCAGAGGTCCAGAGCGCAACAGCGCCTCGCGTTTGGGCCTTGCTTGAGTGAGTCGTTCGGCGCGGGCGCAGAGCTCTGCGGCGCTGAAGCCGCGCACGGCGAAGTCGGCGCAAGTGAGTTGCGGGGCGAGGTGCAGCTGCTCCGCATCCAGAATCAGCAGCCACGGCACGCGCGAGACGACGGGGTGCTTGGCAATGGCCGGGGCCAGGCCTTCAACGGGGGCAAGCGGCGCGGGCTCCACCACCATCAGCTCCGGCGGCAGGGCGATGGGGCAGTCGAGATAGGTGCCGCGCAGCAGGCGCGTGTGAAGCTGGCCGTCCAGGCGCTGGAGGGCGGCTTTGGCCGGTGAGCGCTCACCGAGTTCTGAGAACAGGAAGATCCTCCGCATGAACCAGGGTTATCACGGACACGGGTCGATTCGCAAGTTCATGCCGCTGGCGGTAGGTGGCCTGAGCGGTTTGATTGGCTCGCTGGCGTATCCGACCCCGGGGTGGTGGCCGCTGGCCTGGGTGATGTATGTGCCGATTCTGGGGTGGATCGAGCGCTCCGTGCCCAGCCGAGGCGCAGCCTTTGCCGCCGGTTGGGTCAGCGGCTTTGTGCTGCATGTGGCGGTTTTCAGCTTCTTGGCCGATACGATGCGGGAGATGAGCGGACTGCCGCCCGCCGCCGGTTGGGGTGTGGTGCTGCTGCACGCGGCAGTCATGGCGCTGCATCAGGGGTTGTGGGCCGGCGCAGTCGCGTGGACGCGGCCGGTGCGACTGTCGGGCCCTTGGAATGTTGCGTTGCGCGCCGGCGCGGTGGCGTCGCTGTTTATGGCGGCCGAGTTCGCGCTGCCGTGGATGTTCCGCTGGTATTTGGGCAACGCCTTCTACCGCGCGCCCCTGTGGATCCAGGCGGCCGACGTGGTGGGGGTGATCGGTGTCAGCGGACTCTGCGTGGCCTTATCTTGGCTCCTGGCGGCGGCCCTGGCCCTGCCAGATCAGCGCAAAAGGGCCTTGGCAGGCGCCGCTGCGGTCATGGCGGCCTGGGGTGGCTACGGGCTGCTGCGCCAAGCTCAGGTGGGCCAAGCGCAAACAGGACGGCATTTCTCCGCTCTGGTGGTGCAGCACAACGCGACCTTGGATGAAAAGCGCTCTGGAGACAGCAAGACCCGCACGCGGATGCTCGATCGGCTAGAGGAAATGACCCGCGGGGCGCAGCGCACCGGGCAACTATCCGATGTCCAAGCGGTAGTTTGGGCAGAAGGGGCTTTCCCGTTTCAGTGGGGCCCGGAGGATCCCCGGCCGGCGATGGCCAACCAGACGGCGCGCTCTGGGCAGGCGGGGATGCTGGCCAAGGCGCGGGTGTGGAAGCTGTCTGAGGATCTGCGGATTCCGCTGCTCCTGGGCAGCCTGCGCCGGGTGGACCCACAGGGCCGGCAGCCGGTGCGCAATGCCGCAGTGATCATGGATCAGGGCGTGCAGCGCTGGAGCTATGACAAGAAGATTCTTCTTGCCTTTGGCGAATATCTACCGGGTTCGACTTGGTTTCCCCAGATCAAGGGGGCCATCCGGGGCATCTCTGACTTTGACCGCGGGACCACGCCAGGCCTGGTGTCCGTGGCTGGTGTGCCGCTGCTGGTGAACATCTGCTACGAGGCGCTGTTTGCCGACTTTATGCGGCAGGAAGCTGGGGAGTCGGCGCAGGTGCTGCTGAACCTGACCAACGACGTGTGGTTT
>JBIKTV010000102.1:0-14699 GCA_044347905.1 Myxococcota bacterium
AGACTGGCCGCGTGCTGGCAGTGGGCGACGGTATTGCCCGCGTCCACGGCCTTGAGGGCGCGCTTGCCGGCGAGCTCCTTGAATTCCCTGGCGATGTCAAGGGCATGGTCCTCAACCTTGAAGAGGATAATGTCGGCGTGGCGCTGCTGGGCAACGCGGCGGCGATTCGCGAAGGCGACCTGGTCAAGCGCACCGGCCGCATCGTCGAAGTGCCGATCGGCAAGTGCCTGCTGGGCCGCGTGGTCAACGCCTTGGGCGAGCCGATCGACGGCAAGGGCCCGCTGGTCAACCCCGACGGCAGCGCGGTGGTGTTTGGCCGCGTGGAAGTCAAGGCCAAGGGCATCATCAGCCGCAAGCCGGTGCACGAGCCGCTGCAGACCGGCCTCAAGCCGATCGACGCGATGGTGCCGATTGGCCGCGGTCAGCGCGAATTGATCATCGGCGACCGCCAGACCGGCAAGACCGCCGTGGCGATCGACGCGATCATCAACCAGAAGGCCGAGCATCAGCGCGCCAAGGCCGGCGACAAGACCGCCAAGCCGGTGTTCTGCATCTACGTGGCGGTGGGCCAGAAGCAGTCGACCGTGGCCCAAGTGGTCAAGAAGCTGACGGACAACGGCGCCATCGACTACACCATCGTGGTCACCGCCGGCGCCTCGGAGCTCGCTCCGCTGCAGTTCATTGCCCCGTACACCGGTGCGGCGATGGGCGAATTCTTCCGCGACAACGGCATGCACGGCCTGATCGTGTACGACGACCTGTCCAAGCAGGCGGTGGCCTATCGCCAGATGTCGCTGCTGCTCCGCCGTCCGCCGGGCCGCGAAGCCTATCCGGGCGACGTGTTCTATCTGCACAGCCGTCTGCTCGAGCGCGCTGCCAAGCTGCGGGATGAAGAAGGCGGCGGCTCGCTGACCGCGCTGCCGATCATTGAGACCCAGGCGGGCGACATTTCCGCCTACGTGCCGACCAACGTGATCTCGATCACCGACGGCCAGATCTTCTTGGAGAGCGACCTGTTCTACAAGGGCATCCGTCCGGCCATCAACGTCGGTCTGTCCGTGTCCCGCGTGGGCGGTGCGGCGCAGATCAAGGCGATGAAGGCGGTGGCCGGCCCGCTGCGTCTGTCGCTGGCCCAGTACCGCGAGCTGGCTGCGTTCTCGCAGTTTGCCTCGGACCTGGATCCCGCCACCCAGCGCGCGCTGGCCCAGGGCGCCCGCCTGACCGAGCTGCTCAAGCAGGGCCAGTATTCGCCGCTTGAGGTGCACAAGCAGGTCGTGCTGCTGTTTGCCGCGACGGCGCCCGAGGCCTTTATCGATGCGCTGCCGGTCTCGGCCCTGCGCCGCTATGAGGCTGAAATGTTCGCCTTCCTGGCGTCGCAGAAAGCCCAGCTGCTCAAAGACTTGGAAGTCGCGGTGCACAAGACCGACCTCAAGAAGAAGGACGACCCGGTTCGCCAAGCCCTGGTGGCGGCGCTGACCGAGTTCAAGGCGATTTTCGTGGTTTAATCTCGCGGCCTTCAGCCCTATTGAACCTGCGACCGCCGCCTCAAGGAGTCCCTCGCCATGCCCAGCTTGAAAGCCATTCGCCGCCGCATCACCTCGGTTAAGTCGACGGGCAAGATCACCCGCGCGATGAAGCTCGTGGCGACTGCCAAGCTGCGCAAGGCCCAGGAGCGTTTGCTGCAGACCCGGCCCTACGCGGTGCGCTTGACGGAGATGATCCGCCAACTGGCCGCGGAGACGGACAATGAGGCCAACCCACTGCTGCAGGCGCGCCCGCCCAAGCGCACGCTGGTGCTGGTGCTGACCTCAGACCGCGGTTTGGCCGGCGCATTCAACGCCAACGTCAACAAGGCCGCGTGGAACTGGATTCAGCGCCACAGAGATACCCGCGAGCACATCGAACTGCGGGTGGTCGGCAAGAAAGGCCGCGACTTCTTTAAGAATCGCAAAGCCAATGTCGGCCACGTGTACATGGACGTGCTCAACAACTTGACGCTTGAAAGGGCGGCGGGGATCGGGCGCGAGCTGGTGGCGGCTTATGTGGACGGCGGTTTCGACGAAGTCTTTGTGGCTTACAATGAGTTCCGCTCGGCGATGATCCAGAACACCCATGTGGAGCGGCTGCTGCCCCTGGTGCCGCACGAAAGCGACACGGAAGGGCGCGCGTCTCTGCAAGAGTACCAGAAGCCGGCGGCTCCGGGGCTGGACACCATCTTTGAGCCGTCCAAGCAGGCGGTGCTCGACGCGATCCTGCCGCTGTCGATCAATGTGCACATTTACCGATGCTTGCTGGAGTCAGTGGCGTCGGAAATGGGCGCGCGGATGACGGCCATGGACGCGGCGACCAAGAACGCCAGCGAACTGCTCGCGCGGATTACCCTGCAGTACAATCGCGCCCGCCAGGCGATTATTACCACCGAGCTTATGGAAATCACCTCGGGCGCCGAATCGCTCAAGGGTTAGCCCCGCGAGCCGAGTTCCGCCCGTTTGGCCAACCCGGCCTCTTGCACGCCTTCTGACCCTTTTCTACTGGAGCACCCACCATGTCGTACGGACGCATCAGCCAGGTCATCGGCCCCGTGGTCGACGTCGAGTTCCCCGATGGCAACGTGCCGGCCATCCTCACCGCCTTGCGCGTGAGCAACGCCACCATCAGCGACAAGCCCTGGAATCTGGTGCTGGAGGTGGCGCTGCACTTGGGCGAGTCGTCCTGCCGCGCCATTGCCATGGATACCACGGACGGCCTGCGCCGCGGCCTGGAAGTCATGGACACCGGCAAGCAGATCCAGGCGCCCGTGGGCGACGAAGTGTTGGGGCGCATCCTCAACGTGGTCGGCGATCCGGTGGACGACAACGGCCCGGTCAACGCCAAGGAGCACTGGGGCATCCACCGCGACGCCCCGGCCTTCGACCAGCTGACCACCTCGGCCGAAATGTTCGAAACCGGCATCAAAGTCATCGACTTGCTCGCCCCCTACACCAAGGGCGGCAAGATCGGCTTGTTCGGCGGCGCGGGCGTGGGCAAGACCGTGCTCCTGCAAGAGCTGATCCGCAACATGGCGGTTGAGAAGGGCGGCTTCTCGGTGCTCGCGGGCGTCGGCGAGCGTACCCGCGAAGGTCGCGACCTGTATAACGAAATGATCGAGTCGGGCGTCATCGCCGTTGAAAAAGACGAGCACGGCCACCCCAAGATGAACGACAACGGCGTGCCGGTGCTGGTGCCGGGCAAGTCGCAGGTGTCGCTGATCTACGGCCAGATGAACGAGCCGCCGGGTGCGCGTGCCCGCGTCGCCCTGACCGCGCTGACGATCTGCGAGTATTTCCGCGACGTGCGCAACAAGGACGTGCTGCTGTTCGTCGACAACATCTTCCGCTTTACCCAGGCGGGTTCGGAAGTGTCGGCGCTCCTGGGCCGTATCCCCTCCGCGGTGGGCTATCAGCCGACGCTGTCGACGGAAATGGGCGGTCTGCAAGAGCGGATTACCTCGACCAAGGCCGGCTCTGTGACTTCGGTGCAAGCCATCTACGTGCCCGCCGACGACTTGACCGACCCGGCGCCCGCCACCGCGTTCTCTCACTTGGACGGCACCACCGTGCTCTCGCGGGCGATTTCCGAGCTCGGCATCTACCCCGCGGTGGATCCGCTCGACTCGACCAGCCGCATCCTCGACCCGATGGTCGTTGGCGAAGAGCACTACGCGATCGCCCGCCGCGTGCAGTCGATTCTGCAGGAATACAAGGACCTGCAGGACATCATCGCGATCTTGGGCATGGAAGAACTGAGCGAAGAGCAGAAGCTGACCGTGGGCCGCGCCCGCCGCATTCAGCGCTATCTGTCGCAGCCGTTCTTTGTGGCTGAAATCTTTACGGGTTCGCCGGGCAAGTACGTCAAGCTCGCCGACACCATCAAGGGTTTCAAGATGATCTGCGAGGGCGAGCTCGACCACATCCCCGAGCAGGCGTTCTTGATGTGCGGCGCGATCGAAGAAGTGGTTGAGAAGGCCAAGACTCTGTAAGATCGCTTTGATCTTGCGGACTTTGCCCGCGCTTCCTTTGTCGTTCGCCCAATTTTGTGGAGCAGCCCCATGCAGGTCACCATCGTCACCCCGGTTGGCGTCAAGTTTGCTGGCGACGCGGCGAGCATCACCGCTCCGTCCGTCATGGGCGATGTCGGCATCCTGCCGGGTCACCGGCCGCTGATGGCGGCGCTGCGCACGGGCATGGCCACGGTCAGTATTCCCGGGCAGGAACCGCTGAATCTGGTGGTGGACGGCGGCTATGTGCATGTCGTGTCGGGCGAACACGTGTCGATCGTCACGGAGCTCTGCGAGAACTGGCACGAGATCGACGCCGGCAAAGCCCGGACGGACCACGACAGCGCGACCCAAGCGCTCCAGGCCTCGCGCGAAGACGTGTCGAGCCTGGGCTGGAAGGTCAAGCGCCACGATGTCGATTTGGCGGAGACCCGCTTGCGCGTTCTTGCGACCAAGCCGTAAGGATCTGTCCGAGAATAACTCGAAGAGATCCTTGGCTAGCTGGGTGGGTCGCAAGCTCACGGCCTAGCTGCCGATTCGCCGCTCCGCGATCCCGCGAAGAGATCGACTTAATTAAGAGCCGGTGCTAGCATCCGGGTATGAACGCCCCCCTGAAATCGCTGATTTCTGCTGTCGCTCTGCTGCCCGTGCTTTCGACTGGGCTGCCGGCCTGCACCACCTCGCGCGCGGTGGTGGCGTGGCACGACGGCTGGATAGCGGAAGAGCAGGGCGACCTTGCCCTCGCGGAGAAGCGCTACGGCGAGGCCGCGGGCTATGACAAGGGCCAGGTCGGCGCCGCGTGCAACCAGGTCCGGCTCATGGCGCGCCATCCAGACCGCCGCGACCAGAGCAAGGAACAGCTCGATCTGCTGATCAAGGCCAAGCCGGCGTGGCCAGAAGTGGCGACCATCGGTTCGCTAGCCGCTTTGCACAGCGGGGATGCCAAGCTCGCCGATCAGCGCCTCAAGGCCAGCCGGGCGCTCAATGACGCCGATCGCCGCGATGTGCGCCACGCGCTGCGCTTTGCCAAAGTCAGCACCGCGGCGGTGCAGGGCCGCTGGCGCGAAGCGACGGATGAAAAGCTGCTGGTGGGCCTGGCGGAAGATGCGACGGCTGCGCGCATGGCCGCTGCGGCGGCGGCCTATAACGGCGGGGAGCTGGCACTGGCTGCGCGGCTCATGCCTCCACAAAGCCTGAACGCCCAAGATAATTCGGTCGCGGCGACGGAACTGCGCGCCTCGCTAGCCGCCGAACAGGGCCAGTGGCAGGTCGTGCGGCGCGAAATTGAGGCCCTGGCCTTGGCCGAGCGCTCCCCCCGCCTGGAGGCCTTGCGCGCTTGGAGCCTGCTGCGGAGCGGTGACGCTGCGGCTGGCCTGGCTGCAGCGGCCGAGGCTTCGCGGCGCCAGCCCGACGATCCGTATGTGAGTCAGGTGTGGGCCGCGGCGCAACTGGCCAACGGTCAAGCGCAACTGGCGCGGGATCTGCTGGCGGTGCTGGCGGCTCGCGGCGGCGGCTGGTCCACTTGGCACGATTTGGGCCTGGCCCAGCTCGCCTTGGCCGACCCGCAGGCGGCGCTCAGCTCGTTTGAGCAAGCGGCGGCGCGCTGCCCGGGCTGTGAGCCGGCGGTCAAGAACCGCAACGCGCTCCGGCGGATTCTGGGCGCGCTTTAGTCTGATAATTCTCGCGAATTTTCTGCTCTGCCTCTCCTGCCCAGCTCCGATTTGGCCCAAGGCCCTGGTCGGGGCGGCCAGACTGTGGCACACTTTGCGGTCATGCGCGCCTCCCCTGCCAGTTCAAAATTGCCGCCCCCGACAGCTCAACCGCCTTCCCTTTCGCAATCTCCTGCCCAAGCCCTGCTGCCCGCCCGGACGCTGCAGCCGTCGCAAGCGGCTGGGGACGACGGCGACAGCGGCGAGCTGCCGGTCGAGGCGCTGGGCGAGCTACTAGCGGAAGGCTATGAAGCCCAAGATGTTCCCGCGCTGGTCACCGCACAGGCTGGGCTGTCGTACTTTGCGCTGCTTCGCGACTTGGTCCGGCTGGGCGAGGCCGACTTTGCGGTGCGCCTAGCGGTGCTGAGCGAATTGGCCGGCTCCGACCGCACCCGCTGGGATCCGGATGCCCTGGCGCGGCACTTTGTCTGGCTCAATGCCGAGGCGCGGACCGCGGTGTTCAAAAGCCTGCGCAAAGGCGGCTGGTTGGAGCTGCTGGAAGGGCTGCTGCGCCTGACCGACCGCGGCGAGGCCTTGTACGCCGTCATCAGCCGGGTGGTGGGCATCACGCCGCAAGAGGGCGACCTTGCCTTGGGCGTGCTGAACGTCGAATTGTCTCGCGATCTGGGGCATGAACAGGCGCCGGCCCTGCGCCACCTGCACCACAACCTGCGGCGCATTGTCGACTCGGCGGAAGAATCGGTGCGCTCGCACTCTGAGGTGCGGGTGATCGAGGCTCAGGCGCGGATTGAGCGCAACCTGGCCTGGGCGCGGCGGGCGCGGTCGTCGATGGAAAGCTTGAATCTTGAAGATGATTCGGCTTATCGGTTGGCGCAGCAGGTGGGCCAAGCTCTGTCTGAGCTCCACCAGTGGCAGGCTGTCCTGCAGAGGGCGAGCGGCGATCTTCAGGCCAAGCGGATTCAGTTGGGCCGCACGGGCCTTTCTCTGACCGACGTGACGTCCTTTCTTATGCGCTGTGATACCGAGCAGTTGGCTGATTTTGGCCTGCCCCTGGTGTCGCTGCCGGTGTCGCCGCTGTTCGTGATTCTGGACAACGCCCTTTCAGAAGCCGAGTTTGAGTTTGTTCAGGGCGAGGATCGCAGCGAGCGGACTTTTGCCGTGGGCTGGACCGACGGGCCGCCGGAAGACTCGCCGCCCGGTGAGCCGGAACTTCCTGAATTTCTTGCCTTGGATCGCTTTGTGGCCGATATCAAGGCCCTGGCTACCAAGGGCGGAGCGGCCAAGCTGTCGGCGCTGGTGCCAAGGCGGAGCTGGGCGGAGAGCGCGTACCGCCTGTCGCTGCTGGCGCTGGGCGAGACCGCCGGCGAGGTCAATCCCGCGGACGATGGGCCCACCCCAGACGTCCTGGACCTGCAAGCCCTGCGCGGCACGCAGTTTGAGGTGCTGGTCATCGGCGATGGCAGCGAGAAAGACAAGATTTTCTCCGAGGTCGCCGGCGAAATCTCCCGCGGCGCCGTGCGACTCCGCCAAGCCGCTGCCGCGCAACCGTAGGATCCGATGATCAAGCCTTGGCCAGAGAAAAGCCGCCAGCGCATCGCTTCAACCCGGGTGTTTGACGTGCACTTGGCTCGGCGCGGCTCGCCGCGGACCGGTCAGGACCACGATTTTGCCGTGATTGAGTGCCCCGATTGGGTCAATGTGGTGGCGCTCACCGCGGATGGTCAGCTGGTCATGGTGGAACAGTTTCGCCACGGCACGGGCACGGTGACGCTGGAGGTGCCCGGTGGGATGGTCGATCCGGGCGAGACGCCAGAGCACGCGGCGCGCCGCGAGTTGCGCGAGGAAACCGGCTTCGATTGCCAAGAATTGACCTGGATCGGCGTGGTCGAGCCCAATCCCGCGCTCCAGACCAACCGCTGCCACAGTTTTTTGGCCACCGGCTGCCGGGCCGTGGAAGCGCCGCAGTTTGACAGCACGGAGGACTGCCACTTGCGGCTAGAACCCGCGGCGGCAGCTCGTGAATTGGTCATGTCGGGACAGATCACCCACGCCTTGGTGGTCGCGGCTCTCGCCCACGCGTGGATGCGCGGAGCGCTGCCGCTGTGACCTCAGAGCGCCGCACCATCTTGCTCGACGGCGATCCGGCGGCCCCGCAGCAGGCTCGCTTGGGTGCGGCGTTGGCGGCCCGCGGTTGGCGGGTGCTGGTGCTGGATGCGCCCAAGGTTGCCTCGCAGATACGCAATGAATTCAATGCTCCATGCGTCGAAGTGCGGGCGCTGCCGGGCTGGACAGGGCCCTTGCGCCAACGCCACCTGCTGCAGCTGGCCAAGCGCTGGTCGGTCGACGTGGTGCATCTGAATTTCCTGCGGCCTGCGCAGCTGGGCTGGACGCAACCGGGGGCCCCGCCGTACATCGCCACGGCCTGGGGGTCGGACCTCAATGCCGAGGTGATTCGGCGAAGCCCCAGCTATGTCCGCGATGTAACGCTGATTCTGCAGGGTGCCGCGGCGGTGACGGCCGACAGCTGGCCGCTGCTGCGCAAAGCCGAGTCGCGGATGGCGCCGAGCCAGGCGCCGCGCAAGCTGGTGTTCTGGAGCGCTGACCTGGCGCAGTTTGACCGCAGCAAGGCCGCCGCCGACGCCGATCGCTTCCGCCGCGAGCTGGGCATTGGCGCGGGGCAAAAAGTGCTGCTCTCGCCCCGACAGCTGCAGCCGCACTATCACCAAGAGCGCATCGTCGAGGCGTTTGCCCGCAGCCAGTGGTCCAAGCAAGGCGTGCTGGTGCTCAAGCGCCACGGCAAGGGCGGAGAAGACGGCTATCTGGCCTCCGTGATTGACCTTGCGCGCAGGCTCGGCGTGGCGGACCGGGTGCTGCTGGCGCCCAGGGTGAGCTATGCCGAGCTGGCCGGTCTGTACGTCATGGCCGACGCGGCCGTCTCTCTGCCCGAAGCGGATGGCGTGCCGTCGACCTTCTTGGAGCTGATGGCGCTTGAAGTGCCGATTATCGCGTCAGATTTGCCGGCCTATGAAGGGGTGCTCTCCGCCGGGGAGACCGCGCTGCTGGTGCCCCCTGCCGACGGCGCCGCATTGACCGCAGCGATGGATCGGCTGTTGGCGGAGCCTGGCCTTGGGGCGAGGCTGACGGCGGCTGGGCGAAGCTGGGCGATGGACTCTGCCGATTGGGCTCGCGCGGTGGATGCCTGGGAAGAGCTGTATCATCAAGCGATTGGCAGCTGTCCGCCGCAGAAAGCCTGAGGTTTAAGCGGCCTCGGGCGGTCCGTTCGTCAGCGCGGGGATGAGGCGCGACTACCTGCCGATCACCGCACCCAGCCGCGAGCGCCAATCCCCCGGGCGATACTCCAGGGCCTTCTTAAAGGCCGTGCGGGCGTCGGCATGGCGTCCAAACTCGGCGCGCCGCTTGCCTTCATCGCGCCAAGTATCCGCCAGAAAGCCGCTTGCCGCCTGAAATTTGTCAAAGCCCTGGCGGTGATGTTCCACCAGCAGCAGGCGCGAGCGGAAGACCCGGTCGTCGTCGGTGCGCTGCGAGGTCCAGGAGCCCGTGTGGTTGCGGTACAGGTACAGCGGCTCTGCCACGTGGACACCGCGCCAGCCCGCCTCGGTCAAGGTGAGCCAGAAGTCATAGTCTTCATTGCCGATGTTGTATTCGTCGCGGTGGCCAACTGTGCCCAGCCACGCCTCGCGCCGCACCAGGGCGCCGTTGGGCGCGACTTGACGTTTGTAAAGGGTGGCCTCGTCGAACCGCTCAAAGCGCATGACGCCTTTGCGGCTGCCAAAGTGCTGGTAGTCGGTGTAGACAAAGCCGATCTGCGGGCCATCGTCAAAGTGGGCCAGGGTCTTTTCCAGATAGCTCGGCGCCACGCAGTCGTCGGCGTCCAGGCGCAGCACAAACTGACCTTGGGCGCGGTGAACGGCGAACTGCCGCGCGGTGGCCCGGCCGTGGTTGTGCGGCAGGTGCAGAATCCGCACGCGATCGCTGGCGAATTGGTCGCACAGGGCCGGGGTCTTGCCGTCGGTCGAGGCGTCGTCGACGATCAGCGCCTCCCAGTCTGACACCGTCTGGGCGCGCAGGCTTGCCAGACATTCCTCTAAGAAATGCCCTTGGTTGTAGCAGGGAATCAGCGCTGTGACCAAGGGGGCCATGGAATCCTCCAGACGGTGAGCGGGTCCGCGGTCAGCTGGGCAGAGTCGGGTCTTGCCAGCGCCACTCCGTCGTCCGGCGGCCCTGCAGCTCGCGCTCGGCGGTTTGCACATAGCCGGCTGCGGCAAAAGCCTTCTGGCTCGCCAGGTTGTCGCCCAGAATCACCGCGTCCACGTGGCGGTGGCCCGTCTCACCGCAGTAGCGCTCGCCCGCGAGCTTGAGCAGCCGACGGCCCAGCCCTTGGCCGCGGTGTTGGGCGCCCAGGGCCAGGGACACCACGCCGCGGTGGCGCTCTGCATCGATGCGCACGACGCCCACCGGCTCGCCGGCCAATTCGGCGATCCACAAGCGGCAGTGCGGGTCGGCCAGCTTGGCGGCGAACCAGCGCAGGTGATCGATCCAGGGGATGGCCGCAGTCGCCAGCGAAAGGGCTCTGACGGCGGGTTCGTTATTCCACTCCCAGACTTGCAGCGCGTCATCGGGCGCCGCGCGGCGCAGGGTCAGGGGATCGGCTTGCAGATCTGCCGAGTCGGCCAGGTCTGCGGCCTGCAATGGCGCAAACGCCGCGACCGCCCGTTCCAAGCGCCGACCTGGCAGCAGCGGCGCCGTGTAGGGCTCCAAGCCTGCGGGCAGCTTGCCGCGGCGGAGCACCCGCAGATCGCCCGCCTCCAGCAGGTGGCCGGCCGGCAGATCGCGGGTGACAAACACCGATCGCCTGGCAAAGTGCCGCAGCTCGTGCTCTACGGGATCGACGATCTTGGCGCCGCTGCCTAGCGCAGCCTCGGTCTGGCGGATCGCCCGAACCATCTCCGCCAGCTGATGGGGCTCCAGGGCAAAGCGGTGGTCCGGGCCAGGCAAACGCCGGCTCAGCGTATAGTGTTTTTCGACGATCACTGCGCCTTGAGCCACCGCCGCCACCGCCGCCGCCGCCGCCTCGCCGGTGTGATCGGACAGGCCGGTCCACACGCCAAAGGCCTCGCGCAGGGTCGTCACCACCTTGGCGTGGGCACTGGTAAGTGGCGCCGGATAGCTCGCGGTGCATTGGAGCAGCACCAGCGGCAGGGGCCCGGGGCCCATCATCCGCCGGAGATGCCCCATGACTTCGCCGACTTCATCCAAGGTCGCCGTACCCGTGGACGCCAGCACCGGCTTGCCCTTGCTCAGCATGTGCTTGAGCAGCGGCAGGTGCGTCAGCTCGTAGCTGGCGTTTTTCCAGGCGACGACGTAGGGATCGACCAGATCCACCGCCGCTTCGTCAAAGGCCGAGCACAGAAACTCGATGCCCTTGAGCTTGCAGTAGTCGGCGAGCTTGGGCAGCCATTCGGCCGGCAATTCCATGGCTTTGATGATGTCGTAGATCGACCGCTCGTCGCCCAGATAGTCGCTGCGGCCCGCCTCTGGAGCGTAGAGTTGGTCGGCGCTAAAGACCTGAAATTTCACAGCATCGCAGCCGGCTTCGACGGCCACATCGATCAGCGCCAGCGCCTGTTCGTAGCTGCCGTTGTGGTTGCTGCCGGCTTCGGCAATCACGTAGCAGGGGTGGCCCGCGCCGATGCGCCGTTCGCCGATGTGCAGGTCTGCTAGCATGGAATTCTCCTGGCCCGACAGGGCTTTGGGGCGCGTTCAATAGCTCAGCGGCGCCAGGGCGTCGGCGATTCGCGTGGCCCCCAGCCCGTCAATGAGCTGTTGGCCGGCGCGGGACATCTGCAGCCAGCGCTGCGGGTCCAAGGTCAAAAGCTCGCGCAAGCCGCGGTGCAGATCGCCCGGCGTGAGCTCAGCCGCATCGGGCAACGCCAAGCCGGCGCCGCTCTGCACAACGCTTTGCACTACCACTGCTTGGTTATCGGCCACGGCCACCACCAGCATCGGCACGCCCATGGCGGCGAGCTCCCAGCAGGTGGTGCCAGCGGCGGTCAGCGCGGCGTCGGTCGCGGCCAGCAGGCCTGCCATATCACTGACATCGCGCAGGATCGCCACCCCGGTCTGGTTCGCCGCCAGGGCCTGCACCTGGGCGACGTGGGCCTGCGGCACGGCGGCGCCCAGGACGGCGGTGATCTGCAATTGCCGATGGGTGTCGCGCTCTAGCTCCGTTCGCAGCTCTAGGGCGGCACTCAGGGCCCGCGACGTCATGCCCGCGGCATCGCTGCCGCCAAACAGCAGCAGCAAGCGGATCGGCGCCACTGGATCGCCCGTCAGGGCCGGCGGGGCAGGGCGCGGACCTTGGCCACAGAACTCGCGGCGCACAGGGGTATACGCCGGACCGTGCAGCACCGGACTGCGGGCGCCGACGGGCACCTGCGCCGCGGGGTTAGGCATCAGCACCAGGTCCACGTCCAGCTCGGCCAGGCCAAAATCGTCGACGCAGGCCACCTTGAGGTGCCGGCGCAGCTCCGCGAGCCAAGCCGGGGCAAAGCCATAGCCGTCGACCACCACCGCTTGGGCGTTGAGCTGCCCGGCCTGCTGGCGAATCCACGCCGCGTCCTCAGCGGTGCCCGTGGCGATCTCAGGAGGCCGCCGCTGCAGCTCCAGGCCCATGCCCCGCAGTCTCTCCGCCAGCGCCGTCGGCAATTCCGCGCTGAGCAGCAGGGCCTTGCCGCCGCGCTTGACCCAGGCTTGGCCCACCCCCGCAAGGCGCATCACGTGGCCCAGCCCCACCTGGGCGCTGCCGTCGGCGCGGAGCAGCAGCCAGGCGCCGGCGTTGTCGCGGTACGATTTCTGCACCACCGCCTGGTTGAGCTGAGCCACCTGTGGATGGGCGCGCAGCCACGCCACCACCGCCTGAATCGACAGCGAGGCTTGCGGGCCCAATCCCTCAAAAACGGCTTGCACCACAGCGAGATCCGCAGGGGTATCGACGGTCACGCGCAGGTCGGCCGCGTCGATCTCCGGCTCGATCCAGGCCGTCCGAAAACGCCCCGGCTGCTCGTAGAGGTACGGCGTGACGTGCTCGCGGGCGTAGGGCGCCGTGGCCTGGCGGTGGGCGCGCTGCAGGGCTTCGCGGGTCATCACTTCAACGGCATAGCCCAGGGGCAGCTTGAGCTGGCCCGGTAGCTGATTGGCGGCGTAATCCAGCGCTTGCGCGGCAAAACCCTTGACCACGCGCGCGACTTCGGCTGGGTCCATGAGCGGGCAGTCGCCGGTAACGCGCACCACGGTGGCGGCGTTGGTGAACGCGGCGGCTGTCTCAAAACGAGACAGTACGTCCTCGACGCTGCCTCGCACGCACGCTACACCCAGGCGCTGGGCCTCCGCTGCTACGGCGTCGTCCGAAGGATCGCTGGTCGTCGCCACGCAGATCGCGTCCAGCGCGGCACACAGCCGCAGGCGCACGACCAAATGCTCCAGCAGGCTGCGACCTTGGACCTGAATCAGCACCTTGCCGGGCAGACGGCTAGAGCCCATCCGCGCCTGAATCACCGCCACCACGGGCGCTGCAGCAGCCATGGCTATTTGCCTTGGGGGTGGAGCACTTGGGCCAAGCTCACCACCACGCGGGTCACGTCGGCGTCGCTCAAGCCCGGGTACATGGGCAGCGACAGGGCCTGGGCGTAGAACCCCTCGGCGTTGGGGAAATGCTCGGGCTCCCAGCGCTGGCCGGCCGCTTGCAGCGTGCGCTGGTGGTACGGGTGGCGATACACCGGGATGTAGTGGACTTGGGTGCCGATGGCCAAATCGCGAAGGCGATTCATCACTTCAGCGCGGTCGATGCCCAAGCCCGCGTAGTCGACGCGCACGGCGTACAGGTGAAAGCTGCTCTGGCGGTCGGCCTTGCGGCTCAGCGGCTCCACGCCGGCGACTTGCGCCAGCAGGTGGTCGTAGAGCAGGGCGATTTCCTGACGCCGCCTGACGAATTCACCCAAGCGCGTCATCTGCGACCGCCCCAGGGCCGCCTGCAGGTCGGTCAGGCGAAAGTTGTGGCCCAGCTCCTGCATCTCATGAAACCAAGGCCCCGGGCTGGGTTGGGTGACAAAGCGCTGCGGGTCGCGCTCAATGCCGTGGTTGCGAAACAGCCTCAGCCGCGCCGCCAAGCGATCGTCATTGGTCAGCACCGCGCCGCCTTCGCCGGTGGTGATGTGCTTGACCGGGTGGAACGACAGCATCGTCATGTCGCTGTAGCGCCCACAACCTACCGGTTCGCCAAGGTAATCTGCGCCCAGGCTGTGGGCGGCGTCCTGGATGACCACCAGGCCGTGCTGCTTGGCCAGTGCGTAGATCTCCGCTAGGTCCGCGGGGTGGCCCGTGAAGTCGACCGGGATAATCGCCTTGGTTTTAGCGGTGATGGCCCGCGCGACCCCGGCGGGATCGATGGTGCAAGTGTCGGCGAGGACATCGACAAACACCGGCTGCGCGCCCAAATACGCGGCGCAATTGGCCGAGGCGGCAAAGGTGATGGCCGACGTGATGACTTCGTCGCCGGCTTGCACCCCTGCGGCCCAGCAGGCGCCAAAAAGTGCAGCCGTGCCATGGCTATAGGCGATGGCGTGCTTGGCCCCGCAGGCTTGCGCCAGGGCCGCTTCAAAGCGCTCTACCTCCGGGCCCTGGGTCAAGAAATCGCTGCGGAGCACCGCGGTGACGGCGTCGATATCCGCTTGGTCGATGGACTGGCGACCGTACGAGAGGAAAGGCAAAGAAGTCGTGGGGTTGGTAGACATGCCTGGAACAGACCTCGGCGGGCCGGCGGCGGGGCCCAAGCTTGGCAGAAGCGCCGCTGGCTACGGCTGGGGGCGGCGCAACACCCGCGCCAGGCGCTGCTGCAACCACGCGCGAGTATAGAGGCGATCGTCGGCAGCGACAAACCCGCTGAACCACAGGGCCGCCGCGGCAACCGCCAAGAT
>JBIKTV010000467.1:0-4605 GCA_044347905.1 Myxococcota bacterium
CCAGAAGTGTCGACACAGCTCAAGGGCACGGCCAAGCTACAGGCCGCCCGCGGCCGCTTCATGGCCGAGAACACAGCACTCATCAAGAACATCCCCGAGGACATGCGCGAGCGCATTGAGGCCAAGCTCCGCAAGGGCGTCGAGAGCGGCAAGGGCTGGTCGAGGGTGGATTGAAAGGCTCGTCCGTGAACCTATCAAGTTCTAAAGGATAAGGCGCGACATGCACGGGAATGGGGCAATCGAGCACGTGCCGCCCGAGACCTCGCAGGACGCGGCCTGGCTCGAGAGCTGCAAGCTGGCGCCGGTGACCCTGGGCCATCCGGCCGAGCTGGTCAAGAAGGACAACGCGGGCCAGGTGGTCATCGGCCAGCTGGGCGACGGCGCGACCTTCCAGGCCGGCCGCAACATCGCGCCGATGTCAGTGACCCGCAAGGACGGCCTGGACCGCCTGCAGGCTGGCACGCGCGAGCTGAGCTGCGGATACACCTGCCCACTTTTCGCAAAGAGTGGCGAGTTCCAAGGTCAGCGCTACGACGCGGGGTGCCAAACGCGGTGTGCCAAACAGTCGGAGGCCATCCGCTCCCTTACGGTCGCGGTTCGTTGGCTCGCGCCCGCAGCGCCAGCCAAACGCCGAGGCGGTAGGTCTTCTCGTGGTCGTTGGTCAGGGCTTGCAGTGCGTCGAGGAATTCAGATTGGACAATCAGCAGTTCAGTGGCGGTCCTCGCGCGCCCGCAGCGCCAGCCAAACGAGCTTTTGAGGTGTGTCAACGTTGACACACCTCGAAAGCTCGGGTTGGGCAGACAATCCTCACCGTACTGTCCGACACCCACCATCGGCAGCCGCCCACCGGGCTCAGGCAACCAGTGGGCTCGCGATTGGCCCTTCGTCAGACCACAAACCCGCAGGCGACCCGCAGTGCCAGCTCGGCCTCTGGCCAGCGTTCGACTCGGAAGGCTGCGACCACGGCGCCCAGTTCCTCTTTGCGCACGACTCCCACGTGGTCAAAGTTGATTGCACAGGTCGTGGGCATTCCGTCAGCTGGCGACAAGACGACTTCGCTGCGCAGTCCACGCACGTTGCGGGTGATGGGCGCGACGATGACCTCGCGGAGCTGACCGACGACGTCGTCACGGGTCAGCAGCAGCACGGGCCGGCGCTTGTCGGGCGGGGCAAATCGGCACAGGCGGATCTCACCGCGGCGCATAGAACTCATCCCAGCCTTCGGGGTCAAAGGCTACGCCAGCATTGCTGTCGACGGTCTCGCAGGGTTCCATCGGTTGCCGACGGTACCGGGCGGCGTCGCCGGGGTGGTCCTGCTCTTGAGTCATCGGGTTATGCCCAAGGCGCTGCGCCAGCAACCGCCGCTGGCGACTCGATAGCCGAGCGATGAGCGGCATAAGGTCGTCCGCAGTAAGGGCTTGAGCCATCTTGAACCCATTGTAGGCCACGGCGAGCCTGCTAAGGCTAGGGTACGTACCTGCGGCTGGGTTCGCAAGGTGGCGCGATGGCCGGCAGGCCGGCGCGCCTAGCACCCGGTCCCGCGGCAGCGGGATGCGCCCAGAGCCCAGACAACCCACAGCCGACAGCCCGAGCGATTGTCGATTCTGGACCGCGGGTTTACGCACCGACCAAATCACCCACGCCCCTACCGCCCAAGCCGACGCTCCAGCTCATCGAGCTGCCCGCGCGCCGCCGCCACCGCCAGCCGCATCCGCTCCACGTGCGCCTTGCTCAGCTTGCTGGCATCCACCCGCTCAAACTCCTTGCGCCAACTGCCGATTTGCTCCGTCCACTTCTCTGACTGGGTGACCAGCCGCCCGGGCTGCGGCGGGGTCGGGTCCTTGGGCGCGGGCAACTGCAGGCCGGGCTGGTCCGGCTCCGCGTCCCAAAGGCGGTGCTGACCGGCCAGCGCCACCGCCTCTTTGACCTTGGCCACCGGCCAGCGCTCTGTGGCCGCAGCAGTCGCCAAGCGCGCGCGCTGATTGGGGTCGGCTAGGCTGCTGATCTGCAGCGTGGCGCTCCAGCCGACCTGGTCGCGGATACCCGGCGGCAAGGCGTCGTAGCAGATATTGACGCGGACGCAGCGGCCAGGCATCCCGCAACGCCAGCCCCTCCCCCGCCGCGCCGGAGTCGCGATACCGCGCCCCGCTACTCGACAGTGCTGTCGAGACCCGCAAGTGCGCCGCAAACCCCACCAGCGATCTCCCTAAAATCATCGCATTACCCTCAAACCCAGGCCGGCCCACCGCCAGTATTGACAGCGACACCAACCGCTGTTACTATGCAGATGTCGCCAGCGCCGCGACGCTGCCCAGGAGCCTCCCGTGTTGCCAGCCGATCCCACCGTTTCCCTGACCGAGCTCAGCCAGGCCACTGGCGAAAGCGAAAGGACCCTGCGCTACTGGGTGCAGTTTGGCCTCCTGAGCGGCCCGCTAGAGAAGGGGCCGGCGGCGCGTTACCCCGCGGATCACGTGGCGCGGGTGGCGTGGATTCGCGGCCGCCAGGCAGAGGGCGTGCCGCTCAAGGCGATTTTGACGGAACTGGCCAAGCAGGATCGCCCGCAGGCCGACCCGCCCGCGCCCGTGACCGCCGCGGCCGCCCAGGCCCCAGGGCAGACGGCGATTCAGGAGTACCTGGCGCGCGCCAACCTGCTTAGCCAGAAAGGTACCCGCACCGCGTCCGTGCCCGCGCCGAATTCGCTTGTGTCCATGCCCCCTTCTGCCGAGTGGAATCCGCCGCGGAGCCGCTGGGAGCACCTTCAGCTGGACGACGGCGTGGAGCTGCTGGTCAAGAGGCCGCTGGACACGTGGCGGCAGCGCAAGATTGAGAAGTTGCTGCGTTATGCCGCAACTCTGTTTGCCAATCCGGGGTCCGCGGCTGATTCGGCGGATCCCGATGCGACCCCGTAGACACGCGTGAGTTCTGACCCGTCCAAACCCTCCGCCCGCAGTCGCGAACCGCGGCCGATCGCGCCGCACCACCAGGAGCCCCCCATGACCAGCGCCAACTCCGCCAAGCAATTTCAAGAAATCCAGAAGGTTGAGGTGAGCCTAGACCGGCAACTGGTTCGCCAGGGCGGCGGCAGCCAGCGCAACCTGCGCCTCCAGCTGACCGCGGGGGCCTCGCCGCTGGGCAAAGAGCGGCCGCCGGTGCGGGTTGGGTTCGCCGTGGACCGCTCTGGGTCGATGGGCGGCGGCAAGCTGGAGCTGGCGAGCCTGGCCGTGATCGAGGCGATGGATTTGCTGAGCGATCGCGATGAGTTCAACGTGGTGTTCTTTGACGACGCCGTCAACACTGCAGTGGCCCAGACCCGCGCGAGTGGCGCAAAGCGGGCGGAAGCGCGGATTCTGTGCCAGCGGGTCCAGCCCGGCGGCAGCACCAACCTCTCTGGCGGCTGGGCGCAGTCGTGCGCGGAGCTGGGTGCCGCCCACCAGCCCGGCAGCCTGGACCTGTGCATCCTGTTGACCGATGGTCAGGCCAATCAAGGCGAGACCGACCCCAGTGTCCTGTGCACCCACAGCCAGCAGATGCGCCAGCTGGGCATTGTGACCACCTGCATCGGCATCGGCGACGGCTTTGCCGAAGACCTGCTCAAAGGCATGGCCGACGCCGCCGACGGCCGCTTCTACTTTGCCCGCGATGCCGCCCAGTTGCGGGCGATGATGGCCACGGAAGTCGGCGAGGCCCTGGAAGTCACCGCGCCCGGCGTGGCCCTTGAAATCACCCCGCGCGGCCGCGGCCGGCTGCAGGCCCTGGGCAGCTTTCGCAACCGCTGGACGGGCAAGGCCTTGCGCATCGAGCTCGGCGACCTCTGCAGCGGCCAGTTCATCGACACCGCGGTGCAAATCCTCTGCCCGGATGGGCTGGTGGGCGAGGAGCTGTTCTTTGACGTGGCGCTCTTGGGCGCCGAAGGTCAGGCGCTCTGGCCGGTCCAAACCGCGGTGCTGCGCTACGAAACCGACGACCAGGTCAAGCGCCAGCCGCGCGACCGCAGCGTCGACCAGCTGGTGGCCCAGCACCACGCCGACCGGGTGCGCATGGAGGCCGTCGGGCTCAATCGGCGCGGCGACTACACGGCGGCGGGGCTGGTGCTGACCAAGGTGGCGGAGCGGATCGCGGGGTATGCCGCGGGCGACGAGAAGCTAGAGGAGCTGGTGCGAGAATTGCGTGCGGATGCCAGCAGGTACGAGCAGGTGATGGACGAGTACGCCAGGAAGATGGACTACGCCCAGTCGCACAACCGCAGCAAGACGCGGCTCAGCGACGGCTCGTCGACGCGGGCGCGCGGGTAGGCCGCTGAGCGGTCTGAGGCTGTGAACTTGGCGTTGATCTTGGGGAATAGCCTGCCGGCGCTTCGTCGCTTGGCTGTTCGGGGTGGTTTGGGCACGTCGCCTGCGGCGATCGGGCTCGGATCTTTTGGCCGTCCTCGCCGCCCCGCTGGGGCGCCGGTGGACCTGGCCAAAAGACGGCATCGGATGCCGCCGCTCCGCGGTCTCGATCCCGCGTGCGGCGGGGGCGGTTCTCTGGCCCGACCGGTTCCAAACGCTTCGGCGAGCCAAGCTAGTTGTGTGCTTTCAGAGGTGTGTCGCGGGCCCTAGGCGCCCG
>JBIKTV010000226.1:0-9037 GCA_044347905.1 Myxococcota bacterium
GCGGAAAGAACGGCTTGCCGCCGACGTTGAGCGGCCACCCGGAGAGGAACGGTGTCACCGCCGCCTGGGTGTAGCCCTGCAGGAAAAGCGAGACCAGAAAGCCGGTCCACGCCAGGCCAAAGGTGGCGAAGGTGATCCACGAGCGCGGCAGCCCCTGGGCGGCTTCTAGGCCGTGCACCGGATAGGGCGTAAAGCAGTCGTAGATCGGCAGGCCCGCGCCGCGCACCGCTTTGGTCGCAGAGAGGATCTGGTCGTCTTCCGTAAAGATCGCCACCAGGTACTTGCTGGCAGGCTGGGTCGTTTGCTGGGTCATCTCAAACCCCCTTCTCGGGTGCGGCGGGCGCGTGGGCCAGGGTCGGGGCGCCGGCCTGGTGGCCATGGGCAGCCTTCTTCTGGGCAAACTTGGCCACCGCCTTGACTTCGGCGATAGCGATCACCGGCAGGACGCGGGTGAACAGCAGGAACAGCGTAAAGAACAGGCCAAAGGTGCCCAGGAAGGTGGTCGCCTCAACCCAGGTCGGGTGGTATTCCGCCCAGGACGACGGCAGGTAATCGCGGTGCAGCGAGGTGACAATGATCACAAAGCGCTCAAACCACATGCCCACGTTGACGACCAGCGACATAAAGAACAGCACCGGGATGCTGGTGCGCATCTTCTTGAACCAGAAGACCTGCGGGCTGATCACGTTGCAGCTGAACATGATCCAGTACGACCAGGCCATGGGGCCAAAGGCGCGGTTGATGAAGGTAAACCCTTCGTAATTGCTGCCCGAGTACCAGGCCATGAGGAATTCGGTCGAGTACGCCAGGCCGACCATCATGCCGGTGGTGGTGATGATCAGCGCCATGTTCTCGAGGTGCTTCATCGTGATCAAGTGCTCAATATTCAACACCTTGCGCGTGATGATGAGCAGGGTGAGCACCATGGCGAAACCGGAGAAAATCGCGCCAGCGACGAAGTAGGGCGGAAAGATCGTGGTGTGCCAGCCGGGGATCACGGAGGTGGCAAAGTCGGTCGACACGATGGTGTGGACGGAGAGCACGAGCGGGGTCGAGAGGCCGGCGAGCAGCATGTAGACGGTTTCGTAGTGGACCCAGTGCTTGTTCGAGCCGCTCCAACCGAGCGACAGCGCGCCGTAGATCAGCTTGCGAATCGGGTGCTTGGCGCGATCGCGCACCGTGGCGAGGTCGGGGATGAGGCCGATGAACCAGAACACCGCGGAGATGGTGAAGTAGGTCGAGATGGCAAAGAAGTCCCAGATGAGCGGGCTGCGGAAGTTGGTCCACAGCGGGCCGCGCAGGTTGGGCACCGGGGCGAACCACAGCGCGCCAAACCACGGCCGGCCCATGTGGATCAGCGGGAAGAGCGCCGCGCAAATCACCGCGAACAGGGTCATCGCCTCAGCTGAGCGGTTGATCGAGGTGCGCCACTTCTGGCGGAACAGGAACAAAATCGCTGAGATCAGCGTGCCGGCGTGGCCGATGCCGACCCAGAAGACGAAGTTGGTGATGTCAAAGCCCCAGCCGATGGTCTTGTTGAGACCCCAGGTGCCGATGCCCTCATAGATCTGCCAACCGATGGCAGAAAAGCCGATGACCAGCACGGTCAGCGACACCAAAAAGGCCGCGTACCACATCTTGGTCGGCTTGTTTTCCATCGGCACCAGAACCTGCTCGGTAATGTCGTGCAGGGTCGGGTTGCCGAGGACAAGCGGCTCGCGCAGGTGGGAGGTCGGTGCAGACATCTCTGTTTCCTCTCTGCTGGCCCCGGTCGGGTGGACCAGGGACTTGGCTTTCTCATCGAAACGCAGCGGACGATCCCTTGGCGGGATCCGCGCTTAGGCGCGATCCGAGTTGCGGACCTTGGTCATGTACGACACCGCCGGCTGGGTGCCGATCTCAACCAAAGCCGAGTAGTTGCGCGGGTCGTCATAGGCCTTGCGCACCTGCGATTCGCTGTCATTCATGTCGCCGAACTTGATCGCGTCGGCCGGGCAGGTCTGGGCGCAAGCGGGCGTCGGGTAGATCAGCTCGCCTTCGCCGTTGTCGCGCAGGGTGCGCGGCTGCAGCTTCTTGCCCTCGGCCTCGGCCTTCTCGACGTCGGCCAAGTTCCACGGCTTCTTGCTCTTTTGCACCGCCACGGACTTGGCGTCCTGGATCCGCTGCACGCAGAACGTGCACTTCTCCATCACGCCGCGGCTGCGCTTGACGATCTCGGGGTTCAGCGCCAGGGCCACCAGGTCGATGTCGAACTTGTCTTCCATCTCGCGGGTGGGGTAGTTGAACCAGTTGAAGCGGCGCACTTTGTACGGGCAGTTGTTGGCGCAGTAGCGCGTGCCGATGCAGCGGTTGTACGCCTGGGCGTTCAGACCTTCGCTGGTGTGCATGGTGGCGAGCACCGGGCAGACCGTCTCGCACGGCGCGTTGTCGCAGTGCTGGCACATCATGGGCATGTGCACGACCTCGGGATTCTCCGCCAAAGCGAGGAGATCGTCCTTGGTGGCGTCCCAGTCGTACTCGCCCTCTTGGTAAGTCTTTTTCTCGCTGTAGTAGCGATCGATGCGCATCCAGTGCATCTCGCGGCGGGTCAGCACTTCTTTCTTGCCGACCACCGGGATGTTGTTCTCTACGTTGCAGGCGATGACGCAAGCGCCACAGCCGGTGCAGGCGTTCAGGTCGATCGCCATGCTCCACTTGTAGCCGGTGTACTGGTGGCGATCCCAGATCGACTTGGTGACGCGCGGGTCGCTGTGGCCTGGGTCGCGCATCGCCGGTTCAAGCTGCTTGTTGCCGGCCTTGGCGTCCTTGAGCCACGCCGCCAAGCTGGTCTCGCGGATGGCGTCGCGGTGCTCGTAGCTGTGGTGGGTCTGAGAGAACGCCACCGGATCCTTGGCCCCCGTGGCGGCGATGTCGGCCTTGGGCAGGTCGGCCAATCCCGCAAAGGGATAGACGTTTTTGCCAACACCCAGGGCGATGCGCCCCATCGACTCAATGCGGCCATAGCCCACCGGCAGGGCGATCGCGCCGTCGTGCAGGCCGGGGCTCAGCACCACCGGCAGCTCAACGCTGACCGCGCCGTTCGACACCTTGACCACGTCCGAACTGAGCAGATTGCCCAGCTCCTGAGCGGTCTTGGGCGAGATGGCGGCGTAGTTGCCCCAGGTGGCTTTGCTGATGGGATCGGGCAGTTCCTGGAGGAACGGGTTGTTGGCGTGCTCGCCAGCGCCCATGCCGTTCTTGGGGTACAGCACCACTTCAAACTTGCCGGCCTGGGCGACGCTGGGCGCGGCCGTAGCCAGGGCCTTGGCGGTGCCAGCCGGGTCAAATCGGCCGGGCTTGGGCGCCACAATGTCGATGACCGGCGCGACCGTATCCGTGACACCGGAGGCGAGAGCGACGGCAGAAGCGGCCACCGGCAGGGCGACGGCAGAAGCGGCGGCGGGCAACTCTGCTGGGGCGGCAGCGGCAGCGGGGGAAGCCTCTGCGGCGGCGGCGATCGCCTCACCAGCTGGCTGGGGGGCCGCAGCTTCTTCTGGACCACCGGGCTTGACCGCCGCCGGCTTGGCCTGCAGCGGCTTGACCAGCACGGGCGCGCCGATCGCCTTGACCTGGGCAAAGCCCTTGGCCACGGTCTCGTCCCAAAACACTTGGAAAGCCTTGGGCTCTTCGCCGCGCGGCCACACCGCGCCCTTCCAGTACTCGCTGATGGCGCCGTAGGCGGTCTGGGCCTTGCCGTCGGCGGTCTGCACACCCGCCCAGCCCAGCAACAGGTCCAGGGGATTGCGCGTGTCAAACAGCGGCGTGACCAGCGGCTGCTGCACGGCCACAAGGCCAGACAACGGCTCGTGATCGCCCCAGCTCTCCAGGCCGTGGTGGCTGGCCGCCACGAGCTTGCACAGCGCCGCCGTCTCATCCGCGCGGGTCGTCACCGCCACGCTGAGCTTGGCTTTCTTGATGGCGTCGGCCCACTTGGCCGCGTGCTTGCTGTCATAGGCCGGGTTGACGCCCACCAGGATGAGCCCGGTGACTTCGCCCTTGGCGGCCGCTTCGAGCAGCGCGACTTCGGCGTCGGCCTGGGCGCTCAGCCCGTGGAAGGGGTGCTTGAGGTCGACGGTGGCGCCATACGAGCCGATCGACTCGTTGATCGCGTTGACCGCGGCCTGCACCGCCAGGTCATTGGAGTCGGCCACGACCAGGGACTTGCCCTTGTTGTCGCTCAGCAATTTGGCCCACGCCTCGACCTGCTTGCCCAGGGCGCCTTCGGCCTTGCCCGCCGGCACATCCACGCCCTTGGCGAGCTTGCCGGCCAGGGCCAGCACCACGCCGCGCAGCTCGCTGGGCAGGATGCGCACCCGCTCGTCGGCGTTGCTGCCGGTGAGGCTCAGGCGCGTCTCCACCTGAATGTGCTTGGTCATGCTCTTCTTGGCGTCGCTGAGCTTGCGACCCGGCATGTACGCCTTGGTGAAGGCGACGGGGGCGATCCAGGTGCCCAAGAAGTCGGCGCCAAAGCTCAGGATCACCTCGGCCTTGGCGAAATCGTAGCGCGGCACTGCGGCCTTGCCGTGGGTCAGGCCGTGGGCTTGGGCGATCGCGCCGGCGCCAAACGGGCCGTCGTAGACCACGTGGCGGGCGCCAGGGAATTTGCTGAGGAACGCCCGGACGATGTCGCCGGTGGCGGGGCCGCTCAGGGTGCCAGTGACCAGGGCCAGGCCCTTGGCGTCGCCCGCGTACTCCGCAAGAGCCGCGACGGCTTTGGCGTCAAAGTCCTTCCAGGTCGCGTCCTTGCCGTCGATCTTGGGCGAGCGCACCCGATCGCCGTCATACAGGCCGACCACGGTCGCCTGGCCAATCGCGCAGACACCGCCGTTGTTCCAGGCGAATTCCGGGTTGCCCTCGACTTTGATCGGCCGGCCTTCGCGGCTCTTGACCAGCACGCCGCAGCCCGCCGAGCAGCCGCGGCAGACCGTGGCGTAGTAGTTGGCCTTGCCAAAGGTCAGCTCCTCCGGCTTGTCGACGTAGGGCAGCGCCTTGTGCACCGGCAAGCGGCCGCAAGCCGCCGTCGCGGAGGCCGCGGCAAAGGTCGCGCCAAGGATTTTCATGAAATCGCGGCGTTCAACCGCACTGCCGTCTCCGGCCAGCGGCGGCACGCCGTTCTCATAAACCCGGGCTTCCTCCACACTGGCGTGGCCCAACAGCTCTTCCACGCTCTGGAAACGCCGCGAGGCCGCCTGCATGGCGGGGGAGGATGAGGCCGAGGCGGCCAGAGAGAGGTCTTTGGTCGTGCGGTGGTGGCGATCCATGTGGATGGCTCCCTGGGAGGCCCTGGGCGGGCGCGGCGGCGGTGAACGAAGCGGCAGTTGAGGCAGAGTCGCGGTTCTGGAGCTTCGCGGCCCCTGCCGGCAGCGCAAGGCCACCGGAAAGGATGCGAAGCGCTAGGCGATCTACTGGTGGCAGCCCGTGCAGTCGGTGGTGGCGAACAGGTGCTTGTCCTTGAGTTCCGCCGGCGGATTCTTGGTGTAATCGCGGTGGCAGTTGACGCACCAGCCCATCGACAGGTTGGTGAACTGGTAGACCTCGGGCATTTCCTGGATCGGACCGTGGCAGGTCTGGCAGGCGAGGCCCTTGCCGATGTGGCGGCTGTGGTCAAAGTTCACGTAGTCGGGCAGGTTGTGGATCTTGATCCACGGCACCGGCTCGCCTTTGGTGTAGTACTCGGTGAGCTTCTTGATCTGCGGCGAATCGGTCTTGACCGCCTTGTGGCAGTTCATGCACACCGAAGTCGGCGGAATACCAGCTTTTTTGCTGGTCTCCGAGCCGAAGTGGCAGTACTTGCAGTCCATCTTCAAGTCGCCCGCATGCAGCTTGTGCGAGTACGAGACGGGCTGAATCGGCTTGTAGCCTTTGTTGTAACCGAGGGGATTGACGTCCGTGTGGTCGCAGCCGCTCAGCATGACGCCGAACAAGAGACTGGCGAGGACGGCGAGCCAACCGATCTGCATCTGGCGGACCGGGGAGGCTGAAGTGCGGGCCAAGGTCATGGGCAATCCCTCTTCTGAAGGGGGTGGCGAGGCCAGAGGCGCTGCCCTATGGCTGCTCCGAGCTGGGGCAGGGACAGGGGGGGCATGGACACGGGAGCACGGACACGGGAGCACGGACACGGGAGCACGGACAGGGCGTGGACAGCACTGGGCACTTCGAGTCGAGCACACGGGTTCGAGACGAGCACACGGGTCTAAACAAACCGGCCACCTAGCGAACTGGGCAACCTTTGGAGCGGGAACCGGGACGAGCGGGCTCGGCAGAGGCGGCTAGCACGATGTGCCGTGCCCCTCGGCGCGCAGTAGGATGCCCCAGAATTGCCCACAAGTCCAGCGGCTAGCCCAGGGGAGTGATCAGTTTGGCGTCTTTGTCGGTTTTTTGTCACGGCTATGGGGGGTTTGCCGCGGCAAAGGGCCGCCAAAGGCCGCGATCTGCCCGGCGGCGATCCGCTGCTCTGCCCCCGCGGACCGCTACTCCGGCTCGGAGCGGTGGTCGCCGGTGCGGTGCAGACGCAGATCTGTGTGCCCGAGGTCCATGCCAGAATCGCCACTGGTTTCAGAGAATAACAGCACGCGGCGGTGTCCAGAGGTCGCGCGGGCCACATCCAGGGCGATTTCGGCGCGGGTGTACAGCTCGCTGCCTTCGGTCGCGTCATCGGGGAACACGGCCACGCCGGCGCTAAAGGTCGGCAGGGTCGCCTCTGGGCCCAGCAGATCCAGGGTCGCCGGCTCAAGCGTCAGCGAGCGCCAGAGCTTGGCCAACAGGCGCCTAGCCTCTATGCCGTTGATATGGTGGAGAATAAGCCCAAAGCGATCGTCGCCGAGCCGCGCCACCGTGTCCGATCGCCGCAGCGAAGCCTGCAGGTGGTGGGCGATGTCGGTGATGAGCCGCGCCACAGCCGGCCGGCCGCGCAACTGCTCCAGGGCGACAAAGCCGTCCATGTCGATCACCGCCACCGACATCGGCATGGCCGAGCGCGAAGACAGCCGCAGCATGGGGTCTAGCCGCGAAAAAAACGCGTGGTGGGTGGGCAAACCGGTCAACTGATCCACCGTAGAGCCGCGGTGGCGCACCGCCTGATAGCGCATCCGCGCCACCAGCTTCTCCGCGATCAGCCGGGGTTCCTCGCGATCGCTGGCGTGATCGTCAAAGCCGGCGGCCAGCCACTGCAGCGCCCGCCTCTCCCGCTCCAGCGCGACGTCTGCCGAGGTCGGCTCCGGGGCCGCGGCCAGCACCACCAACGTGGTCGGCGGCGAGCGGCCAGCGCGCTCCACGACCGCCAGCCAGGCGATCTGGGCCTCTTCCTGGGCGGCGGGAACGCGCACCAGACCGGCGGCGCCGCGGACAAAGGCCTCGCGCGGACCATCGCCCGGGGCGCTCAGGGCCACGTCAAACCCCAGCTCGCGCAGGTGGGCGCAGAGGGCGTTCGACCAGGGCGTATCGCGCTGCTCCACGACCACCAGGTTGGACTGTTGTACCGGCGTGCGCAGATCCATTTCAGGGCCCCCTTGGGTCAAAACTGCTAGCAGTCAAAGGGAAATTGACCAGCACTCTAGGGGCAGACGTTGGGTTCACCTGGGGTGCCGCGGTTGCGAATCACGCACTGCTGACACGTGGATCCGCTGCACTCCGGCGAGGCGTAGCACACCTCTGGCGAGGCGAGGCAGTCGGCCGAGGTGCTGCACTTGCTCATAGAAGCACCCGTTGAATCAGAGAGTTGACCGTAGGAACAGCTCTTGGCCGGCTTGAACCAGCACACCGGCACGTCATTGGAGGTGGTGTCAAAGCAGTCGGGCTTGAGCATGAGCGCCAGGCCATCTTCAAACGGCCAGTCGACGTTGGTGTAGGTGACCTTGTCGACCACGGCGCCCTGGGGATTGACCAAGAAGACCGAGGTGCTGGCAGTCAGGTTGATGCTGCCGTTGGCCGCGGTGGCGGGGTCGTTCCAGGCGTACTTGACGCTCAAGCCGTTATTGTACGCGGTGTTAGAGGACCGAGCCAGCAGCGCGTAGCCGCCCGCAGAGATGAGGTAAGAACCGGCGCCGGGTTGGAGCACCGGCGTCTCGCCCAAAACAGCGCCAGGGGCGGTGCAATAGGGGCCCGAGGGGCTGCCCTTGGCCAGGGTGGCCCATTCCGCCGCGACCGCGCCCGTGGTGTGCTTGTTGACCGTGGCGTCCTTGACGGAGTTGCCGCTGCCCTCATCCAAGGCGAGAGAGAGCAGGTTGCCCGCCGCCGCCAGGCCGCCCCAGTTCACTTGCGGGCCAAACGCGCGCACAAAGGACGGCATGTGGACCTTGGCGCCGTAGGTCGGCGGCTTGATCACCGGGGTGTTGTAGGCGATGCCGTCGCTCACCTGGAAAGATGAGGCTTTGCCGCGCATTAGGTGCTGCACAGAGCCGCTGGCGGCGTCGCGCTGGCCGCCAATGGTGACGAATTCGGCCTTGCCGGTGGGCCCGGGATAGCCGTTGAGCTTGAGCGAGCCCACTTCTTTGCCGTTGAGCCAAGCCCGCAAAATCGAAGCATCTTCAATGGTCACAGCGATATGCGCCCACTTATTGAGCTCGGCGGGTCCAATCTCAACGCGCTGATCGCCCGCGACTGCCCAGAGCTTGCCGCTGGAAGACCGCACGGCCACAAAGTATTTGCCCTGCTGGCCGTAGCTGAACAGGTCGCTGCACGCTTCAACGCCAAAGGTGGTGCAGAGGCCGCCCGAGGCGCCCGCTTCTAGCAGGAACCAGCCGTGCAGCGTCAGGGCGCGGTGAAACACCAGTGGGCTCGCGGCGCTGAGGTTGGGCTCGATGCCGACATAGCCGCTATTGCCGTTGAACTTCAAGGAGGTGCACTGGCCATCGACATAGCAGGTCGCCGAACAGCCGTCATTGCTGACGATGTTGCCGTCGTCGCACTGCTCGCTGCCCTCAATAAAGCCGTTGCCGCAGGCCGCCTTGATCTTGTGGCCGCTGGTGGCGCTGTTGCCCACCGTCCAGCCGGTCAGGTC
>JBIKTV010000384.1:0-5644 GCA_044347905.1 Myxococcota bacterium
GCCGCCTTGGTGGGGTTGTAGAGTTCGATCCACTCGCCCTCTGTATCGGCAATAATCGCTGGCTTAATCATCAGTTCTGTGACTAGCAGCGTGCCGGCGGGCGCGGGCGGCGGTTCGACTTTGCACTTGCTGTCGCAGCCGTCGCCGGGCTCGGTGTTGCCGTCATCGCAGACTTCGCCGTTTTCGGGTTCGATTTTCTTGTTGCCGCACACCGGGATCTCCAGGCATTCGCCCGCTTGGCACCACATGCCCGTGCCGCAGCCGGTCTTGTCTGGCTTGTTGGTGACTTTGTCGGACTCCTTGCACGGGTTGGTGCAGCTGGCGTTGGCCGCGCCGGGGCTGCCAAAATCGCCCGCGCTGCCGACCCAGGACTTCTTGGCGATGCACCAATTGGCCACGCTGTCATTGGACTTGGCGTCCATCGCGAACGGGTCGAGGCTCAACGCGTAGCCCGCGATGACCGGCCAGCCGCTGGGGTCGAGGTCCTTGTTGACGTAACTTACCGAATCAATGATGGTCTTGTTCCACTCCAGCACCAGATCGTCGCTGGTCACGGAGAGGGTGAAGTTGCTGTAGACGTACGCGGGCTTGACGCCGCCGTTGGTCGCGGAGTCGCCGCCTTGGCCCAGCAGCACAAAGCCCTTGGCGGGGACGAGCAGGCCCTTGGGGGCGTTGATCACGTGGCTGTTGGAGCCCTTGTCGCGCAGAATCCAGCCGTTGAGGTCCAGAGTCTGCGTCGTGGGGTTGTACAGCTCGACCCACTCGCCGGCGCTGCCTGCGGAAGCCTTGGGCGTCACCAGGAATTCCGTAATGACGATCGAGCCCACAGAGACAAACTCCTGCAGGCAGTTGGCCGAGCAGCCGTCGCCGGGCATCAGGTTGCCGTCGTCGCACTCCTCAAAAGCGTCGACCTTGGCATTGCCGCACGTCAGCGAGTCGCAGAAGTCGCCAAATCCGTCAAAATCAACGTCTTTTTGGTCTGCATTGGGGAACTTGGGGCAGTTGTCGCACAGATCGCCCACGCCGTCGCTGTCGCCGTCGAGCTGGTCTTTGTTGAACACGGCTTTGCAGTTGTCGCACTGGTCGCCCAGCATGTCCTTGTCGACATCCGACTGATCGACGTTGACCAAGAACGGGCAATTGTCCGACTCATTCTTGGTGCCGTCGCCGTCCTTGTCCTTGCCCGGGGGGATGCAAGTCGGGTTGACCTTGCCCGGCGTACCGGTGTCGCCAAACGGGGTCAGCGTCTCGGCATAACACCAGTAGATCGGCTGATCGTTGTCGGCGGTCGACAGGTGGGTCGGATCGACCTGCAGGGCCTTGCCGCTCATCACCTGCGGGGTGTTCTTGCCGTATTCCACCTTGTCAATCAGGAGGTTGTTGTTGTACAGCTCCACAGAGCCGCCAAACGGATCGAGCAGCACGCCCTTCTTCCACTGCACGTCGATGGTCAGGCCGCCGTTCTTGAACTTGTCTTTGTCGGCGCCCAGAACCAGATATTGGCCGGGCTGAAGGGTCAGCGGCGGCTCGATGGGCAGCACCGTCTCGCCCTTGCCCGCAAACACCAGCTTCCAACCGCCGATGATCACAGGCTTGCTGTCGCCGTTATAGATCTCGAGCCACTGAGAGTAGGCGTCGTCAATGCCCGGCGAGCTGGCAAAAATCTCTGAAATCACAACTTTAGCCGCGATGATCGCCGCGACCTTGCAGTCGGGGGTGCAGCCGTCGTTGTCAAACTTGTTGCCGTCGTCGCACTGTTCGCCGCTGTCCAGCTCCGCATCGCCGCACTGGGCCGGATCGCAGGCGTCGCCGCTCGCATCGCCGTCGGCGTTGGCTTGGTCGGCGTTGGCCACGGTCTTGCAGTTGTCGCAGGCGTCGCCCAGTTTGTCGCTGTCCGCGTCGGCCTGTGTGGCGTTGGCGACCTTCCAGCAGTTGTCTTTGGCGTCGGGCACGCCGTCCTTGTCTTCATCCGGCGGCTTGGGGCAGTCGACGTTGAGGTAGCCCGGGGTGCCGGTATCGCCGGTGCTCCCTGGCCAATTGATGGTCGACTGGCACCAATAGTCCGCGTTGTCATTGTCCGTGGCGCTAAAGTGGCCGGGGTCAAGGCTGATCGACTTGCCCTCCACATTGGCGATGGGCCAGCCGGCGCCCCAGCTCACTTCGTCCAGGACCAGGCCCTTGTCCGTCACCAGCTTGATCTTGTCGGCCGAGTCGTTGAGCGCAAAGTTGTCATAGACATAATCGACTGCTACGCCGCCGTTCTTGGCCGCCTCTTGCCAGCGACCGAACACCAGCGTCGACTTGGGGCCGATGATGGTGGTGCAGCTGAGCACGTCGGCCGAGTCCGCTTTGTCATCGGTGATGGTCAGGCCGTACAGCGGGATGGGCTTGTCGGTGGTGTTGTAGATCTCAAACCACTCGCCCCAAAGGTCGTCGACGGACTTGGGGTTCATCATGATTTCGCTAATGATCAGCGCGCCGGGCGCCAGGTCAGCCGGCAGCTTGGCGCAGGTGCCGTCGGGCACGTCGTAGGTAATGTCCGGCTTGGGGCCCAGATCAGGCTGAATATCCGGCGCTTCTACGTCGGTCGCCGCGTCGTCCACATCCTCAACGTCCTGGATATCCTCGACATCCTGGATATCTTCAATGTCTTCACTATCGTCCAGGACTTCGATGTCCTCATCCGCGGTGTCCAAGACATCGCTGGTGTCGACCGCGTCTTTGGCGTCCGCGGCGTCCTTGGTGTCGGCGTCTTTGGAGGCGTCGGTGTCCTTGGCGTCCTGAGCGTCTTTTGTATCGGCGCCGGTCGTCTCTTTGCCGCTGTCCTCGGCCTCGGCGTCCGTGCCTTCGGTATCGCTGAGCTCGGTGTCTTCCAAGGTCGCGGTGTCCGCTGTGTCGCTGCCGGGCTTAGGGGTCGATGCGGTCTCTTCGCCGCAGCCCGAGGCCAACACGGCGGCCAGAATCGCATGTATCACTAGGGTTTTGCCCTGCGCCAACTGCCCAAAAGCCGCTCTCATCATCATCGGTTCCCTCGGTCTGCCGCGGTTGGCTTGCCCCGGACGCGCGGTCAACGGACGACGGCGGGTAGCAACTGCTTGGACAAGAAGGGTACGCACTTGTCGCGGCTGAATCAACCTGCGCAGCGGCACTTGGGCGCGACCGGTCTAAAGAGCTGCCGCAAATGGCGATTTTGAGCTACAGCCCGGCGATATCCGGCTCGCTGCGGTAAACCACGTGCAGGGCGCGGGTCGAATCTTGGGCGCTGACCTGGGCGCGGCCGTCGCGGCCGGCCAGGCTGCATGCCACCGCCTCGGTCAGCAACAGCCGCCGGGTCAGGGTGCGCAGGCCGGCATCCAGATGACCCAGGACCACATGGGCTTGCATGTCATTGGCCACGACATCGCACAGGTGGCGCAGCACCAGGGGCTCAGCGCCCATGCTGCCGCGCGGCGCCAGCGCCAGCCCCTGCTGGAGCGCCTGCAGGCCGGCGAGCAGGTCAGAAAGCCGTTGCGCGTCATGGCGGTCGCCGCGATCGGTCAGATGGGCGATGCGCTGGGTCAGCTGCTGCTGCACCTCTGCGCTGCGCTCTGGCGTCAGGGAAGCGGCGGGCCTGATCAGCGCCTCTGCAAGGCCGCCGAGCCGCGGCGCCGTCACGGTTTCTGCGCCTTCGGCCAGCGCGGTGGCGTGGCGTTGGCCGTATTCTTGGGCCGCCTGCAAAACCGCGGTCAGCCAGCCGTGGGCATCGGGCTCCGCGGGTTCGCTGTCCAGCATCTGTTGGCGCAGCGCCCGCCAATCCTCCCAGCTGATCGGCAGACCGGGGCTCAATTCCACCGGCACGGCCAGCTTGGGCGCGGGCGCGCCTTGGGCCAGCAGCGCCCGAATTTCTGGGTCGCGCGCCGGCCAGGGCCCCGCAGCGCCGCGGGCGCGGGCATAGCCATCGCAGGCCAGCAGCAGCGACACATGGATACCCTGCGGAGACCGATAGAATCGCAGGGGAAAGACTCTGCACGCCACGGGCTTGGCGTCGGCGCCGTGCTCGCGGTGAATGTCGCAGAGCAGATCTTCGCCCTGGGCTAGGCAGCGCTCGTCTTCGCCGCGGGCCATGCCCAGATAATCGCGGCCGCCCAGGGCCACCGTCTCAAAAAGCTGGTCTGGCCCTGTGGATTGTCCGGCGCCAAGCCGCTTGGGCCCGCTGCTGCCCGGCCCCAGGCGCGTGCCAAAGGTCAGCCGCCCCACCCGCTGCACGTCTTCGGCTGTCAGAGGGCCCAAAAACGTGGCGCCGCAGCAGGTTCCATTGCCTTGGCAGGCGTGGCGCGGCGGATCCTGCCCCTGTAGCCACTCCAGGGCATCCGCGGCGGGCGCTTGCTGCAGCTGGCGGGCAAAAGCCTGGCGCTCCGCCTGCAGGGCGATGCGCAGCTGAGTGCGCTTGCCGCTAAACAGATATAGCCGCGCTAGACCGGCCAAGCGAACAGCAATTTCTTCTTGGGTTTGGCCTAGTTCTTTGGCAAGCGCCGCGGGCGAGCCGCTTTTGGCCAGGGCCCGCACCATCCGCGCGTCGCCGTCGCCCAGCTTAATGGCCCGCGACAGCGACGGATCGACGACCCGCCACGCCGCCCCGGAAATTCCCGAGGCAGCGTCGCGTTCCAGCCGAATGTCGCTGCGCAGGCGGTAGACAGCCAAGGCCTTGTTCGCTCACAGTCGGTAGAGATATTCTGGATGTGAAAGAACTGCGATGGACAATCCAGGGTTTTTCGACTCTCCAGGGCGTCGAACCGCCGTCCTTTCACACCCTCTCAGGCCTTGGTCTTGTCGGTCACGTCGATGCCGATGTCGGGGATCGAGAAATCGTCCTCGGTCAGCGCCGGCGGGGCCTTGATCGACGCCGCGCCCAGGGCCGCCGACGAAGCCGGAATCAGCCCCATCTTGGCCTTCAGCGCCAGCAGCGCATCGCTCGGCCCCTTGTTGGCCTCGAGCTTCTTGAAGCGATCCTCCAGGCTGGCCCCGGAGATGTCGGCGGCGAGCTCGCCCGAGGCGGCGGCTTCAGCCTCGATCTGCTCGACCTTCTCAGACATGCGGCCAAACGCGTCAAAAGCCGAATTGTCGTTCAGCCCGGCCATGGTGTTCTGGATGGTCTTCTGCGCTTCGGCGCGCTTGGAGCGGGCGATCAGCAGGTCCTTCTTGCGCTTGGCCTCGTCGATCTTGGAGTTGAGCTGCACCAGAGCTTGGCGCAGGTTCTCCGCCGCGGCCTTCTGCTGGGTCCACTGCTGCTTCCACTGCTCAGCGAGCTGGGCCTCTTGCTGCTGGCGGCTCAGGGCCTCACCGGCCAAACCGTCATCGCCCGCCTGCACGGCGAGCATGGCCTTGCGCTCCCAATCGGCGGAAGACTGCTGGGAAGCGAGCATTTTGGCGTAGAGGCGCTTCTCGTCGGCAATGGCGACGGCGACCTGCTTCTTGGCCTCGATAAACTGATCGCGCATGTCGATCAGCAATTGGTTGAGGATCTTCTCCGGGTCCTCCGCCTTGGACACCATCGAATTGATGTTGGAGCGGAGCAGCAGGCCGATGCGGTCAAACAGGCTCATAGGTGCGTCCTTTGCGCGATTTATGCGCTGCGTAAGGTCAAGAAGGGGCGGGCCTCAGCCGT
>JBIKTV010000103.1:0-14672 GCA_044347905.1 Myxococcota bacterium
GCCCGCAAATGCAGGTGCGGCGCGCGTCTGGCGGCCAGCACAACCTGCAGACGCTGATCGAACGGCTGCTGCGCCCCAAGAAAGACGACGATGACGAGGGCGGCGGCGGGCTGCGCAAATACCTCTCCAAGCACGTGCCGCCGCTGCAAGTGCGCGGGCTGGAGGTGGCGCTGAACGACGAGAGCGGCGAACCGCTGCAGGTAGGCGGCCTAAACGCTCGGCAATTGCGCCTAGAGGGCGGCGCTATCGACGTGGTCAACCGCTCGCCCGTGCAGGAGAAGGTCCGCCTAGAGGTCAAGGCCTCTGTGCGGATCCGCGGGCTGGATCAAGCGCTGCGCCTGGATGCCACCGCCAACTGGCCTGATAAGACTGGGGAATTGCGCGTAGCCCTGCCCTCCGATGTCTCGGTGGTGGTGGGCGATGTGCGCGTGCAGGTCGGGCAGTTGCTCTTGCGGAGTGACGGCGAAGTGGCGCTGGGCCAGGTGCGGGTGGTCAAGGGCGGCGCATCGACGCGGTACGGCTTGGATGTGCGCGAAATCGCGGCCAAACTCAGCAAGGAGCCGGGGCCAGAGATCGAACTGCCGGCGGAGATGACCGCGCGTTTGCCCGGACCGGCGCGCCAATTGCTGCGCCACGTGCGCGAAGTGGTGGTGCGCGAGCCGGTGATCGTGGCCAAGCGCCCGGCCACCGTACCCGGCCAAGCGGCGGAGGACGACGACAGCGACGACGGCGAAAAGGCCGAATTGACCAAGGGCGATGCGGCCAAAGGCGAGGGGGAGGCCAAAGGCACGACCGGCGGCGAGAAACTCAAAGCCGATGCCGCCAAAGGCAAGCTCGCCAAGGGCAAGCTGGGGGCTAAAGAGCCCAAGAAAAGCGACCCCGGCGATGGCAGCGCGGTGCGCGAGTTCCTGACCCAGCTGTTTGGCCGGAGCGCGGATCGCCTGCAAGATCAGGTTGATCGGCTGCGTTTGGCCATGGCGAGCGTGCCAGTACCGGTGGTGGTGGTCGAGCACGGTTCGGCGCGCTTTGACGATCAGGCCGAGGGGGGCCGCCGCGAACTCTCTGATTTTTCTGGGCGCCTGGACCGCAAGCCCGGCGAAAGTGTGGTGTCGCTGCGCTTGAGCTTTAACACCCCGGGGCGGCAAGTGGCCAACCAGGTCTCCGGGCGGTTTGACGTGCGCACCGGCGACGGCGAGGTCAAGATCCAGCTGGACGACCTGCCGCTTCGGCCCTATGCCGCGCTGCTGCCCCGCACGGTGATCACAGAAGAGACCAGCGCAATTCAAGGCTTGGCCCTGTCTGTGCTGGTGGCGGCGCCGGCCGGCAAGATCACCCTGGAGGGCAAAGGCACGCTGCGCGAAGTGGCCTTGGAAGCGCCGCGGCTGTCGCGTTCGCGGGTGGAGAAGGTCACGGTGGGCGCCAGCGGCAAACTGGAAGTCGATCTGAAGGGCCAGCGCCTGGAGCTGAGCGGCGGTCAGGTCACGGTTGGGCGAGTTGCGATTGAACTAGCTGGATCGATTGACACGTTTCGCAGCGCCCCGGTGTTTAAGGCCCACATCGCCGTGCCGACCGTGGCCTGCCAAGAGGTGGTCGACGCGGTGCCGCGCGGCTTTGCCGACACCTTGGCCGGCATGCGCTGCGAGGGGCGGCTTTCCTATGAGCTGCGCGGCTCTTTGGACACGGCGGACATGACCAGCCTGGAGTTTGACTTCCGGCCGATGCTGGCCGAGGTCAAGATCCTCACTTTGGGCGAACAGGTCGACTTCAGTAAGTTTACCTCTGCGTTTACCCACACGGCGGTGCGCTACATCCGCCACCCCAAGCCGGGCGAACCCAAGTACACCACCCACCAGTTCCAAACGGGGCCGGGGACGGAGAACTGGGTGCCGCTCGACCAGGTCAACCCCAACTTCATCAAGGTGATTACCACGACCGAAGACGGCGGATTCTTTGGCCATCGCGGCTTCTTGATGGAGGCGATCAAGTCGGCCATGGTGGCGAACCTCCGCAAGGGGCGGTTTGTGCGCGGCGCGTCGACGATTACCCAGCAGCTGGTCAAGAACCTGTTCTTCTCCCTGCGCGAAAAGACCATCTCGCGCAAGGTCCAAGAGGCGGTGATCACCTGGCAGATCGAGAGGACGCTGAGCAAGCCGCAGCTCATGGAGCTGTACCTGAACATTATTGAGCTGGGGCCTGGGCCGATTTACGGCATCGGCGCGGCGAGCTGGCACTACTTTGAGCGGGCGCCGGCGGAGCTGACGCTGCTGCAGTGCCTGTGGCTGGGGTCGATCATCCCGAGTCCGCCGGGCTACTACAGCGAATTCCTCAACGGCAAAGCCAGCGATACGCACCGCGCCATGCTCGCGTGGGTGGCCGACGTCATGCTCAAGCGCGAGAAGATCACCGCCGACGAGCGCTCGCGCCTGGGCGACTGCAACGTGGTGTTTGGCGGCGCGACGGACGGCAGCGAAGAGCCCAGCGAAGAGGGCCTGGGCCACGAGGGCGACGCCGAGGTCGATCCGGACCTGCAGGGCCTGCCGCCGGGCCAAGACGGCAAGGGCCGCCCCGCGCCTTCGCTGTCCCCCGACCAACAGCCGTAGAGGCCGCGCCGGCTTGAGCCGGGTCAGGCCAGGCGATCGCGTCGCAAGCGCTCCGATCAGCGCCGATCGCCATCATCGGCCGCCATTTTGCCCCACTTACCAAGCCACACAAATGCGGTGCAAGCCGGGCGCTGGCGATTGAAGAGGGGGACCCACCCAGAACACCGCTCCGCCGCTGTGGATTTTCCGATCCGAGCTCTGCGTCGACTGCCCAGCCGACCGGGGAAGCGCAGCGGCCTTCACAATTGCTGGCCGAATCGATGTGGCGGACCTGACATGGTTAGGCTGACCTGGCTCGGGCCAGTGGGAGGCGGCCATGCGGCAAAACACCTGGGCAAAGACGGCTTTGGCGGCACTCGCAGCGCTAGCCCTGGGCCATTGCGGCAACGCTGAGGCGCCGATCGCCCCGACTGCGGCCAATTCTGCTGTGGATGCCACAGGTAGCGCCGACGCCGCCCTGGGCATTGACGCCGCTGCCGAGCAGGCCGAGGTGGCCCAAGGGGCAGAGGATGTCGGCCCAGCGCCAGGGGATTCGGCGGGCGACGCCATCCAGCCCGGGATCGACACCGCCGCGCCGCCCCAGGACACAGCGCCGCAGACCGACGCGACAACGCCCCCTAAGGAATACGGCCTGTACGACGTCAAGGTGAGCGCTGTGCCCGGCAATCCGCTGGCCTGCAGGGTGCAGTGGGACACGCCGCTGCCGGCGGACGCGGTCGTGAGTTTTGGCGTCGGCACCTTTGCCCTGCGCGCCCGCGATGCCCAGCTCAAGCTGCACCACGACGTGTTGGTGTACGGCATGCGCGCGGAGTCGACCTACCGGCTGGTGGCGCGGTCTACCACCGCCCAGGGCCAGTCGGCGGCGGCAGAGGAGCAGCAGTTTACCACCGCGGCGCTGCCCCAGGGGGTTCAAGGGGCGATCGTCGATGTGGAGGCGGCCGAGGCCAATCCGCTGGAGTGGGTGCTCACCAGCGTCCACCTGGGCCAGCCGGCCGTGGGGGTGACCCTGGGCTTTCCGGCCGCGGTAATCGCCTATGACCAGCAGGGCTATCCCGTGTGGTTCATGCAAATGCCCAAGTCCAACAACGTGCTGGCCCATTGGCAGCCCAGCGGTCAGGTCATGTTGATGGCGGAGGAGACCTCTGGGGTGTTCAACATGGCCGGTGCGGCGATCTGGCAGTGGCTCTCGACCTTTGACCTCAAGGGCGGCGGCGTGCTGGCGGCGGCTGAAGACGGCATGGCCCACCACGACATGCGCCTGCTACCCGGTGGGCGCGTGGCCCGGCTGGAATTTGAGGTGCGCGATGGCAAATTGGGCGATCGGATTGTCGAACTGGACGATCAGCAGAAGCTGCTGTGGTCGTGGTCGACGCTGGATCACCTGAACGCTGAGGACTGGCCGGGGCTCAACTCCGTGCGCATGAACGCAGATGAATCACAGGTCCTTGTTTCTGCGCGCAATCTCAGCCGGGTGTATTGCATCCAGCGCAGCACGGGCAAGGTGCTCTGGTCGGCGGGCAATGGCGGCACGCTCAAGCTGCAGGCCGCGGCCGAGGCGAGCTGGTTTGCCCTGCAACACGACGCGCAGCTGCTGGCCAACGGCAACTTGATGGTCTACGACAACGGCATGCCGCAGCGGGGCTATTCGCGCGCCGCCGAGTACGAGCTGAACCTGAGCGCCGGAACGGCCAAGCAGGTGTGGCAGGCCAAGGGCGAGCCCGGCGACCTGTGGTATTCCGCAGGGGAAGGCTCGGCGGAGCGCTGGGAGGATGGCCGCACGCTGATCGCCGCCCCCGACTTCCAGACCGGCTTCCCAGCGCTGACCCGGCTGATGCTGTTTGACCCGGCCGGCAAGATCACCTGGCAGACGCGGCTGACGCCGTTTCAGGGCAAGCTGCCCATGGCCTACCGCGCGGGGCGCATGGTGCCGCCCAATCTGGAGCTAATGGCGCCCGGAGATGAGCCGTGAATTCATGGGTTTCTAAGTGGGTCCCCCTCCTATTTGCCGGCCTTCTGGGCTGTTCCGCTGAGACGGCTCCGCAAGCGGGGGCGGACAGCAGCGGCGTGTTCGATGCCGCGGGGCCAGACTCGGCAGGGCAAGACTCGGTCGGGCAGGACACTGCGGGAGGCACCGACACCGCCGCGGACTCCTCGGACACCGCAGACGCCGTTTCAGACAGCGGCGCCAAGGCCTGCGCGCTGCCGCCGGTTGACCCGGGGCCAGTTCAGAAGATCAGCCACCTGGAGCTGGCCTTTGACGCTACGGGCTGCGATCGCAACGGCGACGGCGTGGCCGACAACGCCTTTGGGGCGGGCCTTTCGCAAATCGGCGGCACCTTTAACCAGCGCTTGGCGGAGAATCTGGCCAGCGGTGAGCTGGTGATGCTGCTGTCCGCCGAGCAATTCCGCAGCGACGGCAAGACTTTTCCGCTGGACCTGCTTCGCGGCGCCCTGGGGCCCCAGCACCTGAGCTGCCCGCCCACCGCCGCCGCGGCCGATTGCGGCTACCAAGTGCTGCCCGCGAGCTTTGACACGGACTCGCCGCTGCCGACCTGCCCTGCGCGCAACCACTTTGCCAACGCCGCGGTCAAAGAGGGCTGGCTAGAAGCCGGCGGCCAGGGCGAGGCGATTGACGTGCCCATGCCGACCGCCGCGCTTAGCCTGACCCTGCGCATGCTGGACGTGCGCATCCGCGGCCAGGTCACCTCGTCTATAGGCCCGGACGGCAAGGAGAAATGGCTGGCCACCAGCGGCGGCATGCTCTGCGGTGTGTTGACCAAGCCGGCCCTGCACAGCGCCATTGACGCCCTGCCCGACGAACAAGTGGCGGCGCGCGGGTTTAGCAAGCCCGTGCTCAAGGCCATGCTGTCGAGCCTGCTGGTGGCCGATGTCGCGGTGGGCGGCAGCGAGCTCAACGCCTGGTCCGCGACGATCCGCTTGGCGAGCGTGCCCGGCCACGTCGTGGGGCCCTGAGAATTTACTTGGGAGCATCAAGTGTTGCGCAGGTCGGGCGCCGCAGGGATGGCGATTCAGAGCCGCTTGCGCTGCCCCGAATGCCACCCCGCGGCGCAGGTTCTACTGCAGCGGATACGCGCTAATGCCGTACCAGCCGGCCGGAATGTAGGCCTGGCCGCCCAGCGCCACCACCCGCGAACCCCAGCCACCTTGCGACGGCAAAAAGCTCTGGTAGACCGGCTGGATGGGATTGCTCAGGCCCCACACGCTCAGGCCCAAGCCCGCCGCAGTTTGGGCAAACAGGTGCTTGCCGGCGACCTGCAGACTCGACACGCCGGCGCCGCTGTTCAGGCTGGCGCTCTGGGCGAACTTGGCCGGGTCACTGGCATCAAACACCAGCAAATCCGTGTTGATCGGCGTGCCCGCTGCTTCTGCCGCCGGCCACATCCACCAGTAGGGCCAAGTCGAGACATAGACCGCGTCGCCATGGCGCAAGGTGGCGCCGGCTTGGCTGGCCAAGGTCACGCTCTTCTTGAGGGTCGCCTTGCCGCCTGCCAGAGTGACCGCATTCAAGGTATTGACAACCTTGGAGTCTTCCGGCTTGGTGCCGGTCTGCAGCTGCCAGTCCAGGGTCACCGCGCTCTTGCCGTCGGCCGACAGGCCCACCAGCCAGCCGGGGATGTTGGTCTGATCCAGCAGCTTGGGCGCGGCCGAGGCGGTCACGTCGATGCGGTCGAGCCAATAGCTGCCGTACCACGCGCCGTCGCTGCCCTGCAGGCTCTGGTAGTGCGTCAGGGCCAGCACGTTGCCGGTCACCTGGGCGTCCTGGGTCCAACCGACGCCCTTGAGGTCCAAGGTGCCGCCGAGCTTGGGCGCGTCGGGATTGCTCAGGTCCAGCGCGGCGATCTTGGTGGTGTAGACCGGGTTGATCCAGCAATTGCCCACGTAACTGTCGCCTTTCTCATCGATGTCGCCGCTGCTGGCATCGCCGGGGTCTTTGTCCGGAGCGCTGGCGTCGGGCAGATCGGGGTCCGTCGCGCCGCCGTCCGCTGGGGCAGGCTCAGCGCTGCCGGCATCGACCGACGGGACTTCGCCGCCGCCAGATCCGCCGCCGCTGCTGGGGTTGCACGCCGCGCCGCTGGCCTGGGTGTACTCCACCTGCTGGCCAATCACGTACAAGGTCGAGCCTTTTTGCGGCATGTCCCAGGTGTTCCACCACAGCGATTTGCCGTCGTCCCAGTAGTTGTACGCGCCGCTGTCTTGGGTAAACTGCCCGCGCGCCTTGGGGTTTTTGGGATCGCTCAGGTCGTAGACCCTCAAGGTCTGGCCGTTGGCTACGTAGACGAAATTGCCGTTGGCGTACAGGCGCCCCCACTGCTGATCGCAGGCGATCTGGCTTTCTGGCAGGAGCTCATCCGTGCCGCCCACCGGCAGGACCCGCAGCCAAAACTTGTTGTCTTTCCAGCTCGATACCAGAGTTACGAGCCGATCGCCCACCGCCACGGTGTCGACGACGTTGGCCGCCAGCTCCAGCGTGCCCAGCACCTTGGGCAGGTCCAGATTGGCCAGGTCGACCACCTCCAGACCGGCGTTGGCGATGCGCAGCAGGGTCTTGTCAGCCAGGAGATTCTTGAGCTGATACCAATAGATGTACGACGAAGCGAAGATGCCGCGGGCCGACAGATCGCCGTTGGCCGCCAAGCTGATCAGCTGCACGCCCACTTGCCCGCCGTTGGTCTTGGTCTGCACCGGCACGGCCAGCAGCTGGGGCGACAGCACCTCCGCCTGCATCCCGTAATCCGAAACGATTTTCAGCTTGCCCTGCCACAGCGGCAGCTTGGGGTCGGCCAGCTCCAGCACCTGCAATTCGGCTTCGGTATACGTGTTGCCGCGGCGGGTCACCAGCCAGCGATCGCCGTCGAGCGGGGTCAGCTGCAGGGCCCACAGATCCCAACCGCCGCTGGTCATGGTGGTGTGGCTGGCCAGCGAAACCGTCGCCGGGTCCGCCAGATCGAGCACGTCCAGGCTAATCGACGCCTGCCAGGGCGTGTCCGTGCCGCCGTCGGGCTTGCCGCTCCCCGCGTCGGGCTCGGCGCTGCCGCCGTCGACCACCGGCTCCGTGCTGCCGGCGTCGGCCTTGTCGGTCCCCGGGAAGGGCTCGGTGCCTTCTTCATCGCTGCCGGGGTCGGGATTGTCCTTGCTGGCGTAGTCCGACGTGGCAAACAGCGCCAAAGTGCCGTCGACCACCAGCCGCGCGCCGTAAGAACCGGCGTCCTTCTGCCACACCGCGGTCTTCTTCCACGCCCCAGCGTCGACCTTCCAACTCTCTACCGCGTAAGTGCTTTTGCCTGCCTGCCAGCTCTGGCGGCCCAGGGCCAAGCGGCCGCTGCCCAGGCGATGGGCGCTGATCATCGACTGCGAGCTGTCGGTCTTGTACGGCAGATCGAGCTTGGCCACCGCGCCCAGGCTGACCTTGCCGTCGCTGCTCAGCAGCAGCTGGCTCAGCCGCTCGGTCTGGGTGCCGCTGTTGTCCTTCCACACCCACTGCTGGCTGGCGATCAACACCTCGCCGATCTCAATGGACGAGGCCAGCACGCCGCCGTCGATCTCGATCTCGCTGACCTGCGAAAGCGCCGAGGCGCTGGCCAGATCGACCACAATAACCTTTGTCTTTTCCGCGTTGTAGCCGCCGTAGTAGTAGCCGCCGGGGTAGGCAATGCTCGCGCCGCTCGACGCAGTGTCCCCCGCGCTGGCCCCAGAGGTGGCCGTGCCCGTCTTGACGCCGCCCGACATGCCGTCCATGCAGCCGTAGGGGCCCCAGCAGCCGTACCACCAGGGATTCCAGCCGATTTGCGGAGCGATGACGATGAGTTTGTCGCCAATGCGCTTGGTGGCGGCGATGTAGCCGGGGATGGCGAGGCTGGCGACCTCTTTGGGGCTGGCGCCCAGGCTGACCCGGCGGATCTGCGACCCGGCCTGAGCCAGCGGCTTGCCGTCCTTGGTGTCGAGCTTGGCCACTTGCGACAGCGCGACGATCGCCTCACTGCCGTCGATGTACATCTCGCGCGGCACGCCGGTCATCGCCACGCGCGCCTGCAGCTTGGGCGCGGCCGGGTCTTGCAGGTCGACGATCTGCAGTCCGCGCCACTGGTTGAGCACATACAAGGTCTTGCCCACCAGCTTGGCGACATCGCCCTCTTCCACCTTGGTGCTCTCGTTTTGCGGCGAGCCCCCAGACGTCCCAGCGTCGGCCTTCTCACCGCCCGTGTTGCTCGAACTGCCGGGCTTGATGCTCTTAAAAGCGACGCTCGCGTCGGGCTTGGCGCTGGTCGCGGTGTCATCGTCGCAACCGCCGATCGCGAGGGCCGCGACAGACAGCCCCAGCGCCGCCAGCCACGCCCGCAGAGCCCTGGAATTGGTCTTCATAGAATCCTCCCGCAAGGGCCGCTCTCCATGAGCCCACCCCGCACGCAACAGAGAAGCAAGCCGCGTGCCAAGCGCCCCTGCCGCCAACCCATTGCTATTGCAGAGGTCAGCTGCGCGGTTTGCGCGACAACGTGGCGATGAACTCGACATGTTGAAATTTTCAACATCTGCGCGAACCCGCGCTGCGTTCTTTGCTAGGTGCCCTGATGGCGATCGCAGTTGACGCACGCCTGATTGCAGGTGACCCCGCCGGGCTGGTGCGAGCACTGCATCACCCGCTCGCGGCCCTCTTGCGACCACGGCGACGATTTGCGGAATTCGACGAGCACTTCAGCCCGCTCTCCATCGCCTGGACAGGTCACCTGGCGGCGCGACAGCTTGCGCATCGACACGTAGGCGAGCGCGGCGGAGAGCATGAGAACGGCAGCGACCATCACCGCGTAAGCGGGCAGCATCGAAGTAGCCATAGCGACCTCCAGGCGCAGCACCCACCCCCGCAATTGCTGCGCTCCTGTACCGGCCCAACGTAGGTCGCTGCGCCGCATAACTCAAGGGGCTCCGCAACATTGTGGGGTTGGCGCAACAACAGATGTGACAGGACCGTGACGCTAAAGGCAGGCCAACAGGATGGCGCACAAAACTACCTGTGGTTATACATTGTTACAAAGTGAGGACCGATTTACACTGGCGGAACGCGGGTCTATCCTACACCTGCTTCCAGGGCGGTGTTCTTGCGGCGCGCTGGAAGACGAGGCGTGCTGAAGCGTCTGTAATGCGCAGACGGCCAACCACTCGAGATCACGGGCGCCTGCGCGAACTTAACGCGGCCCCCGATTCTCCAGAGGTCACCATGTACTCTTTTTTTCAAGCGCTGGACGGCGCTGTAGCCGGGGTCGCTACCAAGGTTCGCAGCTTGCGGCCGCAGTGGACGGCGCGCTGGACCACCCTGATGACGGCCGTGCTGGCCACCCTGATGTCGCTCTTGGCCGCGCCCCTGGCCTTTGCCGGGCAAGTCGCCCACCACAGCGGCGGCGAAGCCAACCTCATTGTGCCCGATCTGTCGTCAGTCCCCATTGCCGGCACCGACGGCCGCACCCTGCTGATGAGCGGTCTGCTGGTCTGCGCCCTGGGCATGATCTTTGGCCTCGTGACTTACAAGCAGCTGCAGAATGCCCCGGTTCACCGCTCGATGCTCGAGATCTCTGAGCTCATCTACGCGACTTGCAAGACCTATCTCGCCACCCAGTTCAAGTTCATCTTGATGCTCGAAGCCTTTATTGGCGCGATCATCGTGTACTACTTTGGCGTGGCCAGAGACATGGGCGCGATGAAGGTCGGGATCATCCTCGCCTTCTCGCTGGTGGGCATCCTCGGCTCTACCGGCGTCGCGTGGTTTGGCATTCGCGTCAACACGTTTGCCAACTCCCGGGCCGCATTTGCGGTGCTGCGCGGCAAGCCGTTTCCAGCCTATGCCATTCCGCTCAAGGCCGGCATGTCGATCGGCATGATGCTCATCTCGGTCGAGCTGCTCTTGATGCTCGGGATCCTGCTGTTCATCCCGGGTGACTACGCCGGCCCGTGCTTTATCGGTTTTGCGATCGGCGAGTCGCTGGGCGCTTCGGCACTGCGCATCGCGGGCGGCATCTTTACCAAGATCGCCGACATCGGCTCGGACCTGATGAAGATCGTCTTCAAGATCAAAGAAGACGACGCGCGCAACCCCGGCGTCATTGCCGACTGCACCGGTGACAATGCCGGCGACTCGGTGGGCCCCTCGGCCGACGGATTTGAGACCTACGGCGTCACGGGTGTCGCGCTCATCTCGTTCATCCTGCTCGCCGTCAAAGAGCCAGCTATCCAGGTTCAGCTGCTGGTGTGGATCTTTGTAATGCGCATCGTGATGGTCATCGCCTCGGCGATCAGCTACTTCATCAACGACGCCATGGCCAAGGCCAAGTACACCAACGCCGACAAGATGAACTTCGAGGCTCCGCTGACCACGCTGGTCATCCTGACCTCGGTGGTGTCGGTCGCGCTGACCTTTGCCGTCTCTAAGTTCTTGATTCCCAACCTGGGCGGCGACCCGACCCTGTGGTGGAAGCTATCGATCATCATCACCTGCGGCACCGCGGCGGGCGCCATCATCCCCGAGCTGATCAAGGTGTTTACCTCGACCGAGTCGGGCCACGTTCGCGAAGTCGTCACGGCGTCAAAAGAAGGCGGCGCGTCGCTCAACATCCTTGCTGGCCTGACTGCCGGTAACTTCTCGGCTTTCTGGATGGGCATGGTGCTGATCGCCCTCATGGGCGGCGCGTACTACGTGTCGCTCGACGGCGTCGGCCAGATCATGATGATGGGCGCCTTTGACCCGTCAGCAGTATTTGCCTTTGGTCTCGTGGCGTTCGGCTTTTTGGGCATGGGCCCAGTGACGATCGCTGTCGACTCGTACGGCCCGGTGACCGACAACGCGCAGTCCGTGTTCGAGCTCTCTCTCATCGAGACGATCCCGAACATCGCCGAAGAGCTGAAGAAAGACTTTGGCTTTGACGTCCAGTTCGAGCAGGCCAAGCACTTTCTTGAAGAGAACGACGGCGCCGGCAACACCTTTAAGGCCACTGCCAAACCCGTGCTGATCGGCACAGCGGTGGTCGGCGCGACGACGATGATCTTCTCGATTATCGTTGTGCTGACCCAGGGTTTCCAGCCGGAGTACTTCGTCAAGCTGTCGCTGCTCAACCCGCTGTTCCTGCTCGGCCTCATTGCCGGCGGATCGGTGATCTACTGGTTCTCTGGCGCTTCGACCCAAGCGGTGTCGACCGGTGCCTATCGCGCCGTCGAATTTATCAAGGCCAACATCAAGCTCGAAGGCGTCGAGAAGGCCTCGATCGAAGACAGCAAGAAAGTCGTTGAGATCTGCACGCTGTATGCACAAAAGGGCATGATCAACATCTTCTTGACGATCTTCTTTGGCACGCTGGCGTTCGCTTTCTACGACAGCTTCTTCTTTATCGGCTACCTGATCGCCATCGCCCTGTTTGGCCTGTTCCAGGCGCTGTTTATGGCCAATGCCGGCGGCGCGTGGGACAACGCCAAGAAGATCGTCGAGGTCGAGCTCAAGGCCAAGGGCACGCCGCTGCACGACGCCTGCGTGGTCGGCGACACCGTGGGCGATCCCTTCAAGGACACCAGCTCCGTGGCCCTGAACCCGGTGATCAAGTTCACCACGCTGTTTGGCCTCCTGGCGGTCGAACTGGCCGAGCAGCTGAAGAACGACGGTTCGGCCCTGCCGATTCCGCTGGCGATTGTCTTCTTTGTGGTGATGCTGTACTTCGTCCACCGCAGCTTCTACGGCATGCGCATCGGCGACAAGAACTAGCACACCCGCGACGATGGCCGGGTGGGGACCCAGGCATGAACTCCGCCCCATCCGGCCGCTTTCATCGCATTTTCATGGCGCTACAAGTGGGTCCCCCTCTTGTTTTGCCGGCGATGGCGCTGGTTCTGCTGGCTGCCTGCGGCCCGGCGAGCGCGGTGCAGGCTGCGGACACAGCCGATGCGCCGCCCGCCGTGGATGCCGCCGACACGCTGGACGCCCCAGACGCTGCTGACGCGAGCCCCGAGGTCTTGGAGCCGCTGGGGTCGTGCGCCGAAGTATTTGCCTGTATGGAAACTGCTTGCGCTGAGCCGACTTTGCCGTCGCCCCGGCCCTTGCCGCCGCCGCCGCTGCTGCCAGAAAAGGCTGGGCCGGCCTGCCTTTCTGCGTGTGCCCAGCGGGTACAGGGTCCGGGGCGGGCCGCGGCCTTGAGCTTGGCCCAGTGCGCTGACCTCAACTGCCCCAGCAAACTGTGCAGCACCACGGAGAAACCCGCGTCGTGCTTTGAGAATTGCCTGCTCAGCCAGTGCGGCAAGGTCCTGGAGGCCTGCCCCAGCGGTGGCCCAGTCAAGAGCTGCGCGGCGATCTTGCGCTGCGGCTGGCTGGCCCCCCAGCAAGAGCTGCACGAATGGCTGGCGTGTGCCTCTACCGACGCGGTCGCCAGCAAGGCCTTGGCGGTGCAGACGCTGGCCTGCTCGCTGAGCAAACCCGCCGACGACTCGGGCTGCAAGGCTTTGATGGAGCAGTGCTCTTGTGACAATCCCCCCGCCGAGCCCGGGGGCGGCAGCTGCTCTTTGCTGCTGATGCGCATGATCGGCGGAGCCCCCTGCACCGAGGCAGCGCTGCTGAGCGCCATGAGCCCGGCCAGTTCCGACCGCGCGGAGGAATTGCTCGAGTGCCTCGCCGAATCCTGCCAAGACTGCGGCGGCGGCAACTGCCGCGGGGTCTGCGCCGCCAGCGAATGCGCCGGCGAACTGAGCGGCTGCTTGGGCGAGCGTTCGGGCGAATCCCCAGCAGGCACAAAGGATTGCAAGTGGGTCACCCCCTGTATGGACGGCTGCTGGGCGGCAAAAACCAGCGGTTGCCACGCCGCATGCGCCGCCCAAGCGAGCCCCGGCGCCTGGCAGACCTGGACGGCACTGTGGTCCTGCGAGTTGAGCAATTGCGACTGCCGACTCGGCGACCTCGCCTGCCTGCAGGGCTGCCGTCAGGGGCCATGTGCCGCCGCAGCCAAGGGGTGCCTTCCGTGAAAATCCCGTTGGTGGGAACGGTGTTCTAGGTGGGTCCCCCTCCTGTTTCTGGAGTGAAGCACCAGGGATGCGTATCGCGGAGCGACGGCGTCCGACGCCGCTTGAGGCGCCGCCTGCTTGGGGAATTGGCCGCCCGCCGGGTCGCCGAAAGTCGCAGCCCGGTCGCCAAAGGCGAGGTGCCCAAATCACCCTACGGCAAAAGCGCCCGGTGCTGCTGGACCAGCTGGTCGACGACGTCTGGGTCCGCCAAGGTGGACAGGTCGCCCAGGCCGTCGTACTCGCTCGCGGCGATTTTGCGCAGGATCCGCCGCATGATCTTGCCGCTGCGGGTCTTGGGCAGGCCGTGGCACACGTGGATCACATCCGGCGCGGCGAAACCGCCGATGACCTGGCGCACCTGCTCCTTGAGCGAGCCGATGAGCATGGGGTCGGCCGGGTCGTAGCCCGAAGTAATCAACACGTAAGCGTAAATCCCCTGCCCCTTGACCTCGTGCGGGTAGCCGACCACCGCGGCCTCGGCAATGGCGTCGTGGGCCACCAAGGCGCTCTCGACCTCGGCGGTGCCCAGGCGGTGGCCGGAGACGTTGATGACGTCGTCGATGCGCCCGGTGATCCAGTAGTAGCCGTCCTCGTCGCGGATGCAGCCGTCGCCAGTGAAGTATTTGCCGCGGTATTGCGAGAAATACGTGGATTTGAAGCGGCTGTGGTCGCCGTAGACGGTGCGCGCCTGGCCGGGCCAAGGGGTGGTGAGGCACAGCGCGCCCGAAACGCCATTGCCAGTCAGCACTTCGCCGGTGGCGGGGTCGACGACTTCCGGGCGGATGCCAAAGAACGGCAGGGTCGCCGAGCCGGGTTTGGTCGGGGTCACGCCGGGCAAGGGGGTCAGGAGGATGCCGCCGGTCTCGGTCTGCCACCAGGTGTCGACCACCGCGCAGCGGCCGTCGCCGACGATGTCGTGGTACCAGCGCCAGATCTCGGGGTTGATCGGCTCGCCGACGGAGCCGAGAATCCGCAGGGATTTTCTGCTATAGCGCTGCACCGGCTCGTTGCCGGCCTGGGCGATGGCCC
>JBIKTV010000468.1:0-4588 GCA_044347905.1 Myxococcota bacterium
TTGCCACCCAGATCTATTTGCTCAACCGGCGCTTTCAGCAGCACCAGGAGATCATCTGGCGCGGCCGCCCGGCGATCCAGGACCGCACCATCTATGAAGACGCGATCTTCGCCAAGATGCTCAGCGAAACCGGGCTGATGGAGCCGCGGGACTACAGCACGTACCTCAATCTTTTTAAGCATATGTCCAACTTCATGTGCCGGCCGTCGTGCATCATCTACCTCGACGTCAAGCCCGAGCGCAGCATGGAACGGATCCGCTTGCGCGGTCGCGATGTGGAACAGGGCATCTCGCTCCACTACCTGCAGGCGCTGTATGACGAGTACGAGCGGTTTGTCGGCGATATCTCCAAGCGTATTCCGGTGATTCGCGTAGACTGGGATCGCTTCCGCGACGTCGACGAGATGGCCGAAGTCATTCAGCGCGAATACATGCAGGCGAGCTTCCTGCGTCAAGCTGCGGTGTGGGACAGGCCAGCCTGAGGCCAGCCTCTAGCTGTCGAGCAGACTGACCGGCCGACGTTGATCATCAACTTGACTTCTTACGTCGGCCCGCTGCTTGCTGGGTGGGTCGCAAGTTCGCGCCTCCTCAAACCGTCTCACCGCTCCGATCAAAGTCTGGCTCGATAGAGTTGTTTCTTTACGAGCCCTTACGAGCCTCACCCTAGGCCACACGCCGCCCCGCAGAGGTGCCCGATGCACGACGCCGCAGACCGGGAACAAGCGCGCAACGCCACAGTGCTTATCGTCGACGACCAGCCGGTCAACATCCAGCTGCTCAAGGTTTTGTTGCGCGAGGCCGGCTACACCAAGATCGTCAGCACCACCGAGCCGCGGGACGCGTTGGGGCTCTACCTGCAGCACCAGCCGGACATTGTGCTGTTGGACCTTCAGATGCCCCACCTCGACGGCTTTGGGGTGATGGCTCAGCTGCGCGAGCACGAAGCTTCGGCATTCATTCCAATCCTGGTCCTGACGGCAGAAGTGGACCCGGCGGTGCGCTATCGGGCCCTGCAGTCCGGCGCCCGCGATTTCTTGAACAAGCCCTTTGACCGCACGGAGACGGCGGCGCGCATTCGCAACCTCATCGAGCTGAGGCAGCTGTACCTGCACAAGGCGCGTCACGCGGAGGAGCTGGAGGTCAAAGTCGCTGAACGGACAAGTGAATTGCGCGCGACTCAGATGGAGATCATCCACCGCCTGGGCCACGCTGCGGAATACAAAGACAACGAAACCGGCAACCATATCATCCGCATGTCGCTGTATACGCGGATTCTTGCCTCGCGCACGGGTATGTCAGAGACCGATCGCGAGATGGTGACGCGGGCCGCGCCGATGCACGACATTGGCAAAATCGGCATTCCAGACCGGATTCTGCTCAAGCCGGGACCGCTGACCCCAGAAGAGTGGGCGATCATGCGCAGCCACGCGGAGATCGGTGCGGATCTGCTCGCGGGCTCGGCGTCGCCGATGATCCAGCTGGCGCAGAGCATTGCCCTGAGCCACCACGAGCGCTGGGACGGCACGGGCTATCCGCGCGGCCTCAAAGGTGAAGAGATTCCGCTGGCAGGGCGCATTGTTGCGATCGCCGATGTGTTTGACGCCCTGACCTCCGAGCGGCCGTATAAGCGCGCTTGGCCGGTGGAAGACGCGGTGGCCGAGATGCGCCGCGGTGCCGGGCATCACTTTGACCCGGAGCTGGTGGAGCTGTTTTTTGGCGACATGCTGGAAGTTCTGGACATTCGAGATCAATACAGAGAAGACTGAGCGCCCTTGCGCCACTGCGAATCCTCGACTGCGGTGCACAGAGCGATTTGTTTTTCTCGCGGCGTGCGGACATTCTTGCGCGCGTCTGGGTGTTCGCGGTATGCAGAGTCGGTTGCGGGTTGTGGCCACTCGCGAGCGGCATACCCAGTTGAGGCGCACGCCGACCGCCTTTGGAGTCCCATGAGCCTTGATACCCTCGCGAAAGTCGACCTGTTCTGCTACGCCGATGGGGCTATCCGCCCAGAGACGCTTGTGCGGTGGATCGCCCGCCAAACCGGCCAAGAGCTGCTGAACGCGGAAGCGTCGCGGATGGCCAAGGTTGAGAAGATCGAGCAGATTGCCGAGAAACGCCAATGGCTGCGCAGCCTTATGACCGGACCAGACGACTTGACCGAGGCCATGGCGGACTTGGCGCGCCATTGCATCGCCGAGGTGGTCGTCCACATCGAGCTGGTGGTCGATCTGCCGACCCTGCAACTGCCTGGAATGACAGCATCTCAGCTGGTCAGCGCCCTGGATGCCGGCTGCGAATTGGCCGTCACCGAGCGCGACGATGTGTTCCTTTCGCGCATGCTGCTCGTCGAAATCCCCTGCGATTATACGGGTGAACAGGCGCTGGCCCTGGTTGAAGAGCTCATTCGCGACGCCCCGCCCAACCTCGGTGGCATCGTGCTGGCCGACGATCCGCAGGGCCGGCCCCTGGACCGCTTTGCCGCGGCGATGCAGGCGGCGGTGGCGGCGGATCTGGGTCGGGTCGCAGTGGTCGGCGATCGGCGCGACGCGGCGCGGGTTCAGCAGGCCCTGGATATCGGCGTGCAGCGCATTATCGGTGGAACGATCGCCGTGCAGAAGGACGACCTGCTCACCACGCTTCGGGCGCGGCGCGTGCCCATCGTCTCTCTGCCCACGGCGCAGGTGTTGGGCAACGTGGTGCGCGGCTGGCAATCGCACCCCATCCGCAAGATGAAGGAAGCGGGACTGTTTACCGCGGTGGGCAGCGGCTGGCCGACTTGGCTCGGCATGACTCTCTCTGAGGAATTGGAGCAGGTTAGCCGCCATCAGCACTGGCGCCTGGACGATCTGCGCAACCTCACCACCCGCGCCATCGAGGCGGCGTTCATGGCCCCGACCCTGCGGTTCCAGCTCGCCCGCACGGTAGAAGTGTGGCGCCATCGGCCTTTGGTGCAGGCGCAGGCCAAGTCGGGCGGCGATCCCTGGACGATGTAGCGCCTGCGGGTTTTGACCGGGACCGCGGCGCCTCCGGACATTGAGCAAAAAAGTTGCGCGTTGGCCCATAGCGGCGAGACTGAAGCGGCCCCCTTGGCTTCAGTGGGCGTCGTTTGAGGCGAAATCATGCTGGATGTGCCGATCGTCGAGCCGCGTTACGAAGCGCTGCCCGTATTCCCGATGCCGAGCTTTGTGTTGTTCCCCAACACCATGACTCGGTTACATATTTTTGAGCCGCGCTACCGCATGATGACTGCCGAGGCCCTAGCGGGATCGCGGATGATCGTCCTGGTGGGCCTCAAGCCCGGCTGGGAGGCGGACTACTACGGTTCGCCGCCGACTTTTGAAGTCGGGTCGCTCTGCAAGATCGTCAATGAAGAGCGGATGGAAGACGGGCGGTACAACCTGTTTGTCCATTGTTTGGCGCGGGTGCAGATCACCCATGTCAACCGCCTGATGCCCTACCGGGTCGCCGGCGTGTCGGTGCTGCCGGACCGCGAGACGCCGCTGGCCGAGATCGACACCGCGATGGGCCGGGTGCTGGGCGTGGTGCGCTCGCTGGTCGTCAAGCTGGGCGACAAGGGCACGGCCTTGGCAGAAGTGCTTGGTTCTACTCGCAAAAGCGTGCTGCTCTCCAACCGCCTGGCCTCTGCCCTCTGCAGCGATCCGGTCGAGCGGCAGCGGCTGCTAGAGAACACCGACCCGCTGGAGCGCCTAGAGAAAATCAGCGATCTGGCAGGAGATTTGTTGGTGCGGGTCGACCACCCGGAGATCGACTTTGACAAGGTCGACTGGTCCGTGATCAATTAGCTCTTTGCTGTGATGCAGCCTCCACCTCCCTCTGTCTCCCAGCCGCCGCCTCCTCCGCGGTCCGTGCTGACAGTGAGTGGTTTGCAGGTGCACTACGGCGCTGTCCATGCCCTCCAAGACCTCCACCTGACCCTCCAGGCCGGCGAACGCGTCGCGCTGGTGGGCGGCAGCGGCTCCGGCAAAACCAGCGCGGCTCGGGCGATCGCCGGATTGCTGCGCCGCGATCAATGGCAAGCGCAGCAGCTGCGGATCGACGGCCAGGAGTTGGCCCAGGCGCCTGAGAAGGCTTGGCAAGGGGTGCGCGGCCTCAAGGTCGGCATGGCTTTTCAAGACGCCGCGGCCACGCAAGATCCTCTGCAGCGGGCGGGCGCGGCCATCGATGAGCTGTTGCAGATCCACCGCGGCTTGAGCGGCCCTGCCCTGACCGCGGCGCGGAGCCAGCTGCTAAAAGCCGTTGAACTGCACGACGAACCGCAGATTCTGCGCGCGTATCCGCACCAGCTGTCGGGCGGGCAGCGCCAGCGCTTGGGGCTAGCCCTGGCGCTTGCAGGCCAGCCTGCCCTCCTCATCGCCGACGAGCCCACCAGTGCCCTGGATCCGCGCTTGTCGCGGGCAGTGGCGCGCTTGCTGTTGCGCTTGTCTGAGCCTGTGGGCCACGACGCGCCGCCCGCGCTCTTGCTGATCAGCCATGATTTCCGTTTTGTCCACGCCGTCGCCCAGCGGGCCTTGGTGCTGGATTCTGGCCGCGTCGTCGAGGAAGGGACCTTGGACGCCCTGGTGGCCCG
>JBIKTV010000469.1:0-4565 GCA_044347905.1 Myxococcota bacterium
CGGGGGATTTCCGTTCGATTCCGCTGGTGTTGGACGAGAGCGTCGACCCGGAGTTTGGCTCCGGCCTGATGATGGTCTGCACCTTTGGCGACCCGGAAGACATCGCCAAGTGGCGCAAGCACCAGCTGGAGACGGTGCTGATCCTGGGCCCAGACGGGCGGATGGACACGCCCAACCTGCTAACTTTGAACGGCAAACGCGTCCACGTGCAGGCCAAGGGCTCTGCGGTGTACAGCGAGGCGCGCCAGGCCGCGGTGGAATTGCTGAAAGAGCACGGCTACCTGCAGGGCATCAAGGACAATTCCTCGCGCGCCAGCCTGCACGAGCGCTGCAGCACGCCGGTGGAAATTCAGGTGGCGCCGCAGTGGTTTATTCGCCTGCTGGATCTCAAGGAACCGCTGCTGGCCCGCGGTCGCGAGCTGAACTGGTACCCGGAGTTCATGCGCGAACGCTATGAGCAGTGGGTTGAGAACCTGCGCTGGGACTGGAACATCTCGCGCCAGCGCTTTTATGGCGTGCCGTTTCCCGTTTGGTTCTGCGAAGATTGCGGCGAAGCGATCTTTGCCCAGGCCGATGAGCTGCCGATCGATCCGATGATGGGCGATTGTCCGCGTTCGTGCGGAAAATGCGGCTCGACGCGGGCGCGGCCTGAGCCCGACGTGATGGACACCTGGATGACGTCGTCGCTCACGCCGATGATCAACGCCAACTGGGCGATGTGGAACGAGGATCAGCCCCTGGACACCCCGGTGCAAGACCAGGCGCGCAAGGTGATCTACCCGGCCGGCGTCCGCGTACAGGCCCATGAAATTATTCGCACCTGGCTGTTTTACACCGTGGCCAAGTCGCACCTGCACACGGACTCCCTGCCGTGGCGCGACGTGATGATCTCCGGCTGGGGCCTGGACCGCCAGGGCAAGAAGATGTCCAAGCGCTCGGGCAACTTTGTCGAACCCGGAGAAGTCATTGGCAAATACGGCGCCGATTCCCTGCGCTATTGGGCGGCGGGCGCGACCTTGGGCCACGACCTGCGCTACCTGGAAGACGACGTGAAGGGCGGCAAGCGACTGTTGACCAAGCTGTGGAATTCCACGCGCTTTGCCATGATGTACCTGGCCGGATGGACCCCAGGGGAAGTCGCTGAGATGCCGACCCCCGCGGATCTGTGGGTGCGCAGCCGCTTGGTCGAAGTGGTGGGCGACGCCACGGCGGGCTTTGAGGGTTACGAGTACAACAAGGCGGTGCGGGCGGTAGAAGGGCTGTTCTGGGGCGATTGGTGCGACAACTACCTGGAAATCGTCAAGGATCGCTTTCGCGACGGCACAAGTTTTGACCAAGCTGAGATCGAAGCCGGCCGCCGCACCCTGCTCTACGGCACCTGGGCGATTTTGCGGCTGTTTGCGCCAATCCTGCCGTTTATCACGGAGGAATTGTACCAGCGCAGCGTAAAGCCGCTGCTGGGCGAGGGTGCGCCCGAGTCGATCCACATCGCGCCGTGGCCGCAGGCAGAGAGCGGTGCGGTGGACGTGTTCACCGGCCAGGTCGACACCGCCGCCTTGCAGCGCGGCCGCCTGCTGCTGAGCTTGGTGGCGGCCGTGCGAGCGGCGAGGACCGCGGGCAAAATCGGCGGCGGTCGGCCGCTGCAGACGGTCCACCTGGTTGCCACTGGCGAGCAGCGCCATCAAGTGCTTGAAGTCCTGGCAGATTGGCTCGCCGGCGCCCGGGCCGCAGCGGTCGACGATGAGATGCCGGCCGACGGTATCGCGGTCGAAGTGGGCGATACCGGCATGAAGCTGGCGATCACCCCCGCGCCGCAAGAGCCGGCTGCCTAAGCCGCGGGTCCACTGCCCGCCGGACAGGTGCCGGACAGGTGCCAGGCTACTGTCTGATCGCTGATTTTGTTGATGCTTTAGGTTAGTGCGCCGCCACAGGCTCGTGGCCCATCTCGCGCAGCCAGCGGTAGTGCGAAGCGAGCGCGCCGCTGAGCTTGGGCTGGACCAGGTAGGGCAGGCCGTGGTCGCGGGCGGTTTGGTCGACGATCTTGGCCAGCGCTGGGTAGTGGATGTGGCAAACCTTGGGGAAAAGGTGGTGGACGACCTGGAAGTTGAGGCCGCCCAAGTACCAGCTCAGCAGCTTGCTCTGGGGGGCAAAATCCACCGTAGTGCGCAGTTGGTGGACGGCCCAGTCGTCATCTAAGCGGCCGCTGGCGGGCACGGGGATGAACGCAGCGTTGTCGACGCAGTGGGCCAGCTGGAACGTCACCGCAAGCGTGACCCCGGCCACGGCGTGGGCCAGCAAATAGAACGCCAGCACCACGGAAAAGTCGTAAAATTGCATTGGGATGACAAAGCCCAACGTCAGGTGCAGGGCCTTGCCGCCCATCATCACCGCCCAGTCGCGCGGCGCCAGCTTGGGCAGGGGCAGCGGCCCGACCCGGCCAATGGCGATGTTATAGAAATCGTCAAAAAGCGCCCACTTGGGCACCAGCAGCGCGTAGAGTCCCCACATGTAGAGGTGCTGGAGGCGGTGCACAGGCAGCCAGCGTTGGCGCGGCGACATGCGCCCAAGCGGCCCGACTTCTAGGTCGTCATCCACGCCCTCCACGTTGGTCCAGGTGTGGTGCAGGGTGTTGTGCTTGGTGCGCCAGATGAACGAAGAAGCGCCCATACAATCAATCGAATAGCCGACCCAGCGGTTGACCGCGGGGCTCTTGCTGTAGGCGCCGTGGTTGGCGTCGTGCATCACCGCCATGCCGATGCCCGCAATGGCCAGACCTTGGCTCAGCGCCAGGAGAATCTTGCCCCACCAGGGCACAGGCAGGAAGACCAGCGCCGCCCAGCTGCCCAAGAACCACAGCCAGATCTGCACAGTTTTGAGGCGCATCGCCGGCAAGTCGCGGGACTCTTGGCCCGTAGAGGCCAGGTATTGCTCGGCCCGGGCGTGCAGATCGCGGGCAAAGGCGCTCTCCGCGTGGAATTTGGGCGGACGGACGGGAACCGCGGCCAAGGGGGCGCCGGAGTCTGTGGGCTGGAGGCTCATCATGGTGATTTCTCTTCTGGCGGCATCGGCAGGTGGACCAGCTCATCATAAGCGCGGATCGGCTGAAGTTCGCGTGGGCGTTGCCGACCGGTAGCAAATATGACCAAATGGTGACGAACCGGCAACTGCCTTGCGAGCGCCGGCGCGACAGCTCTACCGGACCGAGGCGCGGCGAGAGCCGCCTGCAACTGCGCATGCCCCAAGCGTGCTGCCCCTGGAGGCCCCGTTGGCCGATCCCCGTCGCTTTGAACTGATGGCGCGCCTGATGACCGAGCGCTTTGCCGCGCCGCGGATCTGGGACATCGCCGGCGGCCAGGGCCGCTTGAACGCTGCGCTGACCGCCCTGGGGCGCGAGGTCACGACCTTTGACAACCGCTGGAAACGCCTGCCCAATCTGCGCTATGAAGAGCGCTTCTTGACCCTGGATGAGCCGTGCGGCTGCGATCTGCTGGTGGGCATGCATCCCGACGGCGCGACGCGCATCGCCATTGAGTACGCGGTGTTGCACAGAATCCCGGTGGCGGTGGTGCCGTGCTGTTCAGACAACAGCATGCCCTACAAGCCGTGGGTGCGGCACATCGCGGAACTGGCGGAACAAGGGGGGATGACGGTCGATTTGGTCGACCTGCCGATGGAGGGGCGCTGCCGCGTGGTGATCGCTACGCCGGCGGAGCACCAAGAACGGCCTCGGTCAGACCCGCACGGCGCCCTGTAGCGGCTCGGCCGGCGGCTCAGCGCGCTCTTTGGCGGTTTGCGGTTGGCGAGTCGGCAGCAAGCACACGGCGCCGCCCGCGAGCATCACAAAGGCGCCCAGCCACAGGAAACTGACAAACGGGAACACCACGGCGAGCAGGCTGATGTGGCGCTGGCCCTGAGCCGGGCGCATGGCCAAGTACAGGTCGTGGCCGATCGTCGACTCGATGGCGACCTCCGTAGTCGGCGAGCTATGCTTTTTGTAGTTGCGCACTTCCGGCTCGAGCATGCGGCCGGCCTTCTCGTGAATCACGTCAATGCGCACCTTGCCGGCCGCCACATTGGCCCGCGGATTGACCATGGCGTAGCGCATGCCTGCCAGCGGACCGGCCTGGAGCTCCGTCAAAAACCGCTGGCGTTCCTGGGGATTGATGAACTCCAGCTCAAAGTCGGGCTGACCCGCAGCCGTGCGGACCTGCACGGCCGTCGGCGCTTTGTCCTTGGCCCAGTCCTTGATTTCCGCCACCACGCGCATAAGCGCCTGCGGATTGACCTCCGCGATCTCAAGATAGCGGTTTGAAAGCGAGAGCTTGAGCACGTTAGGCTGCTCCGCCGGCGCCTGGCGCAGCCGCACCTTGGGCCCCAGCTGCCCGGCAAACCAGCGCGCCCCCAGGCGCTTGCCCTGCTCGGCGTTGTCAAACACCAGCTCGACCCGCGCCTGACCGGGCTTGGTGCTGGTGGCAAATTTGCCATAGGGCTCCGCGGTTTTGGTCACGTCCTGCAGCACGCTCTTGGGCAGCTCGGCGTCGCGATCCATCACCGCCACCTGGGCG
>JBIKTV010000104.1:0-14575 GCA_044347905.1 Myxococcota bacterium
CACGGCATAGACCTCCGCCGGATCGCGGTAAAACCCTGGCGGCAAAGGCGGTTGTACGGGGGCAGCCTGGTGGCGATACGGCAGGTTCAGGCGGTGCTGGGCGCCGTACTGCGCGGCCACGGTGCCGGCGACCACCATCGCCTCCGTGACGATGCGCCGCGCCAAGCTGGTCTGGGTGGCGTCGCGCAGTTCAACCGGCTGGTGGCGCGGGGCGCGGACATCGACCTCGGGTTTGTAGAGCAGCCAGGCGCCGTCCGCGATGCGGCGCTTTTCTGAGCGGAGAGCCAGGGTTTGCAGCAATTCGGCATGGCGGCGCTGATCCTCTGTACCGCCTGAGCCGGCCAGCCACGCGTCCACCTGGCTGTAACTCCAGCCTTCGCGCAGGGTGACCCACCGCTCGCCCACCCACGGCTCCAACAGCTCCCCTGAAGGCCCAAGCGTCGCGGCAAACACCAGCGCCGGAGCGCGTTTATGCGGGGTCAGTGACGCCGGCCCCCGCGCCAGCCCTTCTGGCAACATGCCAATGGTGTAGCGCGGGTGATACAGCGTGGCGCCGCGGCGCACGGCCTGCTGGTCGATCGCGTCGCCGGGGGCGATCCAACAGGTCGGATGGGCGATCGCCACCCACAGGCGGATGCCCTGCGGGGTCTCTTGGGCGGCCACGGCGTCGTCGATCTCGTGGGGCGCGTCATTGTCGATGGCCACAAACGGCAGATCGAGATCGGCGGTACCTTCAGGCAAAAGCGGAGGCTCACTGGAGATTTCCCCTTCCAGCACAGCCGGTTGTAGCAGGCCCATCAGGTGAAGATCGACGTCGTCATGGGGATCCCAATGGCCCAGCTCCACCAGCAGTTGCCCTGCGTCGCGCGGCACCGGTGGCTTGCTCGCCCCCAACTTTTGCACCGCCGCCTCCACCAGCGCATCGCCCTTGCCGCCGGCGCGCAAGAACGCCTCCATCCGCTCCGCCAGCGGGGTCAGGGTGCTGCGCGAGCCCTTAAAGCCCAGGCGCATCCGCTCAAAACTCTGGAGCAGCGGCTCCAGCTCCGTGCGCAATTGCGCTTGCTGCGCGCGGTGTTGCTGGAGGGTCCCCCTCTTTTCTGCGCTGCGCCGGGTGGTCTGGCCGCGCAGAATTTCAAAGGGATCGTCGATCAACCCGGCGGCCAGCAGCACGTCATCGCGCGACTCCGGGCTCTCATCGCCGCGCACCAGCCGCGCCACCTCGCCTGTGCCCACCGGCAGGCCTTCCAGCAGCTGCCAAGCCAGCTCAAGATCTGCAACGCCAATCCGCTGTTGTGCGAGGGCCACCCGGGCCAAGACCTCAGGCCACTGGCTGCAGGACACGTAGAGCAGCGCCCGCACCGCCGCCTCCTCCACGCGCACCACCTGCGGCCCCCCCGCCGCGGCCACCTCGACTTTGTAGTAGCCAGGGCGCTGGGCCTGCACCCGGCCGACCGCCAGCGCGCCATCGCGTTCAAGCAACATCAGGCGACCGTTCAAGAAGCCTCCCCAGCAGTGCAGCTCGCCAGCCCAGAGCCTGCCAGCCCAGAGCCTACCAGCCCTGACCCTGCCAGCCCTGAGCCCGCCTGCCCAGCGGCCACCAGCCCAGCCGCCACCATGCTGGCCAGCTGGGTAAAGCGGTGAATCGGCGCGTCATTGGCGACGGCCAGCGCCAGCGCCTCGGGCTGGCCAATCAGCACGGCAAAGCGCCGGGCCCGCGTCACCGCAGTATAGAGCAAATTGCGTTGGAGCATGGTGCGGTGGCCCAGATGCAGGGGCAGCACCACCGCGGGATACTCCGACCCCTGGGCCTTGTGCACGGTGACCGCATAAGCCTGCATCAGCGCTTCGGCTTTTTCCGGCAGATACTCGACCACGCGCTCGCCAAAGCGCACCCGCAGGGCCGGCGAGGCCAGGGGCAGCTGCGCTTGGCCGTCCTCTGGGGTCTGGGTCGCCGCCAGCACCGCCGTCACCCCTTCGACCACGCCGATGTCGCCATTGAAGACTTCAAGATCGTAGTCATTTTTCATTTGGATGAGCTTGTCTCCGCAGCGCCACCCGGCCAGCGCTGGCAGACCGTCGCGGTTGACCAGGGCGCGCAAGCGCTCGTTCAGCGCCTCCGTGCCCAGCGGCCCGCGGTGCATCGGCGCCAGCACTTGCACGTCCGCCAGTGGGTCAAAGCCCAGGCGCGGCAAGCGCTCGGTCACTACTTCGCACAGGGTCGCGGCGATCTCTTCGGCGGTGTTGCGCGGCAGAAAAAAGAAGTCGCCCTGGCCGCGCGGCGCCGACTCCGGCAGTTCACCGGCAAGAATCTGGTGGGCCGCCGCGGTGATATGCGAGGTCTGGCCTTGGCGATAGACCCTCTGCAGGCGCACCCGCGGCAGCTGATCGCCGCGCAGCAGGTCGGCCAGCACCGCCCCAGGCCCCACAGACGGCAGCTGATCCGCGTCGCCCACCAGCACCAGCCGCGTGTCTGGCCGCAGGGCCCGGCACAGCGCTGCGCCCAAAGGCACGTCGACCATGGACACTTCGTCGATCACCACCACATCGGCGTCCAGCGGGCGGTTGTGGTCGCGGGTGAAGCGGCGCTGGCGCACGTCGTATTCCAAAAGCCGATGGAGCGTAAGGGCTTCTGCCTGGGTCCCCTCGGCGAGCCGCCGCGCCGCCCTCCCGGTAGGCGCCGCCAGGGCCACCCGCGTCGATGCGCCCAAAGCCGCCAGAAGTCCGCGCAGAATCGTGGTTTTGCCCGTTCCCGGCCCGCCCGTCACCACCGCCAGCGGAGCGTGGAGCGCCAGCTGAACGGCCTCGCGCTGGTTGCCCAGCAGCGGCAGACCCAGGGCCTCTTGGGCGCGCTCCAAAGCCGCATCGGCATCTTTCTCCGGCGGGAGGCGGAAAATTGCCCGCGCGGCGACAAACGCGGCGATCTCCGCCTCTGCTTTGGCCAATTCAGCAAGCGCCAAGGACCTTTGCCCTAGCCCATCGCTGTCGCGGCTGACGGCCCGCACCACCTGGCCGCGCAGCACCGCCCGGTCGACCTCGGCCTCCACCAGCGCGTCGCTGACCTCTGCCCACCGCGCGGCGTCTGCCACCACCCGCAGCAGCGGCGGCGCAGTATGCCCTTGATTTGCCAGCTCTTGTAGCGAGAATTCCACGGCCGCCTGCAGCCGCTCCGGGGCGTCAGGGGCCATGCCGCCGGCCAGCGCCAGCTTGTCCGCGGTGCGAAAGCCGATGCCCACCACGTCGCGCACCAGGTCATAAGGCCTGTCTTTGACCTGCCGGCCGGCGTCGGGGCCGTAGCGCGCCAGGATCCGCCGCACCAGCCCGGGACCCAAGCCCAGGCCAAACAGGTACACGGAGCTTTGCTCGCCCGCGTCCAGCTCGGCGATGGCCTTGACCACCGCAGCGCGCTTCTTGCGCGTCAAGCCGGCGATGCCCTCCAAGAACTCTGGCTCGGCGGTGATTTTTGCCAGCGCGCCGTCCCCCAGCGCATGGTCGCCCAGCGCGGCGATGATCCGCTCCGCCAGCACCGCGCCCACCCCGGGCAAGCGCCCTGAACACAGCCACTTGCGCAAACCGTCGCGGCCCTGCGGCAGGGCGGGCTGGGCGGCATCCACGCGGAATTGCTCGCCCCACTTGGGATCGCGCTGCACCCTGCCCCACAGCCGCACGGTCTCGCCCACGTGCAAGCCCCACAGCGGGCCTTTGACGGTCCACGGCCGCCCGCTCGCCTGGTCCTGCACCACGGCGATCGCCGCATCGCCGCTGGGCGATTGCCAGACAAACCGCGTCAGCGGGCCACACAGCTGGGCGGCGGGGGCAGAAGCGCCTTTGGCGTCGGCCGGTTTTTCTGAGGCAGCCGCTGCGCTCACGGCGGCGAGACGGCGGGGAGAGCGGGCCAGCTGAGCGACAGCGCCACCTCGGCCTCGCCGCGCCGCACCACCACCTCGCAGCCCTCAGGCTTGGCGCTGCAGGCGGCGATCAGCCGGTCAAACTGGCTAATTGTGCTGATCTTCTGCTTGCCAACGCCCAGCACCACGTCGCCTTGACGCAGCGGAGGCATCAGGTCGCGCACCAGCACGCCGCGGGCCAGGGTGGCGCGGCGGATCTCCTGCACGGCCAGGCCGGGGGCGATGCGGTCCCACGCGGCGTACACCCGGGCTTCCTGCACCGCTTCCGGCAAATTCTTGAGCCCTTCTACGGTGGACGGCAGGTCGGGCGCGTCAAAGGCCAGCAGCGCCGGCACCGCGTCGACAAAGCCCTGCCCGCGGGTGCGCCGCTCCACCGGCCCTTGAAACAGCCCAGGTGACAGCTCAATCAGCCGCTGCACCGCGTCTCGCACCGCCGCCGTCACCCCGGGCCGCGGATCCTCGCCGGGGGCAAACTGCGTCGGGTCGTCCGTGCGCTCGATCACCGCCCAGGCCAGCCGCTTGCCGCGCCGCGCATCAAAAAGCCCCGCCTCAACCCGCAGCGAAGCCTCCACGCCGTGCTGGCGATAGACCTTGGGCTTGCCGGGCTCCTTGCCGCGCACATCGACGATATCGCGGACATTGGTCGCGCGGTTTTCGCTGATCTGCACCTGCACCACGAGCCAGTCGCGCCACGCGGGGCCCAATTCGTCTTCGCGGGTCGACAGATCCGTGTCATAGGCCGCCACCTGAACCTGATCGATGGCCTTGTTGAGCTTGAATTCCAGCGGGCCGATCACCGGCAAGTCGGTGCGCTGCAGCAGCCAATTGGCCACCTCAACGCTGCGCCAGGCCACCTCCAGGCTGCTCAGCTCGGCAATATTGACCGCGATGGGCAACACGATGAGCCCTGGCGCGCGCTGGCCCACCGCCAAAGCGCCTTCGTCGCGCACTTGGCCGCCACAGGCCGTCAGCAGCAGCGTCAGAGCCAAAGCCACCCGGCGAATCGCCGCCCAAGACCCTGGCGTGGGCTTCTGATCGGCCGCCCGCGTGCTCCGCTCCATCCGCACCTCCGGCGGCCCGCGCGGGCTAGCCTAGCGTCACCTTAGCCTATCCGCGCGCATCTGCTCAACCACCGCGTGTTGGGCAGGCCGCGGTTGACGCCCGCCCTGGATCCCCCCAAGCTACGGCATCGGGAGGCCGCGATGAGTTTTGCAAAGCTGTGGATGCTGTTGGCCTTGGTCGCCGCATTGCCGTTGCTGGGCTGCGTCGATGCTGTGGTGCCGGAGACGGCCCCGGCGCCGACCTGCAAGTGCGCTCCCCCGGCGCTGTGCCCGGCGGATGTCTGCGATTTGCAGATCGAATTGTCGCCCAAGACCTGCACGGGCGTGGTCAGCAAGGTCGAAGTGCTGCTGGGTGAGTCGCTGGAGCCGGAGACTTTTGTCCTGGGCACGCCGCGCCGGAGCTGCGGCACGGTCAAGCGCGGAGAAACCGTAAAGATGTACGCGCGTTCAGACGCAAGCTGGCAGTGGGTTGAAGAGATCGCCTGCCCGCCAGCCGCCCCGGGCGACCAGAGCGGCGTGACCGTGATACGCGTGCTCAACTGCGCCACCACGGCCAAGTAACACAGCCATATCATAGCGGATATCCCACACGAACGAGGCGCAGACGGCTGTGCTGCCCGACCCAACCCAGCTTGCCCCGGACCCAATCCAGCATGGCCCTGACCCAGCCCTTCCCCCTCCTCCAGCCCAAGCGAACGCCGTGACTGATCCTACCCCGCGCTGGCTGACCAGCGATCAAGCCGACCCCGCTGCCCTGACCCCGGTGATGCGCCAGGTCGTGGAGGCCAAGCGCGCCCACCCAGACGCGCTGGTGCTGTTCCGCCTGGGCGATTTCTACGAATTGTTCTTTGAAGACGCGCTGGATGCCACGCGGCTGCTGGACCTGACGCTGACGTCGCGCAACAAGAACGACGCGCGGCCGATCCCGATGTGCGGCTTTCCCTACCACGCCCTGGGGCCACACGTGCAGAAGGCCCTGGAGGCGGGGCGGCGCTGTGCCATCGTCGAACAGCTCGAAGATCCGGCCCAGGCCAAGGGAATTGTCCAGCGCGGCGTGACCCACGTGATCACCCCGGGCGTGGTGCTGGAGCCTGAGAGCCTGGATCAGCGCAGGGCCCATCACCTGGTGGCTCTGGCGAGCGCGCCCCGCAGCGGGGGCGGTGGCAAGGGTCAAGCCAGCTTGGGCCTAGCAGTAGCCGATGTTTCTACAGGGGAACTGGCCGTCGCTGAAGTGCGCCATCCCGCGGCGCTTGCGGTGCTGCTGACCCGCCTGGAGCCGCGCGAACTGGTGGTGACGGAGGCGAGCGCGAGCTGGCTAGACGGCGTGACCGCTGCGGCCAACGTGCCGCGGACCCAGAGGATCGCGGCGGATCCGCGCCCGGGGGCGGAAGTCGATGCGGCCCTGGGCCTGCTGCAGCAGTACCTCACAGAAGTGCGGCCCAAGTCTCAGGACTGGCTGGGGGCGCCCAAGCGCCTCGATGCCCTGGCCCACCTGCAGTTGCCGCGGGAGGCCGTGCAACACCTGGAGTTGTTGAGCACTTCTCGGCATGGGCGCCGTCAGGGTTCGCTCCTGCACGCGGTGGACCGCACGTCGACTGTGGGTGGGGCGCGGGCGCTGCGCCAGCTGTTGCTGGCCCCGCTGGCGGATCGCCGGTTGCTGGAGCGGCGCAATGGCGCGGTGGCGGCGCTGCTGGCGGACCGGCCCGCACGGCAAAACCTGAGGCAACAGCTTGGCTTGGGCTGCGATGTCGCGCGGGTGGCGACCCGGGCCACCGCGGGCTTGGCGCTGCCTCGCGAACTGGCGGCGCTGCGCCAGACCTTGGCGAGCCTGCCGGGCCTCCAGGATCTGCTGGCGCCTCTGGCGGTGGAGTCTTTGGAAATTGCCGGTTTGCAGGCCGATCTGCGCGGCGGCGAGGCCTTGGCAGCCCACCTGCAGCAGGCCTTGGCTGAAGCGCCGCGGGCCCTGGTGGCCGACGGCGGGGTGATCCGCCCTGGCTACAGCGCCCAGCTCGACGAGCTTGTGCAGCTATCTGAAAACAGTGAACAATGGCTCATCAGTTATGAAGAGACCCAGCGGCGCGAGACCGGCATCGCCACCCTGAAGGTGGCCTTTAACCGCAACAGCGGCTACGGCATTGAGATCAGCCTGGCCAAGGCGCAAAACGTCCCCGCCCACTATCACCGCCGCCAAACGCTCAAGAACGCCGAGCGCTATGTCACCCCTGAACTGGCTGATTTTGAACGCAAAGTCCAGAGCGCTGAGGCCGAGCGGCTGCGCTGCGAGCAGGGCCTGTACCGCGAGCTGCTGGCGGCGGTGGCGGCGGAGCGCGGCGCGCTGAGGCGGATCGCCCATGCCCTGGCTGAGCTGGATGTCCACAGCGGCTTTGCGGAGTTGGCCGCTGAGCGCGGTTGGTGCGCGCCGCGCTGGGTCGATGAACCGCTGGTGTGGCTCAAAGGCAGCCGCCACCCGGTGCTTGAGCAGACCCTGGCCCACGGCGCCTTTGTGCCCAATGACGTGGTGCTGGCCGGCGACGCTGCGGTGGCGGCGGCCTGCGGCAGCTTGGAGCTAGAAGCCGCCCAATTGCTGCTGATTACGGGACCCAACATGGCCGGCAAGTCGACGCTGATGCGCCAAGTGGCGCTCGCGGTGATTCTGGCCCAAGCGGGCAGCTATGTGCCGGCCGAAGCGGCGGTGATCGGCGTGCTAGACGGCGTGCTGACGCGCATTGGCGCCGGGGACGACATCGCCGAAGGGGCCTCGACCTTCCTGGTGGAGATGCGCGAAACCGCAGAGATTCTGCAGCGGGCGACGCCGCGAACCCTGGTGGTGCTGGACGAAATCGGCCGCGGCACCTCGACTTGGGACGGCTTGGCGATCGCCTGGGCGCTGATCGAGCGGCTGCACGACGTCGCCAAGCCCCTGTGTCTGTGCGCCACCCACTATCACGAGCTGACGCACCTGGCCCAGCGCCTGCCGCGGCTCAAGAACGCCCATGTGGCCGTGCGCGAATGGGGGCAAGAGGTTATTTTTGTTCACCGTTTGCAGCCAGGCCCGACCTCTAGATCCCACGGTGTGGCCGTCGCGCGCTTGGCCGGCCTGCCGCAGCCGGTGGTCGACCGCGCTCGCAAACTCCTGGATCAGTTTGAGAAAAGCGGCAAGCGCGGCGATCTGATGAACGCCCTGGCCACCCGGCAGCTGGACCTGTTTGACGGCGGCAGTGACGCGGCGCCGATCCAGACCGCCCCTGTAGAGACGGCGGATCCGCAGCTCCTGGCGCTGGCCCAACGCCTAGCGGGGGTCGAAGTGGACGAATTGAGCCCGCGCCAAGCGCTTGCGCTGATCGACGAACTGGTGGCCCAGGCCAAGGCCCTGGCCCCGCGGCCGACGCGCTAACGGCCTTCAAGAAACCAAGTCGATCTAGTTGCCAAATTCCTAGGCGCACATCACGACGACAGCTCCTGAGTAGCTACGGCTGGCTGCCCTGACTGCCGCCGCCGCTGTCGCCACCGCTGCCGCCGCCGCCACCGGGGGTGCCGCCGCCCGTGGGCTGGCTGGCCTCGCCATTCTTGACCGGCTTGACCGGCGCCGGCTTCTTCTTGGCCGGAGAGGGCGCCGCCTGGGCCGAAAGCGAGGCAGTGAGGGCAACAACCACCGCAACGGCGGTGAGGAACAGGGAATTCTTCACGGAATCTCCAATGCGCTCGTCGCGGCGGAATTTCGCCTGACAGCGCCGCAAAAAAGCTGAGGTCCAAGGGCACGCGCACAGATCGCGGTGCAGGGAGTCTAGGGAGCCCGCAGCAGCTCCACAAGGCCAGCAAAGATCAGCGTAAGATCGCCGCGGTCGGCCCGGGCTACGCGGGCTGCCCAAGCACGGCCGTCGCCAACCCCGCGTCTGTGGACAGAATCGTCCAACCGTTTATGATCGCTAGCGATTTTTCAGCACCAGCGGTTTTGCCCGGATCGCCTAGCGATTTCCCAGGCGCTGACCAAGGTAATCGCCTGAAATGCATTGCGATCTTCCGCCAGATCCCGCCTTTCTTGCGGGGACGGGCCTACACAGAGACACACGGATGAAGTGACGTCCTTTCAAGCCTTTGCACAAAATGGGCCGATCAGGGCAATTTACTTGCGCTGTCAAGAAAATCGCACAACCGCGCTGTCTTGAAAGAGAATTTGACGAATCTCTGCTTCGCGGCACGATGGCGCCATGAGCAAGCCCAACACCGCAACGCCAATCTCCCTCTCCTCCTCCCCCCAGGCCGTGCCCGCGGCGCCCGCTCGCCTCGACGCCATCCGCGCGGAGCTGACGGTGCAGCAAGCTACAGAGCGCTATTTGCGCTGGCTGCGCCTGGAACGGAACATGGCCGCCAACACCGTGACCGCGTATGGCCGCGACTTGATGCGCATGGTCCGTTGGCTGGAGGACCAGGTGGGGGTGACCCTGCCGGCCGAGCTCGATCACGACACCCTGTACGAATACCTGATGGATCTTCAGCAAGACGGCCTGCAGCCGCGCAGTGTCGCCCGGCACATGTCGACCATCCGCAGCTTTTGTCACTATCTGGTGGACCGCGGCCTGCTCAGCGACAGCCCGGCGGCGCTGCTGGATGCGCCCAAGCAGGGCCAAGATCTGCCGGACGTCTTGACCAAAGAAGAGGTGGCGCGCCTGCTGGCCGCCCCGGGCAGTGAGGGCGACCGGGCCTTGCGCGACACGGCGATGCTGGAGACGCTGTACGCCACCGGTCTGCGGGTCAGCGAACTCGTGAATCTGACGCTGCAAGACATCGATTTTGACCGCGGGGTGGTGCGCTGTATCGGCAAGGGCCGCAAAGAGCGCCAGGTGCCGATCGGCGAAGTGGCGCGGGCCCACCTGCTGGCCTATCTGGAGCACGCCCGCCCTGCGCTGGCCCGGCCGGCTGGTCGGAGCAAGCGCGGCCCGACTTGCCAGGCGCTATTCCTGACCAGCCAGTGCAAACCCATGACCCGCCAGGGATTCTGGAAGCTGGTCAAGCGGTACGCCCTGGTCGCGGGGATCGCCAAGGCCATCTCGCCGCACAAGCTCCGCCACAGCTTTGCCACGCACTTGCTGGCCGGCGGCGCGGACCTGCGCGCGGTGCAAGCCCTTCTGGGCCATGCGGATATCGGTACGACGCAGATCTACACCCACGTCCACCGCGAGCGCCTGCGCGAAATCTACGACCGCTATCACCCGCGGGCCTAGGACCTGCCGCGCAGCCAACCAGGCAATTCGCACAGCAAATCGAACAATCGTCTCCAACTTTGCACCCTCTGGGCTTCCCTCGGCAACCAAGGGGAGCTTGAGGCGATGGCGCCTTGGGTCGATGTCGACGGGTCCGCTGATTGACCCAGAGCCCTGCGCATCGCTAAACTCTTGCGCCCTCCGCGCGACCGGCAGTTGCCCGTCCGCCCTGGGCCAACCTGCCCCACCTTGCCGCCGCGCCGGGCCCTTTCATTCGCCCCGCCGCCGAGCAAAAGGAGTCGCGCCGTGTCGCTGCTGCAAAAGATCCAAGATCGTTCTGCGCAAATCGCTGTCATTGGCCTGGGTTACGTGGGTCTGCCGCTGGCTACCCGCTGTGCCGGCGTCGGCCTGCGCACCTATGGCATCGATATCCAGCAGGCCCGGGTGGACCGCATCAACAACGGCGTCTCGGACATTGGCGACGTGCCGTCGGAAGAGCTGGCGCCGCTGGTCAGCTCGGGAAAGCTGAGCGCCCACACCACCTTTGAGGTGATTGCCCAGTGCGACGCCGTGGCGATCTGCGTGCCGACGCCGCTGTCCAAGACCCGCGATCCGGACAACAGCTACATCGTCAAAGCCCTGGAGATGATCGGCCCGCACATGAAGAAGGGCCAGCTGTTTGTGCTGGAATCGACCACTTATCCGGGCTTTACCCGCGAAGTGATGGCGCTGCTGCTAGAGCAGGCCAAAGGACTCAAGGCCGGCGTCGACTTCAACATCGCCTTTAGCCCTGAGCGCATCGATCCGGGCAATGAGAAGTACGGCGTCAAGAACACCACCAAGATCGTCGGCGGCTTGACCCCCGAGTGCGGCAAGGCCGTGCACGCCATGTACTCGGCCTTTATCGACCACGTCAAGATTGTCTCGAGCCCCGACACCGCCGAAATGGTCAAATTGCTTGAGAATACCTTCCGCGCCGTCAACATCGGCTTGGTCAATGAAGTGGCGATGATGTGCCGCAAGCTCGGCCTCAACGTCTTTGAGGTGATCGAGGCCGCGGCGACCAAACCCTTTGGCTTTATGCCGTTCTATCCCGGCCCGGGCCTGGGCGGCCACTGCATCCCCATCGATCCGCTCTACCTGTCGTGGAAGCTCAAGTCCATGAATTATCAGGCGCGCTTCATCGAACTGGCCGACGCCATCAACACCTCCATGCCGGCGCACGTGGTTGGCCGGGTGCAGGACGCGCTCAATGACGCCAGCCGCGCGCTCAAGGGCTCCAAAGTGCTGGTCCTGGGCGTGGCCTACAAGCGCGACATCGACGACTTCCGCGAGTCGCCGGCCATCACCGTGCTGGATCTGCTTGAGAAAAAGGGCGCGCTCGTCGACTACTACGATCCGCACGTGCCGTCGTACCGCGAGGACGGCCATGTCCGCACCAGCATCGCCGACCTGAGCCAGCTGGCCAGCTACGACGCGGTGGTGATCACCACGGATCACAAGGTGTTTGACATGGCGGCGATCGTCGCCGGCTCCAAGCTGGTGGTCGACACGCGCAACGCGACCAAGCTGGTGACGGCCCACCGCGAGCGCATTTACGGCCTGTAGGCGCCCGTGACAGAGCTGCCGCCGCCCCAGACTCCCATTGCCCCCGCCGCCGATCCGCCGCGCCGCCAAGTTTGGATGCGCTGGCTGGCCGGTTTGGCGGTGGGCGGACTTTTTACTTGGTGGTCCGCGCGTTCTTGGCCGCTCGACAAGCTCTTTGGCGGCACCCTGGCGGTCGGTCAGGACAACCACGGCGACTTGGCGCTGCGGCTGCTGAGCTCCCACGGCGATGAGGTGTGGTCCGCCGATCTGCTGGCCCTGGGGGCGTATGGGCTAATCCTGACCATTATTCACTGGTTACGCGTGCTGCGCTGGAAGCCACTGCTGGAGCCCTACGCCTCTGTGCCTCTGCGGGCGCTGAATCGCGTGGGCGCCGTGGGCTTTATGGCCGTGTTTCTGCTGCCGCTTCGCCTGGGCGAGCTGACCCGGCCCCTGATGCTTGCCCGCCAAGGCGCTGGATTTCCACCCGTTAGTTTTGCCGCCGGCCTGGGCTCGATCGCCCTTGAGCGGGTGATGGACGGCCTGCTGGTCACGGGGCTGTTGTTTGTGGTGCTGCTGGAGATTCACCCGCTGACCCTGGCGCGCTTCCCGCAAGTGCAGATCGGCGCCTGGGTGTCGCTTGCGATTTTTACCACGGCGCTGGGCGGCTTGATCGCCACCTTGGTTGCCCGCGAATTCACCTTGCGCTGGACCCGCCGCATCATCGGCATCGTCTCGCAGGGCCTGGCAGAGAAGGTCATCGGCCTGGTCACCGCGTTTGTCGACGGCCTGGCGGTGCTCAAAAGTCCTTGGCATGTCGTGCAGTTCGTCGGCCTGACTGTGGTCTACTGGGGCATCAACGGCGTGGGCATCTGGCTGATGGCCCGCGGCTTTGGCATCCACATGCCGGTCGTGGCGGCCTACGCGATGATGGCATGCGTGGTCGTGGGCATGATGATCCCCAACGCCCCAGCCAACGCCGGAAGTTTTTGGACTTTTCTCCTGCTGCCCGCCGGCCTCTACGGCATCGACGATCAAGCGCCGCGCACCGTGGCCTTTGGCCTGGGCCTGTGGTTCGCCCAAACGCTGCAGCAGACGCTGTTTGGCCTGTGGGGCAGCTGGTCTGACGCGCGGGTGCTGTCCAAGATCGCCGAGCGGGAGCGAAGGATTCCCTAGCCTTTGCCGGTGCATGTGCAGCCACCTGCGCGCGCAAATGCTATGCCGATGGCGGGCGCCGCTTGGCCAACCGCGGCCGCAAGTGACTCAGGGCCTGGCCGACAAAGTGCGCCGCCGCCGCCGCCGTGGCCCCCGGATCATCCAGAGCCATCACCGCGTCCGTGTGCGGCAGGCCTTCCGCGCGCAGCGCACGCCACAGCGCCGCCGCTCCGCCGCTCTGCCCCAGCGCCACCGCGTCGCGCAGGCCGTACTCCCACGCCACCCCCTGGCGCTGCGGACTGACCGAACCCGGCTCCAACCCTGCCAATTCGCGCACATGCGCCGCCAAGAGATCGCTGCCCGCCGCCCGGCACAAGTCGTACCAAAGAGTCGGGCGCGGATTGATCTCGATGAGCCGCCAGCGCTGGTGGCGCAGGTCGTACTTGTATTCCGTGCCGCACACCCCGCGGTAGTCCAGGCGCTGCAACACCTCGGCCGACAACCGCGCCACCTCCGGCAACGCCTCCGTCACCACCCGCGACCCAGAGCCAAATTGCCTTGGGAACTGGCGGATTTTCCGCGCGGTCAGCAGGTGGCGCAGCGCACCGTCCTGGCCGACCCACGCCGCGGCGACGCCCAGGTTGCGCTCTGGCCCGGCGACCAATTCCTGCAGCACCACCGCCTTGGGGTCGCCGACGATCGTCTCCATCGCGCTCAGCAACTCTTCCATCGTTTCTGGAACCAAAAGCTTTTGACCTGACAGGCGGTTGCGCCACAGGTGCCCCGCGCGCGGCTTGACGATGCACGGCAGGCCGATCTGCTGGGCAAAACTGCGCACGTCGTCCAGGGTTTGCGGCATATAGGTCAGCGGCACGTCAATGCCCAGCTCGCGGCAGCGGTCGCCAAAGGCCCACTTATCGAGCAATAGACCAGAGCGCTCTGGCGAATAGCCCGCAGAAAACCGCACGTGGCCCGCTAGCGCTTCGCGGTGATCGGCCAGCCATTCGCACGCGTCATCCGCCGCCGGCACGACCACCACGGGCCGCTTCTGCTGGCGGGCAAACTCGATCAGCGGCTCGACCAGCGCGGCATCCAGGGCCCGGTGGGTCAACTGCGGGTGGCGCACCACGTGGCGGCTGTAGAGCCCAGGGCGGCTGCGATCGGCGTCAATGGCGATCACCGGCCCCAGCGTCGACACGGCCCGCGCCACCGCCAGGCCCGTGCCGGTCATCGCGAGGACGACCGTGACGAGTTCACTGTTTTCTTGGGCTTTTATCACTGCGCCTCCGGACCTCAGGCGCGACCGCCCCTGCCGCTTCAGTCTCCCCCACAGCCCCAATGGCGTCAATCGCGCCGCGAATCTGGCGGGCCGCCTGCGGGCTCTTACTTTACACTTGCGCCCCTGCCCGCCGACACCAGCTTAACCACTTGACTTTTTGAGGTTCCACCCATGCCACCGGTCATCGACGTCAGTGAACTCAACTTTGCCCAGGCCGTGATCCAGGCCAGCTACTCGGCGCCGGTGGTGGTCGATTTCTGGGCGGCTTGGTGTGGGCCGTGCCGCATGTTGGGGCCGGTGCTCGAACAGCTCGCTCAGGAGGCCGACGGCGCGTGGACCCTGGCCAAGCTCGACACCGAGGCGTCGCCTAACCTCGCCCGGCAGTTTGGC
>JBIKTV010000470.1:0-4556 GCA_044347905.1 Myxococcota bacterium
GACAACCTCTACCCGCTCAACGGCTGGTCGCGCCGCGGCTTGCCCTCGTCCGTGGCGCTCGATGACGGCCGGGTGGCGATTGTCGGCGGCCTCTCCGTCCTCACCAGCGGTATGTGGGCCGCAAGTGCTGAACAGGTAGAGGTATTTGACCCGCGCACTGCCATGATGACCTCGCGCTTGGTCAAGAACGCCGGTTCGCCCGTGGCCATGGCTGAAGCGGTGACCTTGTCCGGCGGCGCCTTTGCCATGGTCGGCGGGACTTCGCGGGCCAAAGTGCTCCTCTCCCCCGGCAAGCTAACCGCTCAGCTCGATACGGAGTTTTGCGCCGCAGCTGGCAGTGGCAACTGCGCGGTGACGGAAAGCGTCGCCCGCTGGACCGTGGCTGTCAGCGGCGAAAGCGCCGCCCAACAGTTCGCCCTGGGCCTGCCCGTGGCCTTCCCCGCGGCCGCGCGGGTCATGACGCCCAACGGCGAGCGCCTGCTCGTAGCCGGCGGCACAGAAGTGCCGATCAGCGCTGGGTTTGACAAGCGCCGCGGCAAGGCCATGCTCTGCAAGGCGGACGCTTCGCAGATCGTGTGCGATGAAGAGACCAACAAAGCGATGAACGCGGGCCGCGCCAACGCCGCTGTGGCGTGCATCGCCCACGATGCCAGCGGCGGCTGTACCAAAGTCGCCCTGTTCGGCGGCCGCAAGAGCCCCACCTCGCCGCTGACGGAGATCTACGACGCCGCCGCCAATGCCTTTGTCGTGGCCAGCGATATTGGCGCCCCGCCTCAGGATTTGCACGGCGGTCGCCTCTTCGCCGTGGGCGCGGGCAAGTTTTTGCTGGTGGGTGCAACGGCCAAGAAGCTGTTCCTAGAAGACACGGAGTTGGCGGTAAGCGGCGCCCAGCCGATCTATTTGATTGCGGTGGATGCGACGGCAGCGGCGCCGGTGATCACCTGGAAGCCGCTCGACCTCGGCGCTGGGGCCGGTGCAGACGGCGGCAAGCGCCTTCTCGCCGCTGCGGTTCAGCTTGCGGACGGTTCTGTGCTCATCTCTGGCGGCCTCGACGCCTCTCTCGCGCCCATCGCCACCGCTCTGTGGCTCAGCCCGGACGGCTCCTTGCGCGCAAAGATCGCGTCCAATATCGCCCGATTTGGCGCGACCGCCTCGCGAATCCTCGGCAAGGGGCCGCTGGCTGGCTGCGCAGTTCTGGCCGGCGGATTTGCCCTGGGTACAGACAGCGCCCTCGCCCCGCAGAACCAAATCGAGCTCTTCTGTCCCAACCCGTGAGTGCTCCGGCCCAACCCGCGAGTTCTCCAGACCAACCAGTGAGTCCTCCGGCCCAACCAGTGAGTCCTGCGCGCCAACACGGCCTCCGCGCGGCGGGCGCCTCTGCATGGCTGCCGCCAGCGGTCGCTTTGGGGGCGGCCCTCTGGCTCCTTGCGCCGTCCGTTGCCTGGTACGACAGCGGGGAACTCGCCGCCGCCGCGGTGCAACTGGGCGTGCCGCACCCCACCGGATTTCCGGCCTGGGTCCTGGGCGGGCACGCGTTCTCGCGTCTGCCGCTGGCCAATGGCGCTTTTCGGGTTCACCTTTGGGGCGCCTTTGCCGGGATTGCCGCAGCGTGGATTTGGCTAAAGGCGCTGAATCCTGAGCGATCCACAGGGTTTTCGCAGGGCCTTGCTCAAACCGCCGCGCTGCTCTTGCCCTGGTCGGTCCCCGCGCTCGCACTGCATCTTCGCGCCGCAGAAGTCTATGCCCCCGCCTGGCTGATCTGCGCCGCGGCGCTGTGGGTGGCCACGCGCGGAACGGCGCCGCGGTTGCCCGCGCTGGCGCTGCTGGCGGCTCTGGGCGGGGCGATCCACGTTGAGGCGGCGCTCATTCCCTTGGGCCTGCTGATCTGGACTGCGTTGCGCGATCGCCGCGGCTGGCGTGCCGCGCTGCTGCTGGCGGCCATCGCGTCCTTGGCCTTGGTCTACCTGCCTCTGGCGGCCCAGCGCTCGCCCGGGCTCAACTGGGGCAATCCGCGCGACCTGCCGGCGCTTTGGGATCACCTGACGGCCGCCTCGATTCGCGCTGCGTACGACGATCGCATTGGCAACAGCGGCGGCTGGGCGACCCTTGGCCGTCTGTTGGCGGAACAGGCGCGCTGGCTCGCGGCGCCGGCGGCGATCGGCTTTGTCGCCTTGGTCCGCCAGAGGCCGGGCGCGGCTGCGGCTACGGCGGCGGTTGTGATCGCAGACGCCCTGTACTCCGCGCTGATCAATCCCATGGGGCTGCGCGATCAACAGGCCGGTCTGCTGGTGCTGTTGGGCGCCGCAGTGCTGGCAGCCCACGGCCTGGGGGCGATCGCCGCCGTCGCCTTTGCCGGCTGGCCTCGCGCGGCGGCCTGGGCCCAAACGGGCTGTCTCGCCGGCCTCTTGGTGGCCGGACTGGGCAATGGGGCCGGACTGGGCAACGGAGCAGGGCAGGCCGACCTGCGCGCTGGTGCCCGCTACGCCGACTCGCTCTTGCGCCACGCCCAGCCCGATCAGCTGCTGGTCACATCCAGCGATCACGCCAGCTCGGCTTGCCAGTGGCTGCAGACCGCAGAAGGCAGTCGCCCAGACGCCCTGTGCCTGCCTGCCGCCTTCCTGCGGGACGATCGCGCCACCCGCCACCTTGCCCAACAGCGCCAGCGTCCAGAGCTTCTGCCGGCCGTGGGTCTGCCTGTCGGCACCGCGCGCACCGCTGCCTGGCTGACGCCCTTTGCCCAGCGCGGCACAGTGGCCTGGGAACCCGGTCTTCCGCCAGAGGATTCACTGGTAGAGCCCGGGCTTGCCGCCGACCTGCCGTTCTCTGCCTTGGCGCCGCTGTCTTCGCAAGCCCGCCGCGAGCTGGCCCTGGCGCTGCCCGACACCGCGACCCGCGCGTGCGCCGACATCACCGGGGATCCGCAATGTGCGCCGTCGCCGACGCTCCAAGTGGCGTGGTCTTCTGCCCTGGCGGTGTTTGCGGGCCATTGGTCGCGCCGCGATCCGGCGGTAGCCCTGGTGATCGCCCGCGCGGCCGTGCGTCTGCAGCCTTCCGCCAAGGCCCTGGGCAATCTCGCCGCCCTGGAGGTGGAGACCGCGCCCGAGTTGGCCCTGGCCCACTGCCGCCAAGCGCTGCAAATTCTGCCAGACTATGTGCGCGTCCACCGCACCTGCGCGCGTGCGGCAGTTCGCGCAGGCAAGGCCGATCTGGCTCGCGAGCACGCCCTAGCTGCGTTGCCAACCCTGAGCGACGCCAAGGCCCGCGCCGCCTGGCTGACTGGCTTGCGCCAAGAGGCCTCGCCACTGCTGCGCCAGGCCCTGCCCACGCCGTGACGGCCGCACCGGAGTATCCATGGCCCGCATGATCCCCGCCCATCCGCGTGCCGACGCAAGCCGCCGCAACTACTCCATCTTTGAGACCTTTCGCACAGAGCTCAGCGACCAGTGGACCGCGATCCACGGCGCCGCCTGGGTGGCCCGCGTCAGCCGCGACGGCACCCTCCACGACGGCCAGGTCGACTGGGTTCTCGCCCACCGCGATTACGGCATCCTCGCGCTAAACCTCATAGAGGGCGGGCTGTTGTGCGATCCATCCGCGCAGAGTTGGACCGTTCCTGGGCCGGATGGGGTCCTGCGGCGCATCGACGATCCCTACGCTTCCGCGCGCACTAGCAGCGTCGCCTTGGTGGGCAAGTTGGGCGAGCACCCCCAGGCCTTGCCCTCGCAGCCCAGCCACGGCTACGGCGTGCTGATCCCAGACGCCCTGGTGCCGCCCCGGGGCTTCGCCGCCCACGCCTCCGCAGATATCACCATTGATCGCCAGGGATTTTCGCGCCTCGCCGAGTCCGTGGTCCAGCTGGCCCAGCGCTGGGCGATCAAGGCGCCGGCAACCGGAAACGCGCCCACCCGCTGGTGGTGGCAGGCTTTAGAAGACCTCTTCTTGGCCCCGCGCGAGGCCCGGACCCTGCTCAACCAGCGCTTGGCCGACGACCACGCCGCCATGGTCGCCCTGAGTCCACAGCAGTTCAGCGTGCTCGATCTCCTCGGCCGGGTGCGCCGCCAGACGGTGTACGGCCCCGCCGGCACCGGCAAGACGCTGCTGGCCATGCACAAAGCTCGCTTGCTAGCCCGCCAGGGCATGCGCGTGCTCCTGACCTGCTACAACAAGGCCTTGGGCCAGCACATGCGCCAGGCCATGGCCGATGAACCCGGCGTGACCGCTGCACATTTTCACGAAGCCTGCTACGAGGTGGGCGGCCTGGACCGCAGCAAGTTCAAGGCCCCGCCGGGCCCAGATGCCGCCGTGCGGCTGTTTTTTGACGCGGAATTGCCCCAGCGCATGCAGCAAGCGGGCCAGCAAAACGGCCCGGCCTTTGACGCAGTGATCGTCGACGAAGCGCAGGATTTTCTCGCCTCCTATTGGCGGGCCCTGGACGCCTGGCTCATCAACCCAGACCAGGCCGTGCGCTACCTGTTCTATGACGACGCCCAGCGCCTCCGCCCCGACGCTGCCCCCGTTCCAGGCGCCGATCAGGCCTTGGTGCTGACGACCAACTG
>JBIKTV010000471.1:0-4552 GCA_044347905.1 Myxococcota bacterium
GGCTTTTGCCCAGTTCACCGCTACCACCTAGTTGCACCCCTAGTTGCACCCCGGGTTCGACCCCTAGTTGCACCCCGACGGAGCCCCCAGTTCGGCGTTGATACCAAGGCACCAGCGCTCGCTGAACCAAGCGCCATAGGTCGGACCGGGAAAGAGTCGGTTGCTCCCGCCGCGTTGAGCAGTGCTGGACCAGTCAGCCAAGCGCTGGTCTTCGACACCGAGCGATTCGAGCAGGAATCCCACCCGCAACCGATGCTGCAGCGGCAAGGACCTATACCCCATGGGAGATCGCACTGCAATCTTGCGCGCGATAGGGAAATTCAGCCCACCACCCGGAGCCCGGCAACCCGCTATTGGCACTTTTAGTGCCAATAGCGGAACTTTGCATTTAGCGCCGCGCGCCCGGTTCACCGCGGATCGGGCCGTGTCCGCGCCCCGGGCTACCGCGTCGGCGTCACGGACTCGCCAGTCACATGCAGGCGCAGCCCCAGCACAGCCATGACCTTGAGCACGGTGGCAAAATCCGGATTTCGCTGACCTGACAGAGACTTGTACAGGCTCTCCCGCGACAACCCCGCCTGGCGCGCGACCTCAGTCATGCCTCGCGCCCGGGCGATGTCACCCAGCGCCTTGGCTACAAAGGCAGCTTCGACGTCGGGCTCGTCTAGGCATGCGTCTAAATACGCCGCCATTTCTTCAGGCGTGCGCAGGTGAGTTGCCACGTCGTAGGGTGCAGTCCAGGTGGCTGTCGCTATTCTGTTCTCGCCCATATCGCCTCCTCTGTAGGCACATTCCGCCTACAATCCGCGCGCCAACCGCAACGCCAGCGCAATATCTGCGGGTTGGGTCGTCTTGTCGCCTCCCGCGAGCAGCACGATGACGACTTCGCCGCGGCGAGCAGAATAGACCCGATACCCAGGTCCGTAATCAATGCGCAGTTCGGACACGCCCTCGCCGACCGGCCGGACGTCGCCCGGATTCCCCAGTGCCAATCGCTCAATGCGGACCTGCACACGGGCGCGGGCGCGCATATCCCGCAATTTGTCTAGCCAGTTGGTGAATTCGCTGGTTGCTCGCAGATCAAGCATGATTGGCATTGTAGCCCACGGGCTACACCTTGTCAACGAGCGACCACCGGCCCCCCAGCGCAACGGACACAGACCCGAAGGGCGGCGTCCGACGCCGGTTTGGGCGCCAAGAGCTTAGAATTACAGCCGACCTTCCGCCGCCCAAACTCGTGGCCGGGTCGCCGCTTCGGCGATGCGCCCTAATTCTGCCCACCGGGTTTCGCGACCTTCAGCCCTATCTCAGCCGACGCACCCGGATCCGCCATCACCAGTTGCGCAATGCGCACATCCGCTTCAGCGAGCGCCAGCCAGGCCGCAATAGACGCGGTGACGTCAACTGGCATACAGGACGACCCCTTCCGCCGCCGCTGCTGCAACCGCCGACCCCACAAGGCGCTGGCCGGCGGCCCATTCGTCGGGCGTGAGAACGACTAGATCGAAAGGTTTTTGTAGCGATATCAACGATTTTCGCCAAGCGAGTGTGCGAGGGCCACTGGCGGGAACTCTGGCGACCACCGCGATGAGGTCGATGTCACTGTCGGCGGTCGCTTGTCCGCGTGCTTGCGAGCCAAACAGGACCAGCCTGCGCAGTTCCGGCAAGGCGGCGCGCGTCTTCTCGACAATAGACTTCTGCAATTCCAGCTGCATCGGCGACCACTGGGCAAGCTTGAGCCCCCGCTGAACAGTCTAGCTGCCGCCCTACCGGCCCGCAAGCCCTGGGAAAGAGCGGGCTAGCGCAAGAGCCCGCTCGCCCACAAAAACGACCATCCCCAGGCCAGCCAACCCCGCGCCCGACAGCCCACGCAGGTGGGCTTTGCAGTCGGAGCCTCGGGTTTTAGGTGATCCGTAGAAATAACGGAACCACCTCCGCCGTCGCGGTGAGTCGGCCACTAAGGCCGCGAACTCGCAGCCCACCCAGCAAGCAAAGCGACAAGCGGAAATCTATTTCCGCTGATCGCCTTAACCCGGGGATCCCTGCCAGCGCGCCCCCCGCGACCCTTCGCACCACCAACGCGATTGTCACTCTTGGTGCGAATACCGGCGCCTCCCGACGCCGCCACCAGCCCCCCAGCGCAACGGACACAGACCCGAAGGGCGGCGTCCGACGCCGGTTTGGGCGCCAAGAGCTTAGAATTACAGGCGACCCTCCGCCGCCCAAACTCGTGGCCGGGTCGCCGCTTCGGCGATGCGCCCTGAATCTGCCCGCCGGGTTTCGCGACCTTCCGCCCCATCTCAGCCCACACACCCGGATCCGCCAAAACCAGTTGCTCAATGCGCACATCCGCTTCAGCGAGCGCCAGCCAGGCCGCAACGGACGCGGTGACGTCAACTGGCCTACAGGACGACCCCTTCCGCCGCCGCTGCTGCAACCGCCGACCTCAACGCGGCGGCCCGCTGTCGCGCTGCCAGAACGGCAGACTGCCTCGCCCCGCTGCGCTTGCGCCCCAAGCACCCGCCTACAAATTCATGCCCTGAGCGCGCATCGCCTCAACCTCCTCGCGCAAGAACGCCCACACCGCCGCAATTCTAGGGACTTGGCGCAACGCACTGTGGCAAGCCAGCCACAAGCTCGCGGGGGGCAGCGTGGCCACGGCTTGCTGGTCGGCCGGGGTCAGGGGCACGACTGCGAGGCCGTATTGCGCGCCTTCAACCTCCGCACACAGGACCACGCCCAAGCCGCGCGCCGCCGCGGTCATCAGGGCCGACTGGGCGTTGCAGCGCAGGGCGATTTGCCGCTCGTCGATGTGGCCGCTCAGCCAGCGGGTGTGGGGCAGATGGGCCAGGTCGTGGTCCCAAGTCAGCCACTGCAGGTCGCGCAAACTCTGAGGCGGGCTGGCAAAAAACTGAGCGCGCGAGCCCATGACCGCCAGGCGCGTATCCAGCAGCTGCTGCACCACCAGCGCTCCAGCCTCTGGGCGACGCACGCGCACCACTAGGTCGGCCTCGCCCCGCTCCAGGTCGACATAGCGGGTGGAAGCCTCAATCTCTACCTGGAGTTGTGGGTGGCGATCGCGCAGCTTGCCCAGCAGCGGCACCACCAGAGCGTCCGCGACCCCGGGCGGCATGGACAGGCGGACGACCCCGCGGACCTCGCTCTCTACCCCCTTGGCGCTGCGCAGGACTTGCTGGATCGCCGCCTCGGCCGCCTCTACCGCTGGCATCAGCGCCACGCAGGCCGGCGTCAGCGCGAGTCCGGTCTTGCCGCGGCGAAAAAGCACTACGCCCAGGCTATCTTCCAGGTGGGTCACCCTGCGGCTGGCCGTCGCCGGATGGCAGCCCAGCAGCGCCGCGGCCGCCGTCAGACTGCCCAGGCGCTGGCAGGCGAGCAGCAGCCGCAGGTCGTCCCACGCAAAGGCGCTGAGCTCTGCGGCCGCGGTCATGGTTGCGCTCATGCAATACCCCTGTGCAACGGCGTCTGTATACGCCAAGCTGTGCAAGGATAGACTGTCAGCCAACAGCCCACAACGGGCCAATTCTCGGGGAGCTCCATGGACACGGCACAGCAAATTCACGTGATTTTTGGCGCGGGTCAGGTGGGTAGCCTGCTTGCCAAGGCCCTGCTTGGGCGCGGCCTGCGGGTGCGGCTGGTGCGCCGCTCTAAGCAGACTTCCGACCACCCCTTGCTAGAAGTCTTCAGCGCCGACGCCTATGACGCCGCCCAGGCCAAAGCCGCCGCAGCGGGCGCCACAGTGGTGTATCAGTGCACCAACGCCCCGTATCACGAGTGGCCGACGCTTTTGGCCAAGCTGGTGCTGAACGTGGCCGACGCCGCCCAGGCCGCCGGAGCGCGGCTCGTGGTGCTCGACAACCTGTACATGCTGGGCCGCATGCCGCCGGGCCCTTTTGGCGAAGACCATCCTGAGCAGCCGTGCAGCAAGAAGGGCCTGATCCGCAAGCAGATCTCTGACGAGCTGCGGGCCCGCCATCGCCGCGGCGAGCTGGCCGTGGTCTTTGGCCGCGCGTCCGATTTCTGGGGGCCCGGGGTCGAGCAGGGGGCCCTCCAACACCCGCGGCTGCTGGGCCAATTGGCCACGGGCGCCACCGTGGAGCTCATGGCCGACCCGGATCAGCTCCACAGCTATGCCTATGTGCCCGATGTCGCGGAAGGCTTGGCGATTCTGGGCACGCGCGCCCAGGCGGACGGCCGGGTTTGGCACCTGCCGATGCTGCCTGCGCGTACCAGTCGCGCCCACCTACAGGCGCTGGCCGACGCGCTTGGGCATCCGCTCAAGCTGCGCATCCTGCCGCGCTGGCTGCTGAGCGTGGCCGGCTGGTTCTCGCCGATGATGGGCGAACTGGGCGAAATGATGTATCAGTTTGACGCTCCGATGGTCGTGGACAGCAGCCGCTTCTGCAGCGAGTTTGGCGTCCAAGCCACGGCGTTTGAGGAGCAGGTCCGCCAGACCGCGGCGTGGATCAAGGCGCGGAGCTAGTGCGCGAGGCCCATTCAGGGATCCAGAAACGACCCGATGTGACCGGCGACG
>JBIKTV010000472.1:0-4548 GCA_044347905.1 Myxococcota bacterium
ACGCCTTGCGGCGGTTAGTGTTCTGTCGCCACGCCTCGGAATGAGGCGCTGGACAGCGCTGCGATGTGGACAAACAAATTGCCCCAGACCCGCGCCCACATCCGCGCGGAGCCTGCGTTTCGACCCAAACCGCCGATTAGACGCGGCGGCGCTTGGGCGGACGGCAACCGTTGTGCGGGATCGGCGTCACGTCGCGGATGGTCGTCACGCGCAAACCGGCGCTCGCCAGGGCGCGCAGCGCGGCTTCACGGCCGGTGCCCGGCCCCTTGACCAACACCGACACCGTCTTGACGCCGTGCTCCTGAGCGCGCTTGACCGCGTCTTCAGCCGACATCTGAGCAGCAAACGGGGTCGACTTGCGCGAGCCCTTAAAGCCACGCCGCCCGCACGACGACCACGCCAGGGTGTTGCCGGCGACGTCGGTGACGGTGACGATGGTGTTGTTGAACGTCGACGCGATGTGCACCACACCGGTCTGAACGTTCTTCTTGACGCGCTTCTTGGCGCGCGCGGCCGCGGCGGCCTTCGAGGGCTGGGTAGCCATGCTGCTTTTCCTGTGGCCGGTGAGCCGGTCCTGGGGCTGGTGAGCCAGTGTCTGAGGTGATCCGCAAACTCTTCCCGCTCGCCAGGCGCTCGCCTAACTGCGGTCTGAGCTGCTCTTCCCAACCGCCGCCGCGGGCCGTCCGGCCTCGAAGCAGCGAACTGGAAGGTCCCGTCGCACCGGGGAGGCTCAGACAGCGCTCGGCTGCCCGGCCACACCGGAGCGGCGCGACTACTTCTTCTTGATCGCCGTACGCCGCGGACCCTTGCGCGTGCGCGAATTGGTGTGGGTGCGCTGGCCGCGGACCGGAAGGCCCTTTCGGTGGCGCAGACCACGGTAGCAACCCAGGTCCATCAAACGCTTGATGTCCAGAGCTACTTGGCGGCGCAGATCGCCTTCCACTTTGTACTGGGATTCCAGCACATCGCGGATGCGGACGATGTCAATTTCAGTTAGCTCGTCGCTTTTGCGCTCGACCGGCACGCCGGCTTTGGCACACACAGCGGCCGCGACCTTTGGGCCGACGCCGTAAATCGAACGAAGCGCGATATCCATCCGCTTATTGCGGGGCAGGTCGACACCTGCGATACGGGCCATGGGACTCTCCTACAGAGGCAAAGGTCAGGACAAAGCAGACGGCCGAGGTCTAGTTGACCAGGTGGCCGACCACCCGATCTCAGCCCTGGCGCTGCTTATGCTTGGGGGTGGTGCAAATGACGCGCACGATGCCGCGGCGCTTAACGACGCGGCACTGATCGCAAATCGGCTTGACGGAAGCGCGAACTTTCATCGGAAATCCTATCAGTGTGCCGGCTATCCGCTGACTTACGTCAATCGGTGTCCGGCGGGGCGCATTAGTATACACGCATCAGCAGCAAAAGGGAAGTGTTGCGTGATGCCCGCCGCCTACTTGGCGCGGTAGGTGATGCGACCACGGGTCAGGTCATAGGGGCTCAGGGCCACTTTGACCCGATCGCCAGGGAGGATGCGGATGAAGTGCATCCTCATCTTGCCGGAGACGTGCGCCAGCACCTTGTGGCCGTTGTCTAGCTGAACGCGAAACATCGCATTCGGCAAGGGCTCAAGCACCGTCCCTTCTACTTCAATACAGTCGTCTTTCGACATCCGAGCTCCTGCCCGCGGACTACCTGCACCCCGAAACGCCGCGCACCTGCGCGACCTGCGGGGCTGTTGGAGCCGACGCCGCGTCCGCGAGCGAAGGCAATTTCCCCCTGCCTTTCGGCAGGTTTCCCTGATAGGCCGGTCCAGAGCCGCTTGCGCGATCGGCGCCCTACCAAGCCAGCCTCCGGAGGGCTGCGTCTCCTCGCTGACCCGTAGGCCAGGCGATCTGCTCGTTCTAGTCCGCCAGGAGCGGCACCCCATGGGCCCGAAGCACCGCGACGGCGGCCTTCAGAACCGCCTGCGGCGACTCACTCGCGTCCAAACGCTCCGTGACGGCCCCATAGCGAGCGATCAGCGGCGCGGTCTGCGCCTCAAACGCAACCAAACGCTTGCGAATCGTTGACTCGAGATCGTCGGTGCGATGCACGAGCTCGGTCCCGCAGCGGTCGCATCGGCCATCCACCGTCGGCGGAGCAAACTCGACGTGGTGCGTGTTGCCACACCCCGGGCAAGTCCGCCGGCCAGACAGGCGTCGAACGATCGCCTCCCCAGGCACGTCCAGAAACAGCACTAGGTCAGGGGCCAACCCTTCCAGCTGCAGCGAGTCCGCTTGCGGCATCGTCCGCGGGAACCCGTCGAGCAAGTAGCGCGGGCTGCCATCCGGAAGCCGGCAATCCGGCTCTTGCACCCGCTCAGCGATCAGCTTGACCATGACCTCGTCGGGCACCAGGGCGCCGCGATCCATGAAGGTCTTGGCCAGCTGCCCCACTTCCGTGCCGGCCGCCGATGCTGCGCGCAACATGTCGCCGGTAGAAAGGTGGGTAAGCCCGAAGCGATCTACCAAACCCTTGGCAACCGTGCCCTTGCCGGCTCCAGGAGCGCCCACCAAGATGAGCTTTTGCGCAATACGGCTACTCATGGGTCCTCGGCCTAGAGGTCGTCGCGGCGGCCGCGCATGCGAGGTCCGCGTTCCCCGCCGAAGCCCTCATACGACCGTGTAATCAAATGGCTCTCGATCTGCCGAGCGGTGTCCATCGCCACGCCAACCACGATGAGCAGCGAAGTGCCGCCAAAGTAGAACGGCACATTGAAGCTCGTCTGAAGCATCGTCGGCAGGACGCAAACCGCGCTCATATACATCGCGCCGCCAAAGGTGATGCGAGAAAGAACTTTGTCGATGTAGTCCGCGGTCTTCTGGCCGGCTCGAATCCCCGGAACAAAGCCACCGCCCTTCTTGAGGTTGTCAGCGACATCCACAGAATTGAAGGTCACCGCGGTGTAGAAGTAGGCAAAGAAGACAATCAAGAGCACGTATACGGTGTTGTACAGCAAGTGCCCAGGAGACAGCTTGTTCACCGCGTCCGTCAGCCAGCCCGAAGTCGGAAAGAAATTCGCCAGCGTGGCCGGGAACATCAGAATCGACGACGCGAAGATCGGCGGAATCACGCCTGCGCTGTTGACCTTGAGAGGCAGATAGCTGTTGGCGCCCTGAATGACCTGGCGGCCCACCACGCGCTTGGCGTACTGAACCAGAATGCGCCGCTGCGCACTCTCAAAGGCCACAATCACCGCAGTCACCACCACGATCAGCGCTCCGATGAACAGCAGAGCTGGTACCGCGATCTGACCGCCCGAGACCAACTCAAACGTCTGCTTAAGCGCTGACGGAAGACCGGCCACGATGCCGCCAAAGATGATCAGCGAAATGCCGTTGCCAATGCCGCGCTCGGTGATCTGCTCGCCCAGCCACATGATGAACACGGTGCCGGTGGTAAGCGAGAGCACGCACAGCAGGCGGAAGCCCCAACCGCTGTTCACCACGGCGCCGCCCAAGGCCTGGGAGTTGACGCTCTCCAGCCACACGGCCAACGCCATGCCCTGAATGAGCGACAGCATCACCGTGCCGTAGCGAGTCCACTGGTTGATTTTGCGCCGACCCGCCTCGCCTTCCTTGTTGAGCCGCTCGACCGTGGGAACCACGACTGTGAGCAGCTGCAAAATGATGGACGAGGAGATGTAGGGCATGATGCCCAGCGCGAAAATCGAGATGTTCTGAAGCGCTCCGCCTGAGAACAGATCGACCAGGCCCAACAGACCGCCGCCGCCCTTGGTGTTCATGTAGTCGGCCATGACCTGGCGATCAACGCCGGGCACAGTGACGAACACGCCGATGCGGTAGATGGCCAGCATCAGTGCGGAAAACAAAATCCGCGACTTCAGCTCTGGAACCCGTGCGATGTTGGCGATGACATTCGCCACGTGCTACCTCCGAGCCTGAAGGCGCCGAGGGTGCAGCCGCACTGGCTGACCTACCTCGCCGCCTGAGCCTGTGCGCAGCTCCCGGGTCGGCCCCGGTCACCCCGCATCGGGCTCATTTCCCAAGTTCCGCATCCGGTATTCACGGAGCGTACCCAGTTTTCGCAAGCCCCCTCCGCAGACCCGACCGAGCCTTCGCTCGAATCAGTGGCACTGCGGCAGGTGGCTCTGTCCATTGCCGCCAGGACGACCGCTCAACCTGAGTTCAGCGGCGCACCCGGCAAGCCTTAGCAGAACTCCCGGTCCCGCCAAGGCTTCTTGGCATCTTAGCCCTTGGACGACTCGAACGAGCCACCCGCGGCGGTGATCTTGTCCTGGGCGGACTGGCTGAACTTGTCAGCCACGATCGTCAGCGGGCGATCGAGCTCGCCGTCGCCGAGGATCTTCACGCCGTCCCAACGACCCTTGACCAGGCCGAACGCGCGGAGCGCCGACTCGGTGACGCGGGTACCGGGCTCGAACACCACGAGATCGCCGACGTTGACCGAGGCCAGGTGCGTGCGGAAGATATTGGTGAAGCCAATCTTCGGCAAGCGGCGCTGCAGCGGCATCTGGCCGCCTTCAAAGCC
>JBIKTV010000473.1:0-4546 GCA_044347905.1 Myxococcota bacterium
GCTAAGGATTGCGCGAGCATTCCCTACTGCGGCAATGGCGTCTGTGACAGCACAGAGACGGCGGCGACCTGCGCCAAGGACTGCGGCGGCGATGCGGGACCGACGGATGCGGCGGCGGACACGGGGGCCGACATCGGCGTCGATGCAGTGGCGGACACCGCGGCCGACGTCAAAATCGACGCGGCAGCGGACGCGGGCGCCGACACGGGCGCCGACACCTTGGCCGACACCCTGGCGGATTCCACAGCGGACAGCGGTGGTTCAGCCATCTGTGGCGATGGCAAGTGCGAATACCCAGGGGAGACACCGGCGACCTGCGCCAAGGACTGCGCCAACATCCCCTATTGCGGCAATGGCGTGTGCGACGGCACGGAGACCGCTGCGACGTGCGCCAAAGACTGCGGCGGCGACGCGGGCTCGGACGCAGCAGACGCGCTGAGCGACACCCTGAGCGACACTTTGAGCGATTCAGCGGTCTTTGACGGCTCCGGCGGCGACGGCGGACCCAAAGACAGCGGCGCCTTTGACACGGGGCCAAGCGACAGCGGCGGGGCGGACAGCAGTTCTTCAGACGCAGTAGGCAGTTGCACGGGTAAGGCCGACGGCACCCCCTGCATCAGCGCCATGGCCTGTACGGTGGGCGCTACGTGCTCAAGTGGCCAGTGCCAGGGCGGCAAGGTCAGCTGCGACGACGGCAACAGCTGCACGGAGGACGCCTGTGACGCCATGGCCAAGGTGTGCAAGCACAGCAATGTCGTCGACGGCACGACTTGCAGCGACGGCGAACCGTGTACCCAAAATGACAGCTGCAGCGCGGGCAGCTGCAAGGCTGGAACCAAGATTTGCGAGCCAAACGCATGTAAAGACAAGACGATTGAGTGCGGCGGATCGCTGCTGCTGACTGTGCCCGACTCTACGAGCGTCTTGACCCAGCTGGGCTGTGCGGCTGGCAGCGCGCCGACGGGGGGCAAGGAGTGGTCCGTGCTCATGCCGACCGCATGCTCGGCCGACAACCAGGTGGTCCTGCGGGCGTTTGGCACCGGCAGCTTTGGCAGCGCGCCGATCGACCAGCAGGCGGTGCACGTGTACCTGATCGACGAAGACGCCTCTGCGCTGAGCTGCGGCAACACCGTCAAATGCACGGACTTGACCATGAAGCAGCAGAAATGCGGCACCAGCGGCCCGGCGGCCACCGGCGACTGCGCGGCGGAGTGGCTGATTTCGATCAAGACCGCGGCTAAAGGTGCGCGGCGCATCGTGATCGACACGCTGGCATCGGCGCAGATCAGCTCGTTTCAAGCCCTGGCGATCTCTTGCCAGTGCGCAGGCGGCAGCTGCGGCGACGGCAAGTGCGACAGCGCGAATGAAGACAAGGGCAACTGCCCAGCGGACTGTGGATCGGCGGGCTACTGTGGCGACGGCAAGTGCGACCCCGCCACGGAAGACATGACCAAGTGCCCGGCGGACTGCATGGCCATCTGCGGCGACGGAAAGTGCATGTATCCCACGGAAACGCCTCAGAACTGCAACGCCGACTGCGGCAGCGTCACCTATTGCGGCAACGGCACCTGCGACGCGGGCGAGACGCCGGCCACCTGCAGCAAGGACTGCAAGTAGGGCTCGCAGAATCGCCCGTGTTGTTGCAGGCGCTCAAGATCGGTCGATGAGGTCTAGGGACGCGACCAATCACTGATCTTTTGTTTGGTATTTGGCCCTTCAGGTCGCGTCTCTAGGGGGTGCAGCCTCAGCGGCCGCCATAGCGGATGAGCAGAAACGGCCGCACGGCGGGTACCCCAAAGCCCGACCAAAGGCCCATCGTCGAGCCCAACTGGGCGGAAAGGCCTTCGCCCAGCGGCCACGTCAGGGCCAACGCGCCTTCAATCCGCTCGTCGTGGCGGTGGCCAAAGGGCGAAGCCAGCGAAGTCTCATGGGTCACGCTGGCGTCGATCCAAGCGGCGTCGGCGCGGGCGGGCTCTTTCCAGCTCACCAGCGCCGCCGCAGGGCTCAGGCTTGCCGCCGCGCTCCAGCGCCACGCCGGGCCGTCTTGGACATTAAACGACGCGGTGGTCTGTTGAAGGCGCGCCGAGGCACCCATGGCCAAGCGCCACGGCCCCGCTTGCTTGGACGCAGCCACGCCTGGGGCGACGGTCACGCCGGGGCGGCCAAAGTACTGGCCGGGATCGCCGGTCGGCAGGGTCGCCGTCAGCAGGGCCGCGCCGCCCCAACTGCCTTTTGCCTCGGGCGCAAACACGTACTTGGCGGTGATCATCGCGTCGCCCACCAAGGGGCCGCTTGGCAAGGGCCCAGAATTGCTGCCGTAGAGGCTCGGCCGCTCGGCTTCTTGGTACAAGCTGATCGGCAGCGCCGCGGCCACCGTCAGGTGATCCCAAATGCGCATCGCTGCGCTCAGGTCCGCTTGCAACCGGCCCTCCACCAGGGGGCGGATCACCTGCACCTCATTGCCCGCCACCAGCGGCCGATAGGCGTAGTGCAGTTGCGCACCGGCGGAAAGGCCATACGGAGCCAGTTCGTAGGCCGATTCCGTGCCCAAGATGCCCTGGCCGTCGCTGTTTTGCCGCAGGCCGGTGGTGTCCGGCAGGTTGGCCGCCAGGCTCGGGCTCGCCGCCATCAGGGCTGCCCCCATCAGCAGCAGGGCCAGCGCGGCCCCTGGCGGGCTCAGGGACGGCCGATTCTCCCGCCGCCGCCGCCGCAGCACGGCCCAGGCGCTCAGCAGCCCCAGCAGCGCCAGGGGGGGCGCGCTGCCCTGGCTAGGCGAACTTTGGCACGCCGACAGCGGCGAAGTCCCGCGCACCACCGCGCCGTACTCCAGCACCTCCGCGTCATCCTTGGGGTTGAGCGGATCAGTTTGGGTTTGAAGCACTTCCGTCGCGTCGTCTAGCCCGCCGCCATCCGTGTCCGCTTTGCGCGGATTGGTCCCGTATTTCAGCACTTCGTCGCCGTCGGGCAGGCGGTCGCCGTCGCTGTCCACATCGCGGTAGTCCTCCCAGGCATCGCCATCTGAATTCAGTGGCTTCTGTGGCAATTGCCCGCCGCCCTCAAGGCCCGCCTCTACAACATCTGGCAGCAGGTCATTGTCGGAATCCGCATCCAGGGCGTCGATTTGGCCGTCGCCGTCCGTATCCGCGGGCTTTTGCGGGTCGCGCACTTCGGTGGCGTCCAGCAGGCCGTCTTTGTCGCTGTCCTGGTGCAAGGGGTCGGTGCCCAGCAGCACTTCCAGCTCATTGGCCAGGGTGTCGCCGTCAAAGTCGCCGTCATTGGCCAGGTCATCGGCGGCCAATTGCGGGTCCGACTCGCCGCTCGTGACCTTGCCGTCGTGGCTAAAATCCTCTTGGCCGTCCGCCAGACCGCCGCCATCGCTATCCGCGCGGCGAGGCAAGGTGCGGGTCGAGGGATCGGCGTCGGCAATGAACACGTTGGACCCCTTGGCCGTGGCCTCAGGCAAAGCCAAGGTCGCTTCCGTCAAGCCGATTTCGGTGCCGTCATACAGCCCATCGCCGTCGCTGTCTTCATCGCGCCCGTCCACCTGGCCGTCGCCATCGCTGTCCAAGGCGTAGTTGGCCTCGGCGCCGTCTGGCACGCCGTCGTCGTCGGCATCGCCGTCCTGGAGCGGGAATTGCAGGTTTGACTCCAGGGCGTCGCACAGGCCGTCCTTGTCGCTGTCCGGGCTCTGCCCTTGCTTATCCGGGTCCGCCGCGTCGCCCTCGCCTTGGTCCACTGCGCCGTTGCGGTTGTAGTCTTCATTGGCGTCCATTTGGCCGTCGCCGTCGCTGTCGCGGCTCAAAGGCAGGGTGTGAGAGAGCGGCGCGGCATCGGCGATAAAGCGTCCCCGCGCGACATCGGTGCCGGACAGAGGCGCCGCATCGGCGATCGCTTGGGCCACGCCCGCCTCGGTGCCGTCCAACAGGCCGTCGTCATCGCTATCCGCGTCCAATGCTCCGACTAGCCCGTCCAAGTCAAAATCGCTACACGCGTTGGCCTCGGCGCCGTCGGCGACCCCGTCATCGTCGCTGTCGCGGTCCTGGCTTGAGGTCCCGCAGCGCAGCTCTTCGCTGTCGGCCAGGCCATCGCCGTCGCTGTCTACGCCTTCCGTGGCCTGGGCCGGGTTCAAGGGGTCGCTCTCGCCCGCATCGACCATGCCGTTGCCATTGGCGTCCTCCAAGCCGTCGCGGACCCCGTCGCCGTCGCTGTCGCTCAGCAGGGGCGATGACGTCGTCGCCGTGTCTGCGTCGCTCCTAAAGTTGCCCACCAGCATCCAGGTTGCCTTGGCCGCCGCGCCGATGCCTCTCTCCAAGCCGTCGCTCAGGCCGTCGTTGTCGCTGTCCGGGTCGCTGGCACAGGGCGCGCCATCGCGGTCGGGGTCCAGGCTCAGGTTCCATTCGGCGCCGTCATACACGCCGTCGTCGTCGCTGTCCGGGTCGTCGGCGCGCGTGCCCAGCACCTGCTCTTCCCAATCGGGCAGGCCATCGCCGTCGCCATCCAGCAATTTCGACTTGTCAATCGGCGAGTTCTGGTTCAACGGGTCGCC
>JBIKTV010000105.1:0-14553 GCA_044347905.1 Myxococcota bacterium
CAAGGGTTTTTGTCATCACAGGACGCCGCCGTCTGGCAGCCGCAGGTCAGGTCCCAAGCGCCGCCGACGCACTTGCCCGCGCCGTCGCACTTGTCGCCCACCGTACACGCCTGCAGGTCGCTGCACGCGGTGGTGTTGGGCTGGGGCTTGGCTTCGCACAGGCCGCTCGCGGGGTTGCAGGTGTTGGCCGTGCACTCGGTCGACTTGCAGATGACGTTCACGCCGGCCTTGCACGCGCCCGCGCCGTCGCAGGTTTCGGCGCCATTGCACAGGTTGCCGTCGGCGCAGCTGGTGCCCGTGCTCAGGTTCTTGAACACGCAGGTGCCCAGGACCTTGTCGCAGCTATCCGTGGTGCAAGGGTTTTTGTCGTCGCAGACTTTGGCCGCGCCGGGCTTGCACACGCCGCTTGCGCAGATATCGCCGGTGGTGCAGGCGTCGCCGTCGGTGCAGGCCAACGTGTTCAGGGTGTTGGCGCAGGCGCCGGTGAGCTTGTCGCAGCTGTCGGTGGTGCAAACGCTGTTGTCATTGCAGTTCTTGGCCGCACCGGGTTTGCAGGCGCCGCTGGCGCAGATGTCGCCGGTGGTGCAGGCATTGGCGTCGCTGCAGGCCAGCGTGTTGTTGGCAAACACGCACTTGCCCGTGAGCTTGTCGCAGCTGTCGCTGGTGCAGCCATTGCTGTCATTACACACCACCGGCGTGCCCACGACACAGGCGCCGGCTTTGCACACGTCGCCCGCGGTGCACGGGTTGCCGTCGTCGCAGCTGAGCGGCTTGCCCGGCGCGCACTTGCCGGCGGCGCAGACATCGCCCACGGTGCATGCGTCATTGTCGTTGCAGGTCGCGGTGTTGTTCGTGGCAGTGCAGGCGCCGCTGACCTTGTCGCAGCCGTCATCGGTGCACGGGTTGGCGTCGTCGCAGACCTTGGCGCTGCCGGGCTTGCACCCGCCGCTTCCGCAGAGGTCGCCCACGGTGCAGGCATCGCCGTCGTTGCAGGCCAACGCGTTGGCGGTATTGGCGCATTTGCCGGCGGTGCACGCATCGCTGGTGCAGGGGTTCTTGTCATCGCAGTCGCTGGCCAGCTTGCAGTTGCCGCCGCAGCCGATGATCGGCGTGTTGACGCAGGCCCCGGTGGCGACGCTGCAACTGTCCGTGGTGCAAGCGTTCTTGTCATCGCAGACCTTGGCGACGCCGGGCTTGCACGCGCCGGCCGCGCAGACATCGCCGCTGGTGCAGGCGTTGTTGTCGGTGCAAACCGCGGTGTTGTTGGTGACCACGCAGGCGCCCGAGGCCTTGTCGCACTTGTCATCCGTGCAGATCTTGCCGTCGTTGCACACCTTGGCCGTGCCGGGCTTGCAGGCGCCGCTTGCGCAGACATCGCCGCTGGTGCAGGCATCGCCGTCGCTGCACGGGTCCGCGCTGTTGACGCTGAGGCAATTGCCGGTCTTGGGGTCGCAGCTGTCGCTGGTGCAAGGGTTTTTGTCGTCGCAGGTGGTCAACAAACCGGGCTGGCAGGTGCCGGCCGCGCAGCTGTCGCCGATGCTGCAGCCGTTGCCGTCTTCGCAGCTGACGCTGTTGGGGCTGTGCTGGCAGCCGGCCGCCGCGTCGCAACTATCTGTGGTGCAAAGATTCTTGTCATCGCAGTCGGTGGCGCTGCCGCTGCACTGGCCGGCGCTGCACACGTCGCCGCTGGTGCACTTTTGGCCGTCGTCGCACGCCGCGGTGTTGGCCTTGACCTGGCACTTGCCGCCCTCGCACAGGTCGTCGGTGCACGGGTTGCTGTCGTTGCAGTCGCTGGCGTCTTTGCAGTTGCCGCCGCATCCGGCAATCGCCCCGTTGCTGCAGGCGCCACTGGCAGTGTCGCAGGCGTCCAAGGTGCAGCCATCGCCGTCATCGCAGCTCTTGGACGCGCCGGCCGCGCAGTCGCCGCCCTTGCAGGTGTCGCCCTCCGTGCAGGCGTTGCCGTCGCTGCACAAGCCGGTCAATTCCGTAGCGGTACAGCCCGCAGCCGGGTCACAAGCGTCCGCGGTGCAGGCTTTGCCGTCGTCACAGGCGATGGGCACGCCTTTGCACGCGCCGTCGGCACAGACGTCGCCGCTGGTGCAGACCGTGCTGTCATTGCACGGCAACCCGTCTGGATTGCTGGTAAACAGGCACTTTCCATCCAGCTGATTGCACTTGGCGCTCTGGCAGGCGTCGGTGCTGGTGCACTCCTTGGTTACGCCCGGCAAGCACTGGCCGTTCTGGCACAAATCGCCAATGGTGCAGGGGTTGTCGTCTTCGCAGGGCGCGCCGTCGTCGGGGCTCTTGGTGCAGCCCTGGGCCGGGTCGCAGCTGTCGACCGTGCACGGATTGTTGTCGTTGCAGTTCTTGGCCAAGCCGGCGACGCAGGTGCCGTTCTCGCAGGCGTCGTTCTCTGTACACGGATTATTGTCCGCGTTACAGGCACTTTCAACCGGCTTGTGCTGGCACTCGACCTTGCCGCCCTCGCCCGCCGAGCAGATGTCCTGGGTGCAGGCGTTGCTGTCGTCACAGGTGGTATCGTCGATTTTGCCGTTGCAGTCGTTGTCCAGGCCGTCGCAAATCTCCGCCGAGGCCGCGGGCGAAGAGCAAGCGCTGAGCCCCTCTTTGCCGCACTGGCGCTGGCCGGGGCAGCCGCCGCCGCCGCTGGCCGGGGCCGTGCAGGTGGTCGACAGGGCCGCAGCCGTCGCCGCCGCCGAGCAGCTGCACGCGCCGATGGTGCTGTCGCTGCTGCCCTTGGGTGCGCACTGTTTGACTTTAGTGCCCTCCACGCTGGTCATCTCTTTGCAGCTGTTGCCGGCCGGGCAATCGGCGTCCGCGGCGCAGGCAAGGCCGCAGAATTTGCCGGCGTCGCCGTGACTGACACAGGCCGCCTCGCCAAGGCCAATCGCCTGGCAGGCCTGGGAGGTCAGGCAGGGGTTGCACAGCTTGCCCGCCAGCGGCACGCAGACGTTGACGATGTCGCCGCCCTGCCCCGGCACTTGCGCGCACTTAAAGCCGTCTTGGCAGGTGGTGGTGCAGAGCTTGGCGCACTGTTTGCCGTCCGGGGTGTCGATGCACAAACCCGAGTCGCAGTCCTTGTTTTCCGCGCAGGTACAGCCCGCCGAACCGGGGCACGACGAGGCGTCTTGGCCCGCGAGGTCCAGGGTCATGCTGTCGACCGTTGCGTCCGCCTCTTCCGTCTGGCCACCGCCGCCCAGGTCCACTGATGCAGAAGCGTCGCTGCCCGCCTGAGCCGGGTCGCCGCTGGTAGTTTCGTCTGAGCAAGCTGGGGCGACCAGCAAGGCCAAGAGACCCAAAATCGCCAGCCATCGCTGAGGTTTGGGGGGCATGGCGGGCAAACGATTGGGCGAGCGGAGGCGGTGCATGGGGCCCTCTGGGCTGGTGGGGAATGACGGAGTCGTGACAGTCTGCGGGACGAACCGGCCGGTGTCAAACCGGTGGAAGGCCGCTCGCGCGAGCGAATCGCCGAGGTTCGCGGGGTTGGAGCGCGGCCGGGTCTTACTTGGACCTTAGCCGGGGGGAGGCTCCCCGCGGCGGCCGCGGCGCCATCGCCCAAACGGTCAATTCCGTTCGCCGCGCGCGCCGTTGCCACGCGCCCCTGGCCCGCCGCCATTGCCACCCGCGCCAATCCCCAGCAGACTACCCAGCTCGCCGGCCCAAGCGCGCCGCAAGCCAGGAACGGCCATGCTTTTCTCGACCTCTACCTCCGCCCGTCGCCTCCACCGCGCGCTCACCGCAGCTGTCGCCACGGCTGCTGTCGCCACCGCCGCCTTCGTCGCGCCGTTGGCCCCCGCCTGGGCCGCCTCGCCGGTCCTCGCAGTCGATCCAGCCTACATGGACGCCCAGGTCGACCCCTGCCAGGACTACTACGGCTTTGCCAATGGCGCCTACGAGCGCGTGGCGATTCCCCCGGCCTTTGCCGCGTACGGCGTCAACCAAGAGATCGATGAGCGCACCCGCGACCTGCTCAAGGCCATTTTGGACAGCGCTGCCCTGGCCAAGGCCGCCGCCGGCTCGCCAACCCAGCGCATCGGCGACTTTTACGCCAGCGGCCTCGACCAAGCCGGCATCGAGCGAGCCGGTCTCGCCCCCATCGCAGAGCTCCTCGACGCGGTAGCCGCCTACAAAGACCCCGCCCAACTGCCCTTGCTGATGGCCCTGTTGCACCGCGCCGGGGTGCGCGCCGGCTGGAGCGTCTACGTCGGCCCGGACGAGAAGGACAGCGCCAGCGTCACCGTCAATCTCGCTCAAGGCGGCCTGGGCTTGCCGGATCGCGACTACTACCTGCGCGCCGACGCCGACAGCGCCAAGCTTCGCGGCCAATACACCAAGCATATCCAGGCGATGCTGCAACTGGCAGGCGAAGCCACTGCGACGGCGCAATTCCAGGCCCAAGCGGTAGTTGCGCTGGAGACTGCGATGGCCCAGGCCAGCAAGACCCTGGTGCAGCTGCGCGATCCCCAAGGCAATTACCACAGGATGGACCGCAAGGCCCTGGCGGCGCTGAGCCCGCGGCTGTTCCTGACGACTTGGCTCAAGGCCGTAGGCGTCCCCGAGGCACAGTCGCACGTGGTGGTGGGCCAGCCGGAATACCTGAGCGCCCTGAGCAAGCTGGTCAAGGGCGGCAAGATCGCGGACTGGCGGGCGTATCTGCGCTGGCAGGTGCTGCGAGCCTACGCGCCGTATCTGGGGCAGGCGCTGGAGCGAGAGAGCTTTGGCTTTTACGGCCAGACCCTTGCCGGGCGCACTGAACAGCTGCCGCGGTGGAAGAGGGTGTTGCAGGCGCTGGACCAGGGCATCGGCATGGACCTGGGGCGGCTGTACGTCGATCAGGCATTTTCGCCGCGGGCCAAAGCTAAGGTCCTAGAGATGATTCGCTTTCACCAGACGGCCCTGCGCGCCAGCATTGCCAGAGCGACCTGGATGGGCGAGGCGACCAAGGTCGAGGCGCGGCGCAAGGTGGACACGCTGGTGGCCATGGTGGGCTATCCGGACGAGTGGCGCGACTACAGCGCACTGCAGATCCGCCGCGACAGCTACGCCGGCAACTACTTGGCCAGCCAGCGCTTTGACTGGCAGCGCGACCTCGCCAAGCTGGGCAAGCCGGTAGACCGCAAGGACTGGCAGATGACCCCGCAGACCAACAACGCTTACTACGACCCGACGATGAACCAGATCGTGCTGCCGGCGGGGATTCTGCAGCCGCCGTTCTTTGACGTCGACGCCGACGATGCCAGCAACTACGGCGCTTTGGCCTCGACGATTGGCCATGAGATCCTCCACGCCCTGGACGACCAGGGCAGCCAGTACGACGCCGATGGCAACCTGAAAAACTGGTGGACCGCCGCCGACCGCACGGCTTACGACGCCGCTACCGCCAAGGTGGTCGCGCAGTACAACGGCTATCAAGTCGCGGGCCTAGCCATCAACGGCCAGCAGACCTTGGGCGAGAATCTGGCCGACATCGGCGGGGTCAAGATCGCCTGGGAGGCGTACAAGCTCGCCGGCAAGGGCAAGCCGGCCAGCCCGGCCAAGACCGTCGCCGGACGGCTCATCAGCGACGACCAGCGGTTTTTTGTGGCCTTTGCCCAGAGCTGGCGGACCAATGAGAGGCTGGAGTCGCAAAAGCTCAAGGTGCAGAGCGATGTCCACAGCCCGGTGCGCTGGCGCGTGCACGGGCCCGGCGCGGCCCTGGAGATCTACAGCCGGGCCTTTGGCTGCGCGACCGGGCAAGCGATGTTTGCCGAGCCGGCGCGGCGTTTTGAGCTGTGGTAGCGGTGCCGGGACCGAGCTTTTGAGCATTGACTACGTAGTCAAAGCTCAAAAGCTCGGGTCGCTGAGCGGTGAGATTTGACCAACCCTTTGCAATGCAAGCGAAAGATGGCACTGCCCCATGGGGCGGCGGCGCGGGCGGTCCTCGGCTACTTCCAGAGCTTGACCGCGACTTTGCCGTGGCTCAGCGGCAGCTCGCCCGCGTAGCGATTGCGCCCGGTGCGCGTGAAATCCGCTTTGATCTGCTGGGTACAGTCGCCGTGCGGGCAGTAGAACTCGCCGCTGAACTCAAAGCCGCCGTCCGTGGGCGTGACACTGCCGCGCAGCCGCTGGGACCCGCCGCTTTTCTCTAAGGTCAGGCGCGTCTTGCCGTTTGCCGTGGCCACCGCCTTGATCACGCAGCGAAAGACCGGGTACCGGACGGTGCCATCGGTGAACTCGCACTTGTACGGCCCCGGGGCGACCGTGCCACCCTGCGCGCGATTCGGCAGCGACGCCGGCGGCATAGGCGCCATGTCCGCCTGGGCAGCGGGGAGGGCCGCAAGCGACAGCGCGATGGCGGCGGCCAAGCGGGCAAGGGCGGGGAAGCGAAGGGGCATGGCGGACTCCAATAGCGCGAGGTTCAGGTTGGGGCGGCGCCGCCTATTTGGCGGTTCCGCGGCGGCGCTGTCAACGCCATGGCCCTTGCGGCGATTCAACCTCGCCCGCGAGCTTGGGCTGTTGCCCTGGGATCTTGCGGATTTACGCCTCCTGTAGCCTAGGCGCCTACCCCGCGCTCAACCTTTGCGGGCAAAGCTAAAGCCGGCCGCGCTCTGGGCCACCGGCATGAGCTCCAAGTGGTTGATGTTGATGTGGGCCGGCTGGCAGGCGCAGAACCAGATCGACTCTGCGACGTCAGCGCCGGTGAGCGGCTGGAACCCTTGGTAGACCTTGTCGGCCCGCTCGGCATCGCCCTTAAAGCGCACCACGGAGAATTCGGTCTCCACCGCGCCCGGCTCAATGCTGGTGACGCGCACGGGCGTGCCGTTGAGGTCGACGCGCAAATGGTCAGAGAACACCGCGACAAAGGCCTTGCTGCCGCCGTACACCGCGCCGCCGCCGTAGGGATAGCGCCCTGCCACAGAGCCGAGCTGGATGATGTGGCCGCGGCCGCGGGCGAGCATGCCCTGGATCACCTGGCGGGTGACGTGCAGCATGGCGGTGACGTTGGTGTCGAGCATGGTCTGCCAGTCTTCGTCGTCATTTTCCCAGAACTTGGCCAGGCCTAGCGCCAAGCCGGCGCAGTTCACCAGCAGGTCGACCGCGGCAAATTCCTCTGGCAAGGCCGACAATTGCCGAACCACCGCCGCGTGGTCGCGCACGTCCAGCGTCACCGGCCAGACGTTTGGCCCCAGCTCCGCCGCCAGGGCCTGCAGCCGCTCCGTGCGCCGGCCGACTGCCACCACCTTGCTCCCCGCGGCAATGGCGCGCCGCAACACCGCCTCGCCGATCCCCGCCGTCGCACCAGTCACCAGAACTATCTGAGGCTGCATAGCTGTTTCTCACCGAAGCGCACTGCTTCGCGGCGGCGGAGTGTAGCAGAGAGACGTCCGCGTGTTTACCCCGGGCCAATCGACGACCAAGCGCGGCTGGGCTACCCTTTGGCCATGAAGATTCTGCTTGAGCGCCCCGACCTCCTGATCATCGACAAACCGGCCGACCTGCCGACCATCCCCGACCGCTTTGGCTCCCCCAGTGTCCACGGCGAACTGCAGGCCCTGCGGGGCGAAAAACTGTGGGTGGTCCACCGCTTGGACCGCGAGGTGACGGGGATCCTGCTGTTTGCCCGCCACGCCGCGGCGCACCGGGCCCTGTCGATGGCTTTTGAGCATCACCTGGTTCAAAAGACCTATGAAGCTTGGACCAGCGGCGCCCCACCGACCGAGCCGACCGGCGAATTCACCTGGGAAGACCTGCTGATGCGCGGCAAGAAGCGCGCCTATGTCCACCCCGCAGGCAAACAGGCCCTGACCTTTGCCCGCTGGGAGGGGCCGGCGCCAGTGGCCGATCAGCTGATGCCCAGCCTGGGCGACCTGGGGCGCTGGACCCTGCAGCCCAAGACCGGCCGCAACCACCAACTGCGGGTGCAGCTGGCCCTGCGCGGCTGGCCGATTGCCGGCGACAGCCTGTACGGATCCGCCGTGGTGTGGCCGCTGCCGGGCATCGCCTTGCGCGCAGTACGGCTTGAAATTCCCCAAGGTGTGCTTGGCCAGGCTCTGACGGTTGAGGCGGCTGGGCTGGTGGGTGGCCTGGTCGATGGGCTGGCTTGAAGGCTGGGCGACCGGATGGCACACTGGCGGCCCCGGGGCCCGCTTGGGCGGCGATTTCGCCCGGGACATACGGTGGTAAGCAGATGAGCATCGCGGCCCTTGAGGGTGACGAGCAACCCGATACACCGCGGCAGTCGCGGCTGGCCGCTGCGGTCAGAGCTTTGCTTGTGGCTGCAGGCCTGCTGCTGGCCGCTGCCCCAGCCCATGCCGACATCGCCGATGACGTAGCCGCATGTGAATTCGCGGATTTCCAGCGCTGTCCAGCACTCCAAAAGGCCGCGGCGTCGCGCAAGACAGATCTCGCCCTGCTGGTAGCGCGGCTGACCGACGCAGCGACTCCGGCCCAGGCCAAAGCACGGCTGGCGATGGCCCTGGCCATGCTCGACGCCCGCGACCACAAAGACGCGCTGGAGACCGCCGCGCAACAACTGGCAAATGCCCCCGAATTGGCCGACATCCGCGCGGCGCAGGCCCGGCTGGGTGACGTGCGCGCGGTGGCCGACCTCGTCAAAATGCTCTCTCCAGAGCGCGATTTGCGCCAGCGCCTGTTGGCCGCCGGGTCTTTGGGGGTGCTGCGGGCCAAAGAGGCCGCTGAGCCGCTGATCGCCGCGCTAGGCGATGCCAAGGTGCCCAGAATGCAGGCAGAAGCGGCCAAAGCGCTGAGCGGCCTGACCGATCCGCGCGCAGAAGAGCCGCTTGCCAACCTCGCTGGCCATCCGGGGGCTTTTGTGCCGGCGCGGGCAGAGGCGCTGCGGGCGCTCAGTGCGCTGAATTCGCCCAAGGCCCGCAGTCTGGCGCTGCTGATGGCGGGCCACCCGTCTGCCGACCTGGGTCGCGCGGCCCTAGAAGTGCTGCGGGCCCACTGGGCGCCCTGGGCCGAACCGGCGGTGCTGGCGTCTCTGGACCTGCCGGGCCACCGCGGGGCCGCGGCGCGCATTGCCGCCGACCGCCAGCTGTCCGGCCTGGGCGCCAAGCTCGTCGCGCTGGTCAGCCAAGGCGATCTCACCGGCGAGGAACTGGTTTTTGTGCTGGACGCGGTGGGCAAGCTTCGGCCCTCTGGCGCGAGCAAGGCCCTATTGCAGCGGCTCAAAGGCGCGGCGCCGCTGGAGGAAAAGCTCGAACTGCTCAAGACCTTCCCCAAAGTGGGCGACCTGACGATTCTGGCGGAACTCGTGCCGCTGCTGGGCGACGCGGACAATCGCATCGTCTCCAACACCGTCTACGCCCTAGAGAATCTGTCTGGCCAACGCCTGGGTCCAGACGTCAAGGCTTGGCGCCAATACACCGGCTTAGACCCGGCGCCCAAGACCGCCCCTGCACGCGCGCCTCTTCCCTCTGCGACCGCGCCCAAGCCGACCCCGTAACTGTCCCCGGCGATCAGGTCCGGACCTGGCCAAATTCATTTTGGAGGCACCATGCCGCTCTCTCGCGAACAAATGGCCGCCCGCGTCGCAGAAGAACTGCGCGACGGGTATTACTGCAATCTGGGCATCGGCATCCCCACTTTGGTGGCCAACTATATCCCGGAAGGCATGGACGTGGTGCTGCAGTCGGAGAACGGCATGCTCGGCATCGGCCCCTTCCCGCTGGAGGGCGACGAGGATCCCGACCTGATCAACGCCGGCAAGCAGACCATCACGGAGATCGCCGGCTCTGCCTACTTTAGCTCTGCGGATTCGTTCGCGATGATCCGCGGCGGCAAGGTCGACCTGACCGTGCTGGGGGCCCTGCAGGTGGCCGCAAACGGCGATCTGGCCAATTGGATGGTCCCGGGCAAGATGGTCAAGGGCATGGGCGGCGCCATGGATCTGGTGGCCGGCGCCCGCCGTGTGGTCGTGGTGATGACGCACACAGAAAAGAACGGCGATCCCAAGATCCTGCAGACCTGCGCGCTGCCGCTGACCGGCAAGGGCGTGGTGCACCAAATCGTCACGGATCTCGCGGTGATCGACGTGACCCCTGCCGGGCTGCTGCTGCGCGAGATTGCCAGCGACACCACGGTCGAGGAAGTGGTCGCCAAGACCGCGGCAACATTGCAGATCGCCGATCAGGTGCGCGTTCTGCCGGTTGAGGCGCCGTGACGCCCGCCAGTCAGCGCCTAGTTTGTGCGGTGATGGCCGGCGGGGCGGGCACGCGGTTTTGGCCCCTGTCGCGCCACTCAACCCCCAAGCAACTGCTGCAGTTTTTTGGCGAACGCACGCTGCTGGAGGCCACTTTTGACCGGGTGGCGCCGCTGTGTCCGCCTGAGCGGCGCTTGGTGGTCACGGCTGCGCACTTGGCGCCGGCTGTGCAAGAGTTGCTGCCAGAGCTGGCCCCAGGTGCAGTGATCGGCGAACCGGTGCCGCGCAACACCGCGCCTTGCATGGCAGTTGCCGCGCTGGCGGCTCTGCAGCTTGACCCGGAGTCCATCCTGGTGTTGCTGCCGGCCGACCACTGGATTGCCGACGCCGAGGCTTTTCGCGCGGCCCTGTCCTTGGCGGCGGAGCGGGCGGATAGCGGCGCCATCGTCACCCTGGGAATTGCGCCGAGCCACCCCGAGACCGGCTACGGCTATATCGAGCTGGGCGGCGAGGTGCAGCCGGGGGTGAGGCGAGTCGAGCGCTTTGTCGAAAAGCCCAACTTGGAACGGGCTTTGCAGTACCTCGCCGGCGGCCGCCACCTGTGGAATGCCGGGGTATTTGTGCTGCGGGCCGACCGCGCCTGGCAAGCCCTAAACCAACACGTTCCGGCAATTACCCAGGCGCTGAGCGACTTGGAGGGCCATTCGCCCGCGAGCGAGGCCTGGAGGGAGGCGTTTGCCCGCTGTTTTGGCGCGTGCCCAAGCGTTTCTATCGATTACGGCGTCATGGAAAAAGAGAGCGCCATTGAGGTGGTGCGCCTGGACGCCGGCTGGAGCGATGTGGGCACCTGGCAGAGTCTGGCCGGGATGCGCGCAGAAGGTCAGGAGAATTTTGCCCGAGGCGAGGTCGTGTCAATCGACAACCGCGACTGCGTGCTGGTGAGCCAAGGCCCGCTGGTCGCAGCGGTGGGTCTACAGGGTATTGCAGTCATCGCTACTGCGGACGCCACCCTGGTACTGCCGGCGGACCGCAGCCAGGATGTACGCGAAGTAATTGAAGAACTGAAGCGACGCGGGCGCACAGACCTGCTCTAGCACCCAGCACCCCAGCTGCGATGGGCCAACGACGTGTCCGTTGGGGGGCCAATTGTGCAGTTTTGTGGCCCTGGGCGGGTCTTCAGGGGCTTTGCCCCGCTTGGCAGGCCCGCCAAAGGCAATCCATTTAGAATACAGAATCTTCCCCATCATCAGCGCCAAACCGTCGGTTTGACTCGGCAGTGCGCTGGCCGTACTCTGGGGCCATGAGATCCAAGCATTTCCAGCCACGCGGCCTGTGGGCTGCGGTTCTTGCGGCGCTGTGGACCTGGGCATGCGCAGAAGGATCAACCCAGCCAAGCGAACCGGAAGCCTGGGCGGCCGCCGTCGATGCGGTGGATTCGCTTGCCGCACCTTTCGACTCGGCCGAGGATCACGGGACCACCGCAGCCGCCGAAGTCGACGCCCCCGGCGAATTGGCAAGCTCGGACCTCGCCGATGCGGATCTGCCCGGCGGCCCAGTTGCCAGCCCCGACGCGCTGTACGCCGACCTCTTGAGCTCGGACCAGCAGAATCCTGACCAAATGGGTCCTGATCAACTTGGTCCTGATCAGCTAGACGCAGATCCACCTGAAACCACTGAGACAACTGCGGACTCTCTCGCCAAAGACAGCGCGACCTTCCCCGACCAGCCGATCGAAGGCAGCGACTCCGCCGCCGTTGACGTCCAAGCGACGGACGCAGCGGCCCAAGAGGCCGGCGAACTGCCAAGCGAACTCAGCGACGCAGACGCCGTGGAAACGGCCGCGGCCCAGGACTCGGCAGACAGCGCGAATGTGGGCGGAGATAGCGCGACGGCGGCAGACAGCGCTGATGGGTGGCCCCCCACGGACGCGGTGGCGGCGCCGGTGGTCTGGCAAGGCACCTTTGCAGATGCCGCGCCAAACCTGGGATTTTCTCTGCAATTGCCCCCCGGCGTGCCTAAGAAACCGGACCAAGGGCTCTGGGCTCCGCTCAGCCTGGCGCTGATCGACGATGTGAACGGCGACGGCCTGGACGATCTGTTCCTGGCCACCCAAGGCGGTTCGCTGGCGGTGGCTTATGGACCCGTGGGGCCACAGACTGCGCTGCAACAACTCCCGGGCAGCGGCAACGGCGATCCGCGGATTCATTCGCTGGCGGTCCTGCGGCGGGCCAACCAGGCGCCGGTATTGCTGACGGGTGGTTCGCCGATGGCCGCTTGGCAACTGCAGGGCCAAGGCTGGGTCAACATCGCGATGGCGCTGGGGATTTCCAAGGCCGCCACTGGCCTGCGCTACGGCATTACGCCCGTGGACTTGGACAGCGATGGGCTGCTCGACCTGCTCGTCTCCGATGTGCTGTGCGCAGCTCCGCCGGCCCACTTGGCTTGGCTCGATCGCGGCGATGGCGTGTTCGTGCCCGCCGATCCTCTTGATTTTCCTGGCTATGGTGCACAGTGGGGCGCGATCGCGGGGGACTGGGATGCGGATGGCGACTTGGATGTCGTATGGATGCACGACGGCTGCGGCAATCCCAAGACCACGCAAGGCTTTTTTAGGCAAATGCCCCGCGGTGCCGATGGCTGGCCGGTGTTTGAACGGCAGCAGCCGCACTCACTTTTCGCCTTTCCTCAGGCCCCGGTCCCCTACGCTTCGCCCATGGGTGCCGCTGCGGTGGACATCTTCAACAACGGCCAGGCCGGGTTAGCTATCGCCAACAGCGGCCTGACCATGCCCCTGGCCACCGCCAAGGCCATGCTGCTGGGCGTGGATGAAGCGGATATCTTCAATGTGCAGAACCTCTTGCTCGTACCCAAAGGCGACGGAAGCCTGGTCGACGTGGGCGCGGCCGCTGGGCTCAAGGGCCTGGTGGATCCGCTCAAGAAGCTGGATATGCAGGCGTGGGCGATGGTGCCTCTGGATTTTGATGCCGACGGCCTCCAGGACCTTGGGGTGGCGACTGCCGCCGAGCCCTTGGGCACGACCAAGGCTTCACCTGGACCGAGTCGCCCCGTGCTGCTGCAGAACCAAGGCCTGGGCAAGCTCACGGAAGTCAGCGCGGCCGTTGGGCTGCCGGCGCCCCTGACCGCACCGCTGCTGGCCGCGGGCGATATCGATGGCGATGGCGACACGGACCTGGCCTTCGGGCGTCTGGGCCAACCGATCCTGCTGTTGGCCAATCAGGTTCAGACGACCGGTCAACGGGTGCGGCTGCGATTGCGCGGCCAAACGTCAAACCCGGCGGCCATTGGTGCACAATTGACTGCGCAGCTGGCTAGCGGCCCGGTTTCCCGCTGGGTTGGGCTCGACGCGCCGTTTGCCACGCACATGTCGCACGCCGTCGAGCTTGGCCTGGGCGCGGTGCAGGCGGCGGCGATCACCATCGCCTGGCCAAGTGGCTATGTCCAGCAGTTGCCGCAGGTTGCGGCCGGGGCTCAACTGGTGATTGACGAGCCCCCGCTGCTCCACCTCAGCGCGCGGCGGGTGGCGGTCGGCGGCTCCATCGAGGTGACAGTCACGCCTAGGGATCCCTTGGGCGCAGCTCTGGCGGTCACTGCCCAGGCACAAGTCGTTCAAATTTCTCCAGCCTTTACCTGGAAGGCTCCGCTAACTTGCCTCGCGGGCGTCTGCAAAGGCACGCTGGTCGCCCTCGATGTCGCGATGCCGACCACAGCTTTTCTTCAGGTCAGCTGGCCGGGAACCCAGCTCAAAGTCTGGCCCAGGCTCACGGCCCTGCCCTGAAACCTTCGGTGCGCCTCTGCACGCGCGGCGGCGGCAACGCGGAGGAGCGAGTCGCTCCTTCTCGCGGGTCCCGGAAGACATCGCGGAAAGCGTCGGCGGGACCCTCGGCTGGCAGCAGGGCCCCCTGCAGGTGCCCGACATGCCCGACAGGTGCCTGCCCGACAGGGCGACAGGTGCCAGGCACTTGTCTGATCATTGATTTTTCAGGCTTTCTTTCTTCTTCACCTGTTGGTCGTCGGATTGGCGGCGGTTGAGCACCAGCTTACCGGTAGCCGCGCGAGTGGCGCTTGCTTGCGGGGGCAGTCTCGGGCAGCGATCGGTCGTGATCAAGGCGATCCGGCGAATCCCGCGAACTCCTCGCCCCGCCCGGGCTGCGGCCGGCAGTAGCATGGCGATTGTCTGATCATTGATATTGCTTAGTATTTGCTCATCATTCCCGCGTTCCTCCGGCCACCGCCAGGCCCGCTTGGCCCGCCACCCAAAACTATTTTCGCTCGCTGCCGCGGGAAAAGTCGGCAGCTGCCGATAACTCAGCAAGGGGCAAAATCCGCCCCGGCTGAGGTCGGCCGTGCGAAGACTGCGCATCTACAATCCC
>JBIKTV010000474.1:0-4544 GCA_044347905.1 Myxococcota bacterium
AACTTCCCCATCAGCTACTCAGACAGCAACGCCGGCAAAATGGCCGACGGCACCATCTTTCACATCATGAGCTACGGCCGCAACAACATGCCGTCGTACGCCAGCCAGATCAGCCAGGTCGATCGCTGGAAGATCCTGTTGCACTTGCGGCAGTTGCAGCAGCAGACTGGGCCGGCTCCGCTGGCTGCAGTGGCTGCTCCAGCGGCGGCAACGCCAGCAGCTGTGGACCCTGCCGCGGCGCCGACCCCGGCAAAGGGCAACTAGCCAGGGCCCGCACCGCGCCGCTGGGGCCCTGCGCCAGCGGCACCGATCGCGTTGCCCAGGTCTTTGTCCTGTGATCTTTCTGCCCTGATCTTGCTGTCGAGACCCCTCGAACCCGCCAAGAGGCCTACCGTGACCACCACCCACGCCGACCCGCACCTGACCACGGATGACCACGGTCACCACGACTCGCACCACGCGGTCGAGCTGACCGGCCCGGTCCAATTCCAGATGCCGTCCGGCTTTCGCAACCTCGCCATCGGGCTTGCGGTCGCTGGCGCGGCGCTGCTGGGCGTGGGCATGGCCACCGCGGGCGAGCACAGCTCCTGGCGCCTGTGGTCCAACCTGCTGATCGCCGGCTTCTATTTCCTCATGGTTGCCGGTGGCGCCGGGGTGATCCTCGCGGTCATGCACGTCTCCAAGGCCGGCTGGGGCATCACGGTCCGCCGCACCATTGAAGCCATGGCCGGGGCGATGCCCGTGGGCCTGGTCGTGATGCTGCTGGTGGGCGCGCTGGGCCTGCACGACCTGTATGAGTGGAGCCACCCCGACATCGTCGCCGCCGACCACCTGCTGCGCCACAAGGCGCCGTTTCTGAACACCGGCTGGTTCTACGGCTCGCTCGTGGGCTTTATCGGCACCTGGGTCCTGCTGATCTCCTTGATGCGCAAGCACTCCATCGCTCAAGACAGCGACGGCTTGGAGAGCCACACCGGCTCCAACCTGCGCCTCTCCGTGTTCTACCTCATCACTTTTGGCCTGTTCCTCACCATCGGCTCGCTGCTGTGGCTGATGTCGCTTGAGCCGCACTGGTTTTCGACCATGTTTGGCGTCTACCAGTTCTCTGGCGCGCACAAAACCGCCGCCGCGGTGGGCACTTTGCTGCTGGTTTGGCTGATCGGCAAAGGCCACCTCAAGCAGGCCAATGAGAATCACTTGCACGACATGGGCAAGATGATGTTCGCCTACTCGACCTTCTGGGCCTACATCTGGGTCAGCCAGTTCCTGCTGATCTGGTACGCCAACATGCCAGAAGAGACGGGCTACTACATGATTCGCCAGGACGGCGGCTGGATGGCGCTTTTCGCCCTCAACGTCATCCTCAACTGGGTGATCCCGTTCTTTGTGCTCCTGCCGCGCCCCAACAAGCGCAATCCCAAGGTGTTGGTGCCGGTGGCGATCGTCATGCTGATCGGCCAGTGGCTCGACATCTACCTGCAGGTGATGCCGGCGACCTCGCACTTTGCCGCCCACCACCACAAGCTGGACCTGCACGGACCGTTCCTGGGCGCGGGCGAGCTGGGCGCGCTGCTGCTGGTCGGCGGTGTGTACCTCTACGTGGTCGGCACGTTGCTGGGCAAGTCGTCGCTGGTGCCGCTCAAGGACCCCTACCTGGCCGAGTCGCTGCACCACGAGCAGTAGCCGGCCCGGGATTCGCTTGGCGTTGGCAAGTTGGCCCCTTCGCCAATTTGTGCGATACTGGCGGCGATGAAAGGGCCCCTGCCATGGTTGACGGTCCTGGTGATGGCGCTGGCCGTCGTGCCCGCCCCGGCGATCGCCGCGCCCAAAGCGCCCACCGCCAAACAGCTCAAGCTCCAAGCCAATAAGCTCAATGACGATGCCAAAGCCGCGTTTCGCGCGGGCGAGTGGGATCGCGCAGCCGAGCTGTTTATGCAGGTCTACGACCTCGCCAAGATTCCCACGGCGGTCTACAACGCCGCACGGGCGCGCGAGCAGGCGGGCAAGCTCGCAGAAGCCAAGGCGCTTTTCGAACTGTTCTTGAGCATCGAGAAGTCGCCGGCCGGCCAAGAGGACGGCAAGAAGCGCGTGGCGGCGATCGATGATCAGCTGCGGCGCGCCGCCGAAGAGAAGGCCCGGGCCGCAGCCGAGGCCAAAGCGCGCGCTGAGGCGGAAGAGAAGATTCGCCAAGCAGAAGAGCGCGCCAGAGAAGCGGAATTGCGCGCTGCCGAGTCCGCCCGCCAGGCCCGTGAAGCGGAAATGCGCGCGCAGAAAGAGGCCGCGGCCAAGGCCGAAGCGGAGGCCAAGTTGCGCGTAGAAGCGGAGTCGCACGCGCGTGCTCAGGCAGAAGCCAAAGCAATTTCAGCAGAAGAGCGGGCCAAAGACGCGGAGAGGCGGGCCAAGGAGGCGGAGGCTCGCTCGGCCGCTAAGCCCGCGGTCCTGCCGGGCTCCTCAGCGTCCACAGCGGCTGCGCCTGTGGCGGGCAAAGGACCCGGGGCAGCGGGGCCGGCCGCGGCCAAGCGACGCGAGGCAGAGCCCCCCGAAACGCCTGGCGAAAGCACCGTGTTGTTTGGCGCGGTGGCCATGGTCAACGGCGGGGCCAGCTTGCAGCAGTCGGCGCCGGAAGGGGTGTTTCGCCCGGACCTGAGTGCGGGCCTCGGCGGCCATGTCTACGTTTCCTGGGGTAAGCGCAACACCACGCCGATGCTGGCGTTTATCAGCGGCGCCCAGTGGATTCAGTTTCAAGCCTGGGACACGCCGAGCCCCGCCGCCCAGCCCTCTGGCATCGACCTTTTTGCCGGCGTGGCCTTTCCGCGGATCGCGGGCACCCAGCTGCTGCTCCACCGCTATGACATGGACCTGCAAAATGGCCGAGGTTCGCTCAAGTACATGACCGCAGGCGCCAAAGTGGTGGTATCGCCCAACACGGGCTACTTGTCGCTGGGTTTTGAGGGCCTCATCGCCTCAGACCGCAAGGACCAGGACATCGCCGGGCTCGACGAGTTTGGCTACGGTCCCTTCTTTCGCCTGGTGCTGGAGTTGGGCGTGCATTTTGGCACCGCCGCTCTGTCGCGGTAGCTCAGGACGCGCAGGGCAAAACCGCTGGACTGGGGTCTAGTTGCCCCGCAGGATCCGCTGGGCGTTGCCGCTGGGCTCGCCGCTTGCTATGGTGGGGCCGTGGGCTGCGCAGCCGTCGCCGTGTTGTTGCGTCAGGCCCCCCGGAGGACTCATGCCAGCCCAAAGCCGCCTCGGAGACAAGTCGCAGGTGCCCGCAGATGCCCACGGCTGCCCGGCATGCCCGCACTCGTGCATTGGCCCAGCGGTGGCCGGATCACCTAACGTCAACGTCAATGGCAGGCCCGCTCTGCGCGTCGGCGACCCCGGCGTCCACGCAGCGTGCTGTGGGCCCAACACTTGGACCGCCACGATCGGCTCCGGCACCGTGTTCATCAACAAGAAGCCGGCGCACCGCCTAAACGACATGGACACGCACTGCGGCGGCATCGGCAAGATGGTCGAGGGCTCGCCCGACGTCATTACCGGCGGTTAAGAAGCGAACTCGCCAGTGAACCAAAGTGGCCAGCGAAACGCACCTCGACAGCGGTCCAAACCTCGACGCTGAACAGGACTTGGCCAGCGAACCGGACTTGGCCGGCGAACTGAACCTCGACAGCGAACGGAACCTCGACAGTGAACCTGGGTTCACTCCCCGGCCGCCGCCGTGCTGAGCGTCGCCTCGACCGCCGCGGCCAGCTCGGCCCGCCGCTGGCGAATCTGCCCGGCCACCGCGTCATTGCGCAGGGTCAGCCAGCCGGCGCGCAGGGCATCGCGGCGGGTCTCCAGGCGATCGGTCCAGCGGAGCGCCACCCAGCCCCCCAGCGGGCCCAAGAGCGCCACAGCCAGCCCAGCCTGCCACCCGCCCCAAAAGCCCGCCAGCGCCGCCTCTGCGGCCCACCAGATGCCCAGGGCCAGGATACCCAGCAGCGTCTTGATGGTGCTGATGAGGTCCGTCTCCGTTCCCGCCAGGCGCACGGCAAGCGGCCGAATCGCCCGGTAGGGCAGCCAGCCCAGCGCGGCGCCCACCGCGGCCAGCGGCAGCAACAACAGCAGCGACACCAGCGGCTGCAGCAAGCGAAGCGCGGAGAGCGGTGGCGCCTCTAGGGCCAGCGGGTCGTCCAGGCCCACCGCGCGCAAACTTCGCACCAGATCGCGGGCTTGCTCCTGCAGTGCCAGCGCCGTGGCGGGATCGCTGGCGTTGAGCTCGCTCCAGCGCTCAGCCAGGCGATGGGCGCGCTGCTGGCGCAAGGCGAGATCGCGGGCGGCCTGAGGGTCGGTCCAGGCGGCCACGGCGAGCATGCCGCGCCAGAGCTCCTGGCTGTCGGCCTGCAAAACTGCTTGGGCCAAGCGCTGATGCAGAAGCTCCGTCAGCGCCCGTGCCGCAGGCTGATCGCCGCCGTGCTCTTTGGCAAACGCCGCGACATCGATCGGCTGACCCACCGTCACCGCCGCGGTGGAGCGAAAAGTCTCTTTGGCGTCATAGGTCA
>JBIKTV010000475.1:0-4543 GCA_044347905.1 Myxococcota bacterium
TCCATGTTGTACGCGTCGGTGCCGCGCTCGTCGCAGTGGCCTTCTACGGTGATGGTCGTGACCGGCTTTTCCTTGAAGCACTTGAGGTTGGCAGACAGGCCGTTCTGGGCGCTGTCGGTCAAGCTGTATTCGTTGAAGGAGAAGTAGATCGGCGCAAACCCGCACTGGCCGGCGGCGTCCAGGCAGCGGCCGTCTTTGCACTTGAGGCCCGCGCCGCAGTCGCCGTCCGCCTTGCAGCCGCTGGCGTCACCGCTGAGGTTGCCTTCCGGGGCTTTGCAGGCGCCAGCCGCGCACTTCTGGCCCGCCGGGCAGTCCGTGTCGGCGGCGCATTGGGCCACGCACTTGTTGCCTGCGGTGTCGCATTTCTTGCCCGCGCCGCAGTCCAGGTTGCTGCTGCAGCAGTCCGCCTTGCGCCCGCAGCCGCCGGCCTGGCACGTCACGCACTTGTCCGTGTCGGCGCCGGGGCAGTGGCTGTCCGTGCGGCACTGAGCGCACTTGTTGTCCAGGCAGAATTCGCCTTTAGACTTACAGTGCTCGTCGTTATTGCAGTTGGGATATGAGGGACCACAGCCCGTGGCGAGGGCCAGCAGCAGTGCCGCCACGGCCCACAGCGCTCCAGATAGGCGCGGCAACAGCGATTGGCTTGGGTCACGGCTCGGGCAGTTATTCATCGGATGGCCTCTGGCGCAACACGGGCGCTCGGAGAAATCAAGGTAGGACATTCTGGCGGACTGTCAGCACCCAGGTCGTCAAAGGAACTGGGCGTCACAGGAACTTGGGCGTCCATGGAGCGCCGGTTCCCAACGGAAGGGCAGTGGCCGCCCGCACGGATCTACGCCCGCACCATCGGCAAATTCGCCAACGGCGCGGGCGCGATCCCGCGGATCAGGCTGTGGCGAGCCGCCGGAGCGGAGCCACCTGGGAAGCGATTGCGCAGCGAAGCGCAATTACTTGCAGCGGTTGGCGCGGCAGCGGAGCGCCGGGTTGCCGCAGTCGTCGTCCTTGTTGCAGCACTCGGCGCCAAACACGTTCTGGCAGCTGCCGGAAACGCACTTGCCGCAGGGGCCGGCGCTGGCGCACTGGTCGTCGCTGGTGCAGCCGGCCGTCGGGGCCGGGGTTTCCTTGGCCGGAGCCGAGGAGCAGCCCGTAGCGAGCGCGGCAACGACCAGGGCGAAAGCGGCAAACAAGCTCTTCTTCATCAGGAACCTCCGGGAAATGCGGAATCAGGCAGAGGGAATTAAGCAGGCCGTGGTGGAGCTGATCAGCTCGGTCACACAAGGCTGTTGGGCAGGAGCGGCCGGCCAAAATCGAGTCCGCCCTACCGGTGGAGTCGGTCTTGTACCGTCAGCGTCGCTGTATTGTCAACGAGCAGCCAGAACAGTCGTGATTCCAGAGAGGTGAACGATAGCTTCCGGACGATCAGCCGCGGAGCTGCGCAGGACGGCGCTTGACGAACCCTTGGCACAGCCGTAGGTTCTGCGGTGACGACCGCAAGACTGATCGCCGGTCGCGCTGAGGCCACCGTGTTCGATCACATCGTGCTTTTGACGGATTTGACCGAAGTCACCCGCTTGGCCTTCAAGCCGCTGGCGGTGACCGCTCAGGCCCTGGGCTCGCGCATCACGATTTTCCACGCTTTTCGCGGGTCGAGCGAGCTGTTCTACCTGGACGGCGAAGCGGCGCGCATGCGCCAAGTGATTGACGACGCCGATCGCCAGCGGGCCATGCCAACTCTGCTGTCGTACCAGCAAGATCTGGCTGCGCTGGGCGTTCACGCAGAGATCGTCGCGCGCGTGGGTTCGACGTTTGAACTCGCGGTGGATGTGCTCGACGAGCTGGGCGCAGACTTGGCGGTGGTCGCGACCGAGGGGCAGCACGAATTCACTGGGCGCGTGCTGGGTTCGCCGACGGCGCGGCTGATTCGCGACGCCCGCGTGCCGGTGCTGTCGGTCAATGAGCGCTTTGCCTCGCGCATGGACGCCTGGTCGGGGTTTGGCCGCATCGTCCACCCGATCGATTTTTCCGATGACGAGTGGCAGCCGCTGCTGCTCGCGGCCGAGGATTTTGCCAGCGAACTCGGCGGCCGCTTGGAGGTGGTCGACGTGGTGCAGCCCGGCCAATCGCAGACGCTGGCGACCCCTGAGGGCGATATTTTTCTGCCCAAAGACATGCAGTACCAGATCCGCGCGCGCATGCAGGCCCGCCTCTCCAATGCCGCCCACCAGATCACCCGTGTGCCAGCCTTTTGGCAGTTGATCGAGGACAACAAGCCGGGATCGGGCATCATGAGCTATGTCGACCGCGTGGGCGCCGATGCCATTGTGGTGCCGGCGATCGGCCGCGATCAGGTGCGCAACACCGTTTTGGGCTCGATGGCGGAGCACGTGATCAAGCACGCCCGCTGCCCGGTGCTGACCACGCGGCCAGAATGGCAAAAGTCCCGCGCGTGAGATCGGCGCCAGACCGAGGACGCTGTGGGTCAAACAAAGCGAAATAGCGGAGCTTCTCCAGGTCTTTTTGACCAGACACCGCGCGCGCCCTTAGCCGAGCGGATGCGGCCCCGCCAGTTGGATGAGGTGGTGGGCCAGCAAGCGTGGCTGGGGCCGGAGGGTTTTGTCCGCCAGGCCCTACAGGCCGATCGCCTGCCTTCCCTGCTGCTTTGGGGCCCGCCGGGTGTGGGCAAGACCACTCTGGCGCGGTTGGTCGCCCGCCACAGCCAGGCGCGATTTGCCGCTCTCTCCGCAGTGTTGGACGGCGTGCAACAGCTGCGCGATCTGGTGGCAGAAGCCCAGGCGGCCGGGCGGCGCGGCGAGAGAACGGTCTGCTTTGTCGATGAAATTCACCGCTGGGGCCGGGCTCAGCAGGACGCACTGCTGCCGCACGTTGAGGCGGGCACGGTCACGCTGATCGGCGCTACCACGGAAAATCCCGGCCATTCCCTGACCGCAGCCTTGCTCAGCCGCTGTGTGCTTGTGGTGTTGGAGCCCCTGGGGCCGGCGGCGATCGAGGAAGTGCTGCGGCGCTCCCTGGACGATCCAAGAGGTTATGGCGGCAGCGGCCTGCAGATCACCGAGGAAGCGCTGCGGCGCCTGGTCGCTCAGGCCGATGGCGATGCCCGGCGGGCCCTGACCTTGCTAGAAGCTTCCGCGGAGCCGCTGCTCGAACACTGCAGCCGCGATGCGCAGTTGACGCCGATCATTGACGAAGAGCTGCTGTCGCGCACGCCGCTGCGCAAAGGGCCTCGCTACGATCGCGCGGGCGACGAACACTTCCAAGTGGTCTCTGCGTTCATCAAATCGCTGCGGGGCTCCGATCCGGACGCGGCGCTGTATTGGCTGGCGCGGATGCTGGAGGCCGGCGAAGACCCGCGGTTCATCTGCCGGCGCCTCGTGATTTTTGCCGCGGAGGACGTGTCCAACGCCGACCCGCAGGGTCTGCAGCTGGCGATCGCCGCGGCGCAGGGCCACGAGCTTTGCGGCCTGCCGGAATCGCGGCTGATGATGGCCCAGGCGACCACCTACCTGGCCTGCGCTCCCAAGTCCAAGGCGAGCTACTTAGGCCTGGGCCTTGCACAAAAGGCGGTAGAGCGCTTTGGCACCTTGGCCGTTCCCGATCACCTGCGCAACGCTTCAAGCTCCGTGGGCCGCGATCTGGGCTGGGGCGAGGACTATCGCGATCCCCATGCGAGCGGCGGCTTTAACGCCCAGCGATACCTGCCGGATGCGCTGCAACATGTGGAGTTCTATACCCCCACGCGCAATGGCGCCGAGGCGCGGGCGGCCGATAGGCTGGCGGTCTGGCGGAAACTGCGCGAAGACGGCGGCTCCTAACCGGTCCGCGTGGCCGGGCCCAAATCCACCACATGGATTTGGCCGGATCGTCGAATTGGGATGCAAATCAAGGCGGAGCGAGGACCGGACCGGAGGCGTACATGGAAGTACGTTGAGGACCGGACCGGAGCGACAACGAAGAGTTGCGCCCAAGGCGGCGAATCCGGGCGGGAGGGGTGTCTTGATTCGGCGCGCGGTTGCTCTTACCCTGTAGGGCCCTGTAGAGCTGGTGTCCCTCTCTCTTGCAGAGAAACTCCCGAGCTGCCCGGACAATTCGCGCCCCATTAGTGCCCAGCCCAGCCCAGCCTAATCCAGCCAGGCCAAGTCCAGTCAAGACCTGCCGTGCCCGACCGGGGTCGGCAGCCATCGAGGAGCCCTTTGAAAATGTTCACTGATCGCACCCAGCATTCGACCCACCGCCCGCGCATGAACCGCTGGTTGGCCATCGCCGCCGCAACGGCCATGGCTGCTTCCGCGACCACCGCGTGCAAGCGCAGCAGTGCCGAGAAGATTTCTGCCGCTGCCGCCGCGGCTTTTGACGCTCCCGAGCGCGGAGCTTTGGCCCCCAAGGTGGAGGTGCTCGCCTTTATCGACTTTGAGTGCCCGTACACCCGCGGCAACGCCAAAGCCCTGCTGGAAATGGCCGATAAGCACAAGGATTCCGTGCGGGTGCGCTTCTTGCACTTGCCGATGAGTGAGCACCCAGGCGCCGT
>JBIKTV010000476.1:0-4538 GCA_044347905.1 Myxococcota bacterium
TGTAGGGGAAGGAACCATAGGGAACGTGGGGGCTTCGCAGCCCCCTACTACCCTAACGTTTCCTTCCCCTACGACCCCTTCCTCCCTTACCCTCCAACCCCCGCGCAATCCGTGCCGAGGGGGCGTCGGTCAGCCGCGAGCGGAGCGCCGCGGCGGTGGGAGCCGTCCAAACCCAGCGCAAGTCGAGACCGAGAGCCAGCCGCGAGCGAAGCGCCGCGGCGGTGGGAGCCGCCCAAACCTGGGCACGTCGAGACCGAGAGCCAGCCGCGAGCGGAGCGCCGCGGCGGTGGGAGCCGTCCAAACCCGGCGCAAGTCGAGACCGAGAGCCAGCCGCGAGCGGAGCGCCGCGGCGGTGGGAGCCGCCCAAACCTGGGCAAGTCGAGACCGAGAGCCAGCCGCGAGCGGAGCGCCGCGGCGGTGGGAGCCGTCCAAGCCATAGGCAAGTCCAAACCCTACCTCCCGGTCGGACAAGCCGACGAGCCCCCACCGCCTGCGCTAGCAGCGGGTGCGCATCGACTCGCGCGTGCGCTCATGCGCTGCGGGCGAAACATGCCCCTTGCTCAGCGAATGGTCCCAGGTCTTGGCAATCCTCGGCGCGCCCTCCACCGTCTCGCAAGCGGTATCGCCGTGGTCGATCTCCACCGGGCCAATGCGCACGGCCGCGGCCGTCGCGAGCTCGCGCAGTTGCGCATTGCGGCAGCCGATGGCGATCAGCGCCTGGTTCATCGGCCCGCGCTCGACATTGTCCGCCGCGTGGATCGTCTGCTCGATGCGCTGCAACTGCGCGCTCATCCAGTCGTCCTCCAGCGATTCATCCTGCAGCGCCAGCGCGGCTACAACCTGCCAGCCCATCGCGCGGACTCGGGCATCGCCGTCGGCCAGCCACGCCTCCCCACACACCATCGCGTGCGGCGACTCCACCGCGACAAAGGCGACATACCCCATCACCATGGCAATTTGTCCAACCCGGCCCCAGGCGTCCAGCTGTTCCAGGGTCATCTTGCCCGGCTCGACAATGCGCACGGCGAGGTTGCGCGCGTCAAAATTGCCGGTGTCCCACAGGGCCAGCGCCAGTTCGTGGTCGGTGCCCGTGCGCTTGGCCAGGGTCTTGAGCACGGCAAACGACACGCCAAACACCGGCTCGCGGGCGCCGTGGCGGCGATAGGTCTTGCGCGCCTGTTCGGTACCGGCCTCCTCTAGCGCCGCCATCACTTCCGCAAGGGTCATGCGCTCGCGATTCTTCGTCTTCTTGGGTGTCGCCATCAGCTCTCCTCGGTCCGTTTGGGTGGCGGCGCTGGGCTACTCCGGCTCCACCAAACTCTTCTCAAGCTCAGCTATCTGACCTCGCAAGGCCGCAATCGCTTCGCGCATCCGCTGAATTTGCCCGTGGTTGAGCTTGCTCGGGTCAATGCGGGCAAATTCCTGACGCCACGCCTGGACTTCGCTCGTCCACTTCTCCGTCTGCGTGACCAACCGGCCGGGTTGCGGCAGCGGCTCGGGCTTGGGCGCCGGGAGCTGCAGCCCCTCCTTCTCTGGCTCCGCATCCCAGAGGCGGTTCTGCCCCGCCAACGCCACGGCCTCTTTGACCTTGGACACCGGCCAGCTCTCGCGCACCGCCGCCGCAGCCAAGCGCGCCCGCTGGTTGGGCTCTGGAACGCTGCTGATGGCCAACAGGGCGCTCCAGCTCAGCTTGTCGCGCATCGCAGGCGGCAAGGTGTCGTAGCAGAGGTGGACGCGCACGCAGCGGCGAAGGGTTTGCTCGCTCAGGTCGAGCTCGGCGAGGTCGGCGGCGTGAATGGCCAGGAAACTGGCAAATTTGGTCTGCTTGTTCTTGTCGTGGCTCTGGTACAGCGGCGCCTGGCCGGCAAAGAAGCGCTGCAGAATGTACTGACCTACGGCTAGGCGGTAGGTCTTTTCGTGGCCGCTGGTCAAGGACTGGAGGATTTGCAGCGCATCCTGAAATTCACTCTGAACTAGAAGGGCTTGTACCTCTCGCACGGCGGGCCTCGCTTTGTTCCGGTCGAGCTTTTGATGTGTGTCAACGTTGACACACATCAAAAGCTCGCGAGCGCGACGAGAATAGAGCGGTTTCCTAGCTGAGTCGAGGGCGGCTGACGGCGTCGAGAGGAGTGCCGAATCGACAAAGCGCGGCGCTCGATCAAAGTCGCGGCAGAGTGCGGGGGCCTCCTGGTCCGCGCCGCTTTGCGGCTGCGGCGCAGGACCGGGCCCTATCGTCCAGCTTGCCAGCTGGCCGACTGAGCCCTCGGGCGCGCCGCGGCTGGAAGGCCCTGCAGTGAGGACGGCTCTTGAGCGCCGCGCGACGCCCGGGGCTCAGCCCTGCGGGTGACGGTCCCTGGCCCGATGGCGAATTGGCCAAGGATTGCGCCGATCAGACAGTAGCCTGGCACCTGCGTGCACCGGCGCGCGTGGGGCGCGCCGCGGCTGACTGGCCATGCGGTGAGCACGGCTCTTGAGCGCCGCGCGACGCCCGGGGCTCAGCCCTGCGGGTGACTGTCCCTGGCCCGATGGCGAATTGGCCAAGGATTGCGCCGATCAGACAGTAGCCTGGCACCTGCGCGCGTCGGGCGCGGCCTAGTCTTTGACCACCAAGCGCCACAGCTTTTCGGCGTGCTGGTAGAACCCAACGGGCCAGCTGGCTTTGGCGGGCTCCGCCTTGAATTCGCCACCCGCGGTGCCGGTACCGTCATTGACCACGGTGGAGCCGCGCAGGATGAACTTGGCGCCGTCCTCCAGCACCAGCAGCTTGAGGTCGCGCGGGCTGACGTCGCTGCGGCACGCGAGCTTGTAGGCAAAGGTCACCTCGGCTTGGCCATCGCCGTCCAGGTCCGTCACCGCCAGTGCGGCCTGGGCGAGCTCCAGGGAGAGGTCAAACTGACAGCGCTCCACCTTGTCATTGACCTCGCGAATCACCTTGCCGTCGCGGACGTGGCGCACCAGCAGGTAGCGCGAGTTCTGAGGATCCTCGCCAGAGCCCTTGGCCTTGGAGGTCTTGTTGACCGCGGTAAAGGTCACGCTGTTGTCGCCGCGGCTGTCGGTAAACACGAGGCCGTGCAGCCAGATGCCCTTGGGCACCAGGCTGGGGTCCAGGTCGGCCGGCCGCACGACGCGGTGGGCCAGCGGCTTGGCCTGGGCCGCGGCGCTGGGGGCGAGGCTGGCGACGGCGACGGCCAGGGCGGTCAGGACCAGGTTTGCGTTTAGTGTAGGCGTATTGCGCATGGAAGCTCCGCTGGCTGGGCCGGTTGTGGCACTGGAGGATACCACGGCCCGCGGCGGTGGGAACGCCGGCCGCCGCCTGCGGCCCTGGGCAAGCGACCGACACCCGCAGGGACGAGCCCCGGGCGTCGCGCGGTGCTCAAAAGCCGGCCATTTCGCAAGGCCGTCCAGCCGCGGCGCGCCCGCGGGCTCGGTCGGCCAGCTGGCAAGCTGGACGATGGGGCGCGGTCCTGCGACGCGCAGCCGCTAGGCGGCGCGGACCAGGATGACCCCAAAACGCGCCACAGGAGCGAGAAAGGACGCACAAATCGCCGGACCAAGCGCCGCTGAGGGTCGGTTTTTGACCTGTGTCGGCGCTTTCGCATAACCTTGGCGTTGGGAGGCGGAGCCAGCCAAGGCGATGCCGGCCGCATTGAAACCTTCCCCACCTGGGCGTGCTCCCGCGGCTCCGCCCTGCCCTAATCCCCGAGGCGAAGAGGCTGCTTTGAATTCAGATCGACGTTGGACCGTGGCTCGCAGCGAATGGCGCGTGGCCAAAGCAATTCCGGCGATCGCCGCGGGCAGTCTCTTATGGCTGGCCTCCGCCTGCTCCACCGCCGCCCCAAGCGGTGTACCGACTCAACAATTGGCCTACGACAGCGCCCAGGGCGCGGACGGCAGCAACTCCTCTGGCGACACCGCGAGCGCCTCCGAATCGCCCTCCTCCGTGGACACGGGCACGCCAGTGCCCAGGCAGAGCGACGGCACTCTTGTCGGCACCGTGCTGTGTGCCGACCCAGCGCCTGCACCGCTCGCCGCGTCTGGCTTGCCGTTGATCCAGACCAACGCCGGCGCTCCAGTAGTGCTGTTTGTCGACTACGACGGCGGCACCCACTTCAGCAGCAGCAAGGGCAAGACCTTGTATTCGGGCTATAATCGCAACGGCTCGCCCAGCACCTTTGACGCCGAGGAGCAGGCCGACATCATCGCCTCCATGCAGCACATGGCCCATTACTACGCGATGTTTGACGTCAATGTGACCTCGGACGAGTCAGTGCGCCAAGCCGCCCAGGCGTGGGGTTGGATCGTCGTCACGGAAGACGAGAGCGGCGGCAGCGGTTCCTTGAGCCTCAAGGCCATTGGCCAAGAGCCCTACGCCAGGTCGTACTGCGGCGCTTCGACCGTGCGCATTGAGAATGGCGACAAAAGCCGGCGGGTCGCCCACGAACTGGGGCACAATTTCATGCTTGAGCACTCCGGAGTCTGGGAAGGGTCGGTGTTCTACAAGTGGGAGGACTGGCCGCCGTGGGACAAGCAGTACGGGC
>JBIKTV010000477.1:0-4537 GCA_044347905.1 Myxococcota bacterium
CGTCATGACGCTGCTGGTGCAGGACGGCGTCTCGGCCGTGCTCACGGGCCACCGGCCTGAGCTGCCCGGCGAGTGGACGTGGAAGGTCAAGCAGCGCCACTTCCCCGACCTGTACCTGCGGCTGCGAAGCGAAACGCGCGACGATCCCTTGAGTTTTTGCGTGCTCGACCATACCCCTGCGGGCAGACCTGTGCTGCTGCCCACGGGCGATCACGGCACGGCGGTGGCCGCGGTATGGATCGAGGGGCGGCAGGAGCTGCGGGTGCGCGGCCCCGGCGGAAAGCTGCACAACTTTGCTCGTGAAGACATGCACTTCCTCGACGAAGGCGCGTAGCCGATGAACCCCACGACGGCCAAAGAGCAGCGCGCCGCGGTGGCAGAGGCGTGGCGGGCGATCCAGGGCGGCCACCGCGATCTGGCGCCCCGGCAGGTGCTGGAGCGGCTCGTCGCGCTGGCGCTGGACCCGGCGTTGGACCGCACGGCGCAAGAGGATTTGGCCCTGCGCGCCCTGCCCCGCGATCCGGCCGGTTTGGCGCGGCTGCTGGAGCTGGGCCTAGCGCTGGTGGATGCCGCCCATGCCCCGCAGACCACGGCGCGCACGGGGCACGGCGCTTTCTATACGCCGCCCGCACTGGTGGAAAGTCTTCTCCGGATTGGCCTTTTGCCGCAGATCGAGGCGGCCCTGGCCTCGCCCTTGCCGCAGTTGGCCCTGTCTCGGGTGCAGGTGATCGACCCGGCGTGCGGCGGCGGCCATTTCTTGGTGGCGGCGGTGCGCCATCTCGCCGCGGCTTGGCAGCAGGTGCTGGGCAGCGGGCGCACAGCTGAGGCCTGGCAGCGGGCCCTGGGCGGCGTGGCGGGCATCGACATTGAGCCGCTGGCGGTGCTGGTCGCCGGGGCCGCGCTGCAGCGCACCGTGCCGCCAGACATTACCCTGGGCACGGCTTACTCCGCGCCAATGCTGCAGATTTCCGACTTCCTTGCCCTGCCGCCCCAACCGCAGTTTTCGCTCGTGGTGGGCAATCCGCCGTTTCTGAGCCAGCTGCAGACGGCGACCCTGCGGCCGCGTTCGACCTCTGACAACGGCCAGCCGCGCGGGGCCTACACAGACGTAGCCGCGCAATTCCTAAGCGCTGGCATGGGTTGGCTGATGCCGGGCGGCACGTTGGCGCTGCTGCAGCCGCTCAGCACCCTGTCCACCCGCGACGCCGGTCCGGTGCGCGATCAGCTGCGCGCTCAGGCGACCATCCGCGCGGTGTGGCTGGGCACAGAAAAGCACTTTGCGGATGCCCAGGTGGCCACGTGCGCCATCATCGCCGACGTGCCCAGGCGCGGCCAACCGCCGGTGCAGCTGCTGGCGGGCGAGGATTTTACCGCGCAAAGTCAGGTGGAGCTCGCGGAGCACGGCCCGTGGTCGGGACTGCTCGCCACCCAGCTGGGGGTGCCGCCGCTTGAGCTGCAAACTGGGGGGACCCTAGCAGAACTCGCTAAGACTACAGCTGATTTCCGCGATCAGTACTACGGCCTGCAGGGCCATGTGATCGACCTGCCCGCGCATCGCCAGCCCGACGCAGACCATCCGCCGCTGGTGCTGACGGGGCACATCGATCCCCTGCAATGTCAATGGGGTAGTGTGGCAGTGCGCTTTGGCGGCCAGTCCTGGCAGCGGCCGGTGGTCGATCGGCCGGCGTTGGCGCTCGCGTCGGCCAAGTTGGGGGCGTGGGCGCAGGCGCGGCTCGTGCCCAAGCTGGTGGTGGCGACCCAGAGCAAGATTCTGGAAGCAGCGGTGGATGAGCGCGGCGCCTGGCTGAACACCACGCCGACCCTGAGTATTTTACCCCGCGATCCCAAGGATTTGTGGCTTATTGCCGCGGTGGTGCTGGGGGCGCCGGCCAGCGTGTGGGCCTGGCATTGCGGCGCGGGATCGGCGATGTCCGTGCACGCGATCAAGCTAAGTGCCAAGCAACTGGCGCAGTTGCCGTTGCCCGCTGACCGTCCACTCTGGGAGCAAGCGGCGCAATTGCTGCAAGCCGGCCACCTCGCCCCCGCCGATGGGCGACGCGCAGCGCTTCTGCAGGCCTCGCGGCTGATGACCGGGGCCTATGGCCTCAAGAACCCGGATGAAATCTACAGTTTTTGGTTCAAGCGCTTGGCGCCGGTGAAGCCCTAGCCTGCGCTCCCGGCCCTACGCCGCCAGCAGCCTAGCCGCCTGGACCTTGAGCGCCGCCGCTCCGCCGTTGATCAGCGCCAGCACCTGGGAGTCGCGATACAGCCGTTCAACCGGGAAATCCTTGGTGTATCCGTAGCCGCCGTGCAGCTGGATGGCGCTGTCGGCCGCCTGCATCGCCGCTTCCGTGGCCCGCACTTTGGCCAGCCGCCACGCGCCGCCTTCGAGCCCTTTGGCCCCGCGCGACAGGTTCCACGCCGCCTTCATCACCAGCATCTGCGCCGCGTCGAGTTGGGTGCAGGCGTTGGCGATGTGCCACTGCACCGGCTGCAAAGTCGCGATCGGCTTGCCAAATTGCTCGCGTTGCTGCACGTAGCGAGACGCCGCCTCCAGTGCCGCACGGCCCGCGCCCATGGCCACCGCCGCAGTCAGCAGGCCAGCCCATGCGAGCAATTGCCCAGTCAAAGCCACAGCTTCAGCGCCCTCGGCCAAGAGCAGCGCTGGCACGTCAGGCAATGCGATGATCGCCGCCGCCGCCCCGCGCAGGCCCAGCTGCTCGCCCACATCGCCCAAGGTCAGGCCCGCGAGTTCGACCAGGAACCACGCCGGCCCGGCCTCCGTCGCCGCGAGCATCACCGCCACGTCCGCGCCTTTAGCCGCTAAAACCCAAGGCTTTTCGCCGCTCACCTGCCAACCGCCGGCCTCGCGCGGGCCCGCACAGGCCAGCAGCTTGGCGTGATCCAGGTGGTCGTCGCCGTCATACGCCGCAAAGCAGGCGCGCTTCTTGCCGGCGGCAAGGGCCTGAATGGTCTTGGCCAATTGCCCAGCCGCCGCGCAGCTTTCCAGGGCCTTGAGCGCCAATGCGTGCTGTGCCAGGGCCTGCGCCGTCCCCGCTTCTGCATTGCCCAACAGGGTCCAACACTGCGCCGCCGCCACCGCATCTAGGCCCAGGCCGCCCGCCTCTTCACTGGCCAAGAGGCCAAAGGCGCCAAGATCGCGCAGGTGCTGGACAATCGCCGCTGGCACCTGGCCCTGGCTGTCGATCTGCGCCGCCGCCGGCTTGAGTTGGCCGTCCGCCACGGCGCGCAGCGCATCCAAGACCATCTGCTGGTCCGCATGAGGCGAGAATTGCATGGGTTCCTCCGACTCTGCCAGCCGCTGTCGCTATTGAGCGATGGGCGTCGTGATCAGTTCCAGACCGCGCGACGCCAGCACCCCGCGGATCCGATTGGCAATCGCCTCCAGCGAGGTGCCGGGGGTAAACACGTCGAGCACGCCCTTTTCGCGCAGCGCCGGGATGTCGCCATCGGGGACGATGCCGCCGACGAACACCGCGATGTCGCTCGCGCCGCGATCCGCCAAAAGCTTGAGGATTTTGGGCACCAGGGTGTTGTGGGCGCCCGAGAGGATCGACACGCCAACCACGTCCACGTCCTCTTGAATCGCCGCGTTGACGATCATCTCAGGCGTCTGGTGCAGGCCGGTGTAAATGACCTCAAAGCCGGCGTCGCGCAGGGACCGCGCCACCACCTTGGCCCCGCGGTCGTGACCGTCGAGACCGACCTTGCCGATAAGTACCCGCCCGCGCCGCGCAGTGCTGTTGTCCATGCTGCCTCCCGAGTCTTGTTGGGCCTAGACCGACGCCGCCAAGCTGCGGGCGATGACCAAGCGTTGGATTTCACTGGTGCCTTCGTAGATACGGCTGACACGCACATCGCGCAGCGCCCGGGCGACCGGATGGCGAGCGTCCAGCGCCGCGGCCCCCACCAATTGCATGGCGGTCTTGGCGGCAAAGTCGCCCGCTTCCGTGGCCATGACCTTGGCCATCGCCGCTTCGCGGCTCATCTTTTTGCCCTGGTCGCGCAGCCAGGCCGCCCGCAGCACCATCAGCCACGCGGCGTCCAGGCGCATCGCCATGTCGGCCAAGCGGAACTGCGAATTCTGCTCGGTGCCCACGGCTTTCTCTGCGACTTTACGCGCTTCTAGGTGGCGAGCGCTCTCCGCCAGCACCCGATAGCCCATGCCCAGCGCCTGGCCGCCAATGCCGCAGCGACCGCCGTCGAGCGCCGTCATGGCAATCTCAAAGCCCTGGCCCTCTTGGCCCAGCCGCGCGCTGTCTGGCAGCCGGCAATCGACAAAACTCAGCGCCACGGTTGAAGAACCGCGCAGGCCAAGCTTCTCTTCGTGGCGGCCGATCTCAAAGCCCGGCGTGCCCGGCTCCACCAAGAATGCGGTAATTCCTCGCGATCCCTTGGTGGCATCGGTGCGGGCCATCACCAAGGTCACGCCGGCCACATCGCCGCTGGTGATCCACATCTTGCTGCCGTTGAGCGTCCAGGTGTCGCCATTTCGCTCCGCCCGGGTGCGCAACGC
>JBIKTV010000478.1:0-4531 GCA_044347905.1 Myxococcota bacterium
GCTACATGCGCAAACAGGACGTCAAGCTGTTTACCCCCAGCACCTTTGAGGGCGCCCACGACCCCAGCGGCGCGGTGGCGTTTGTGCGGCGCAAAGTGGCGCTGCGGCCGCCGGGGGCCAAGAAGCCTCCCAAGGACGCCGCGCAGGTGGTGTGGATGCACCGCTACGATCGCTTTGAGATCAAGGGTCTGCGCCCTGGCAAGGTCGAGATCGACGGCGGTTGGCTGCCTCGGTCGCTGGTGCGCATCGCCGAGCCCATGCAGAGGCCGCGCGGGCTGGCCAAGGACGCCAAGTGGATGCACATCGAACTGGGCGAGCAAGTGCTGACGGCCTACGAGGGCGATAAGATGGTGTTTGCCACGATGATCTCCGCCGGCAAGAAGATCACCGCGACCAAGACGGGGCGTTTTGAGGTGTACGCCAAGACCCTGCACAGCACCATGCGCGGCCGGCCGTGGGACGACTACTACGCCGAAGAAGTGCCGCTGGTCATGCACTACGACGCTGGCCGGGCCCTGCATGCCGCGTACTGGCACGACCAGTTTGGTGTGCCTAAGAGCCACGGGTGCGTGAACTTGTCGCCAGCCGATGCCGCGTGGCTGTTTGCGTGGGTGCCGCCCGAGCTGCCGCAGGGCTGGCACAGCGTGCTGCCGGTCAACTGGGGGGCGAGCAGGGTGGCGGTGCTGGTCGACCGGCCGGGCAAGCGCCAGACCCAGCCGCGGGTGTTGGCCCAGCAGGCACCGGGGGCGCCGATGGCCCAGTTGGCCGAGCGCTGAGGCCGCTGTTGGCAGGGTTTCGAGGAGGGGTTTGGAGGAGGGGGACCCACCTAGAACGCCATGATCTATTTAGCGGTTTGCTCAGAAAGGTAGCGATCGGCCAGGGCCTGCGCCGTCTCCGCCATGGACGCCCGCAGCGCCGGCGGCCCCAACACTTCCACGAACTCGCCAAAACTGCGGAGCCATGAGCGCAGCTGCACGGTGTCGGCCAGCGAGGCGCGGAGCAGCACCCGCCCGTCGGCCAGCTCTTGCAGGACCTGGTGGGCGGTCAAGGGGGTCTCGCGCACCCGCACGGCCGCAACCGCTTCAAACACCGCCTCCAGCTCCACGGGTTGGCCGCCCAGCAAAAAGCCCAGGGAACCGCTGGCGATCTCCTGGTCCAAGCTAAAGCCGGCGACGCTGCGCCGCGGTTCGTCCAGCATCTGCGCCGTGGCCATGCGGTGCAGGGCAAAGTGCAGCACATCGTCGTATTCTTTAAGGCTCGCCAGCAGATAGCCCACGGCATCGCGCCAAACCAGCGCCTGGGGGTGGACGACATAGCTGCGCGGATCCGCCTCACCGCGCTTGCGATAGAGCAACTGCAGGCGTTTTTCGCCCAGCAGTGCCGCCTGGACATTCTCCAGCACTTCGCGGGAAATCGCCGGGGGCAGCAGCGCTTGGCCGGCGGGCACCACCCGCACCTTGCCGGGCCAGTGGGACAGGGCGTTGTCGTCCAGACCGTCTAGCACCGCTTGGGCGCGCTGAAAATGCGGGTCGAGGTAGGAGCGGGTCACTTCTGGCAGCAGCGGTTGCAGGTGCTCGGCGGCCATGCGGAAGGCCAGGGCCGAGTGCACGTCCATCGCCGGCAGGTCAAACGCCGCCGCGCCCGCCATCCACGACCAGCCAAACGGCTTGTGCGCATCGTCGCACTGGACTGGAAAAACCGAGGCCAGCTTGACCAAATCTCGCTCTACAGAGCGCCGCGACACCAAGAAGCCGGCCTCAGAGAGCAGCCCCGCCAGCGCCGCCGCATCGATTTTGCGCGGGTGGCGCGGCAAGTGGCGGAGCATCATCCAATGGCGCAGGGTGGTGTCGGACATCAGAGCCTCACAGCAAACGGCACAGCGGCCGCAGTGTTGGGCAAATCTGCAGCCGGCACAACGACGGCGACGCGGATGCGACAGTGCTTGTCGCAGGGCTGTGGCAGATTGCCCGGCGGGAGGCAGACGATGATGCAGAACCCGCAAATTCCAAGGCCAGCGCCGGCGTTTCCGCAGGTTGGTTTGCGCTTTACCGTCGCGACCGGCCACACCTGCGAGCGCTACTCGGTGATCGCCGCGACCAACCGCAGCTTTACCGTCCACCATGCGGGCCGGCGCAGCCGCTACCTGCGGGAGAATTGGCGGGGCTGGCTGCTGCAGCTGTGCGCGCGCGGGCGGGTGGCGGTGCAGGACGGGCCGATGCTGCCCCCGGGGGCCGCGGCGCTGGCTGGGGCGCTTCTTGCCAGCGTGGTCCGGCCGGGACCGGGGGCTTGCGGATTTGGCGGGCGAGGCTCGGCCCCACATGCGCCGCAAACAATCGCCACCGCGGATTGAACGTTCTTGGCGGCTGCGGGCACTCCCGCTTAGCCGGGCGCGCATCGCCGGTCTGGGCGGTAGGCGGTGGGTCGGGTGGCCCGCAAACTTCCCCCTTCAAAGACAGGAGGTTAATCATGGTCGCTGACCAATTGGCGCGCGCGGGGCGCTTCTTTATCCCTCTGTTGATGGGCCTGGGATTGGCGCTGGGGGCTAGCGGCTGCGACGACCGGGGCGACATCGCCGCGCTGCGCGACATGCAACTCAAGCCGGAGACCGTGCCCGCGTCGCCGACCAATGCCTATGCCCAGGATGGCCTGGCCGCAGCGCTGGGCAAAAAGCTGTTCTTTGACAAGCGCTTGAGCGTCGACTCGACGGTGGCCTGCTCCAGCTGCCACGACCCGGCGCAGGGCTTCTCTGATCCGCGGCCGTTCTCGATCGGCGTGCGCGGCCAGATCGGCGACCGCCACGCCATGCCCATCACCGCCGCCGCCTTTCAGAAGTTCACGCTGTGGGACGGGCGCGGCGACTCGCTGTGGATCCAACCGCTCAAAGCCATTGAGAATCCCAAAGAAATGGACCTGACACGCGTCGAGCTAGCCAAGCTCATGGCCTCCGCCTACAAGGGCGAGTACGAGGCGGTGTTTGGCGACCTGCCCTCGCTGCAAGGGGCGCCGGTCAAGGGCAAGCCGGGTATGGCCGAGTGGGAAGCGCTGCCAGCGAGCCTCAAGAGCGACATCGACCGCATCGCCGCCAACACCGGCAAGGCGATTGAGGCATACGAGCGCACCCTGCTCTGCGCAGACACGCGTTTTGACCGATGGGCCCGCGACGAAGTCAGCTTCACCCAGCAGGAGCTGAACGGCGCCCGGGCCTTTGTGAACCAAGGCTGCAACAATTGCCATAGCGGGCCTGCGTTTTCGGACGGTGCCTTCCACAACATCGGCCTGCCCTCCAGCGACCGCGGCCGCGCCTTGGGCCGTCCGCAGCTGCTGGCCGATCCCTTTAACGGCGCCGGCGTGCATTCCGACAATCCAAGTGCCGGCGAGGCCAAACTAGCCGCAGTGCAAAGCGAAACCCCTGGCGAAGGCGCCTTCCGCACCGCCAGCCTGCGCGGCGCCGGCCAACGCAGCTTCTTTGGCCACGCCGCCCACCAGGCGACTTTGCGCGGCTTTATCAGCGACGTGTACCGCGGTGGCCGCAACCGCCGAAACGCCACCGTGGGCACGCTGGACCCGCTGATGCGCGGCGTGAACGTGCCCGACCGCGAGGTCGACGACCTGGTGGCGTTTCTGCACACCTTGGACTGTCCGACGCCGGCGCCGTAGGGTCGCGTCGCGGTGCCCGTTCAAGCCCGCGCCAGCCCAACCCCGCACCAGGGATGGTGGCCCGAAGGGGGGCGTCCGACGCCCCTTTTTGCCAGCGCAGGGGCGCCCTTAGGGGCGCATCCGCCCGCGCGCAAAAAGCCCCAGCCCGGTCGCCGCAGGCGAGGTGCCCAAACGCGCAGCGACACTCCCGCGCAAAGGACGGCGCAAGTCCCAGCCATCGACCGACGCAGCGGCCCGACCAAACCTCGCGCCCACCGATTCGGCCTGGCCGCCCAGGCAAATGCCTGCGCCGACAGCCAATTGCCCAAGCAGACGGCCGTTTTGCGCGGATACCTTGACGGCAGGCGGCGGGCGCTTCACCTTGACGGGCCCGCTGGGGCTCGACCCGGCGCTGCTGACCCTTTGGAGACCAACTCGATGCGCATGAACCGCTTGTTTCTGACCCCCGCCCTGATCGCCGCCGTGACCGCGGGGGCCGCCCTGGCCCACCCCAGCTTGGTTCGGCCCGCGCTGGCGCAGCAGGCCCTAGAGCTGCCCTCGCCCAGCCCGGCGGCCAAGGTGAGTCAGCGGGTCGGCGTGACCGACATCGCCATCGAATACTCCAGCCCGGCGGCAAAGGGCCGCAAGATCTGGGGCGAGCTGGTGCCGTTTGACAAGGTCTGGCGCACCGGAGCCAACGCCGCGACCAAGATCACCTTTAGCAAAGACGTGACCTTTGGCGGCCAGGCCCTCAAGGCCGGCAGCTACGCCCTGGTGACCCTGCCCAGCGCCAAGGGCTGGACGCTGATCCTCAACAAAGACACGGCGATCTTCTCTGGCGGCAAGAACTACGACGAGAAGGACGACGCCCTGCGGGTGGCCGCCAAGGTCGAGG
>JBIKTV010000106.1:0-14513 GCA_044347905.1 Myxococcota bacterium
CAGCCACGCGGCGATGCTCCAGCGCCTCCGCACAAAGATTGGCTTGGTGTTTCAGCAGTATCACCTGTTTCCGCACTTGACGGTGCTGGACAATCTGACCTTGGCGCCCATCCACGCCTATGCCAAGAGCCGCGACGAGGCCGAGCACCGGGCGATGCAACTGCTTGAGCGCTTTGGGCTTACTGGCAAAGAGCGCGCTTGGCCCCGCCAGCTCTCCGGCGGCCAACAGCAGCGCGTGGCGATGGCGCGGGCGCTGATGCCCAAACCAGAAGCGGTGCTATTTGACGAACCTACCAGTGCCCTGGACCCGGTGCTGGCGGCCGAGGCGATCTCGCTGCTGCAGGAGCTGGCCCAAGAAGGCCTGGGCCTGCTGATTATCACCCACTCTATGGCGCTGGCGCGGCGCATGGGCGGCACCCTGCACGTGCTGCACAAGGGCCAGGTCGCTGAGACGGGGCCGACCCAGCAGCTGCTCGACCATCCACAACATCCGGTGACCCAAGGGCTTCTTGCGGCGGCCCGCGCCTAGAGCCCTTCTGCCCAGGTCGGATGTCGATTTTCCCCTTGCTTTCTTGACCCTCAAACCCTATTCTGTGGAGTCGTCCGCGCTCAGCCTGGTTGTTTTTCGGCCTGAGGGGCGGACACTCTCCGTCGATGCCATCGACCGACAGTGTTGTTTCACCTCAGCGCTCTCGCTCCCTGAGAGCCGCTGCGGGGCAAGTCCCCGATCATTATGGAAAGAATGTCAGACAATTCCCGTTCCTTTGTGTCCCTTGGCCTGGTTCCTCCGCTGCTGCGCGCCCTGGGCGACCTGGATTACCTCATCCCCACGCCCATTCAGGAGCAGGCGATTCCGCCCCTTCTCCAAGGCCGCGATGTCTTGGGGTGCGCCCAGACCGGCACTGGCAAGACCGCGGCGTTCGCCCTGCCGGTGCTCCAGCAGCTGATGGCGAGCCCGGCGGCCCCTCGCGAGCGCCTGCGGGCCCTGGTGCTGGCGCCGACCCGCGAACTTGCGCTGCAGATTGAAGAAGCCATGCAGGGCTACGGCAAGCACACCGCGATGCGCTCCACCGTGATCTTTGGCGGCGTGGGCCAAGCGCCTCAGGTGGCAGCTCTTCGCCGCGGCGTTGACGTGCTGGTGGCGACGCCGGGCCGCCTGCTCGACCTGCACGGTCAGGGTCACCTGGACCTGCGCTACGTGCGCTTCTTGGTGCTCGACGAAGCCGACCGCATGCTCGACATGGGCTTTGTCCGCGATGTTCGCAAGATCGTGGGATTTCTGCCCAATCGCAAGCAGACCCTGATGTTCTCTGCCACCATGGCCCCGGAGATTCGCAGCCTGGCGGACGAGCTGCTCCGCGACCCCGTGGCCGTGGCGGTGACCCCCGCGGCGACCACGGTGGAGAAGATCGACCAGTCGATTTTTCACGTCGCCAAGGCCGACAAGCGCGCCCTGCTGGAGAAGCTGCTGCTGGATCCGGCGGTACTGCGCTGTGTGGTGTTTACCCGCACCAAGCACGGCGCGGACAAAGTGGCGCAAAACCTGGAGCGCGCGGGCATTAGCTCGGCGGCGATCCACGGAAATCGCTCGCAGAATCAGCGGGTGCGGGCGCTCGATGGCTTTAAGGCCGGTGAAATCACCGTGCTGGTGGCCACCGACATCGCCGCGCGCGGCCTGGACATTGACGGCGTCAGCCACGTGATCAACTACGAGCTGCCCAACGAGCCCGACAGCTACGTGCACCGCATTGGCCGCACCGCCCGCAATGGCGCCGCTGGCGTGGCGTGGGCGATGTGCGACCCGGAAGAGCTGCCGCTGTGGCGCGACATTGAGAAGCGCATTCGCCAAAGCGTGCCGTGGGCCCAGAGCGGTGAGCTGACCCTGCCGGCTCCGCCCGCCCCAGGTGAGCGCCGCGCCGACAGCAATGGCAACCGCCCCGGGCAAAATCAGCGCAACACCCCGCCTGCGAGCCGCGCCCGCGATCAGCGCCTGCGCCAGCCTCATCAGGCCAGCCCCGCTAGCCAGGGCGAGCGCCAGCCGCGCAGCCCGGAGCGCCAGCCGCGCGGGCCCCAGGGATCGGCGCCTGCGGCCAACCCCGGCCACCAAGTGCCGCGCCGCGCCCCCCGCGATCAAGCGCCTTCGCCCTACGGCGGCCTGCCGCGCGCTGCGGTGAGCCAGCCGGAAGCGCCGCGCACCAGCGAATTTGGCGCCCGCGTTGAGCGCGACTGGTACTGAGGTCGGCCAGCCATGGGCGCGCCTGATCATCCTCACGCCCCGGCGGCGACGCCTGAGCAGATCGAGCGCGCCCTGGCCGAGGCCCGCAGCGTCACCGCCGTAGAGAGCCCTGGGCAGATCGAGCTGCAGCTTGGGCATTTCTGCAACAACCGCTGCGTGTTTTGCGGCAGCGGCCAGTTGACGGAGCGCGGCCAGGCCGACCCCGTGGCAGAAGCGGCGCTGCTGGCGGCCCTGCAAGCGGCGGCGGATCGCGGCCTGCGCCGGGTGACCTTTCTGGGCGGCGAGCCCACCATCCAGGACAGCTTTCTGCCCGGTTTGCGCCGCGCCGTTGCCCTTGGATTCGCTGAAATTGTTGTCTTTACCAACGGCGCGCGGCTGTGGGATCCGCGTTTTGTCGACGAGGTCGAGGCCGTGGTTGCCGCCGCGCCCGAAGCCCAGCACAGTCCAGTCTCTCTGCACAGCCCAGTCTCCCTGCAGTGGCGGGTGTCGCTCCAGGGCGCCGATGCGGCGAGCCACGACCGCGCGGTGGGCCGGCCTGGAGCCTTTGCCAGAATTCTCAAAGGGTTTGAGCTTGTTCAGGCCAGAGGGCGCGACCTGACCGTCAACATGTGCTTGACCGCCGGCTCGCTAGCCACGCTGCCTGATCTGGCCGAACTGCTGATCCGCTATGGGGTTCGCCAACTGTGCATTGACATGGTCCGGCCGATCAGCGCGGGCGAGCGCACAGAGGAGTGGATGCGGGCAATTCTGCCCCGTTTTCAGGATCTTGGTCCGCCACTGCGCGAGCTGACCCGGCGTTTGCGCGCCGTTCAAGCGGATTTTGACGTCAACTACACCCACGTGCCGTTCTGCGTGGCCCCGGACCTCGCGCCGCTGCTGCACCACGGCGGTGAGCCGACCGTGACCTTCACCGCCGATCTGGCCGAGCGCCAGGGGGTGATGGACAAGTACGCCTTTCAGTCGAGCGATCGCCGCAAGGTGGATAGCTGTAAAGCATGTGTATTTTCATGGCGGTGTACGGGGGTCCCCCACCAATACCTAGCGTGGTACGGCGACGCCGAGCTGACCCCGCTGGGCCCCGCCGATCTGCTGGCCTTGGGCGCGGAGCAAGCGGCGCTCATCGACGTGGTGCATAGCCAACTGCCTGATCTAGCCCATGAAGATCGCCGGGACTCGCCTGCGGCGCTGATCTCAGCGACCTTTGACCCGCGTCAGAGCCGCGCAGAGCTGCGCTGGAGCCTCGGCAACGCCGCTTGTAGCCTGTGGATTGTCCCCGCATCTCAGCCGGCTGTGGCGGGGCGCTGGCAGTTTTGGCAGTTTCCGGGCGGCCGTGTCGACCTGGAGCCCCACCTGGGCGGCCCGGACCAAGCGCAGCTGCAGACCCTGGCGGCGTGGTTTCACCAGCACCTGGGCGGGCAATTCGCCAGCGATCCACTGGATTTTCAGATGGTGTTGCAGCAGCGCGCTTGGCTATTGCGGGCCCTGCAGCGCGTGCGGCAGGCCCTGCCTCAGCTCCAATTGCACATGATCGGCGGACTGGTCGAGCTGCAGTTGCCCGGATCGCCTGTGCCGCTGGGGCTGCGGGTCGCGTCCGACGGGCAAAATCCCGTGGCGTGGCGCGAATTTCTTCCGGGTGTCGATCCGCAGGCTCCGGCGCTGCTGCAGCTCTCGCGGCTGTTGGCCCAGGCGCTGCGTCAGACGCGCCGGCCTTAGGCGCTCAACTACGGCAGCGGCCCCGTCGCAAGCGGCCAGCCCAGCTTCTTCCAGTACAGGATGCCCTCGTCGAGCACCCGCACGTGCTGATGGCCTTGCTGCTCCAGCGCCTCGGCCAGCGCCGTGCTCTCGGCGTGCGGGCAGGCGCAATAGGTCACCGTCCATACGGTTTTGGGCAACTGCGGCCCCAGCTGATCGGCGGCGTAGAACGGCAGCGACACCGCGCCGGGCAGGTGGAACGCCGGGTAGTCGCCGGCCGGTCGCGCGTCGACCACCACCAGCTCGGCTTTGGCGTCCATCGCGGTCTTGAGGTCGGACGCAGAGACGTAACGCCCAGATTGTGCGGCAAAAGCCGGTGCCGGCCCCCCGGGATTCTGCACCGCCGGCGGCAGGGTCTTGGGCGGCTCGACCACCAGGTGATCCCCCACGGGCTGCTGCCAACTGCGCATGAGGGCAACCAGATCGTCGATGTGGTAGGGCTCGAGGATCCCGCCAAAGCCGGGCATGGGCGTACCCGCGCGGCCATCGGCGATCACGTGGCGCAGCCAAGCGTCGCTGACGCCCTTGAGAAAAACCGGATGAACAATGCTCATGTACGGCCCGCCCTTGCCGTCCTGGCCGTGGCAGCCGCGGCACTCGCTGGCGTAGACGATCTTGCCGCGTTCCGCGGATCCGCTGGTGATGGGCGCGCTGCTGAACGTGCGATCCGCCACCCGCTGGCTAGAGCGCAGCCAGCCGACGATGGCGTTGACCTCGCCGTCGCTGAGCGGGCCGCCAAAAGCCTTGCCCCAGCTCGACATCGGCGTGCCCGGTCGGCCGCGGGCGATGCCTTCAAACAGGAATTCGTCGGTGACTGTGGACAAAAATGCTTGGTTGGTCAGGGCATTGGCTGCATCTGCCTGGTAGCCTTGGCCCTGGTTGCCGTGGCAGAGCGCGCAGTATTTGCCGTACAGCGCCTGGCCTTGGCTGTGATCGATGTCCGCCGCGCCGTCCCCGCACGCCGCAGACAGGACCGCTACGGCCACAGAGCCGGCCCAGCGCCGCAAAGGCTCAAGAAAATTCACGGTGTTCCTGCGGCAATCGCCTGCAATACCAAGTTGCGGAACTGGTGATAGCCGGCCGACATCTGCAGATTGGTGTCGCGTTCACCGCTAAATGGCAGGTAATCAAACAGTTTTCCGTCCTTGCCGTAGATGTAGAAATCGTCCTTCTGGCCGCCAAACGCGTAGTCCCAGGCCAGCACCGTCTCCAGGTCTTGCAGCACGGGGAAGGACACCTGGGCGGTCATCAGGCCCTTGGTCTCGGCGGCGTCGGCCTTGTTGACCACGACAAACGCCACGTCATGTCCGGCCTTCTTGAGCTCCAGCTTCATCTTTTCAAGTGCCCCAGCCTGGGACACGCAGTAGCCTCACCAACTCGCTAAGAGGGCCACTACGGTGACCTTGCCCAGAAAAGGCTTCAGCCCATAGTGGGCCTTATAGCCGCAGCTGATCGGTTGCACGTCGGGCAGGGCAAACTCCGCCACCGCTTTGCCGATCGTCGGTGTAGCGGGGGCAGCACTGCCGATCGCCGGAGCGGGGGTGCGGGCAAAATCCTCAGCGGTGAACTGCGGTCCGGAACAGGCCGCCGCCGCCGCAGTTGTCGTTGCCGGTGGATCGTCGCTGGTACACGCTGAGAAACTCAACGCGGCGATCAGCGCCAGGGCCGTCCACCACGGTCGCCAGGCTGTTACACGGGTGCAGTGCATCCCCTTCCCCTCGGCGCGGCAGGCGCGCAGCCGCCAGTGTAATGGTTTTGTCGTGCCGCGCCACTTTGGCCGCTCACCCGTCCTAACCTGATGCGGCGCATCTGCGCGGCGGAGAGTAGCCATGTTCCAGCGAACGCTTTTGGTCGGGCTGTGGGTCCTGGCCTGCCTGTCGGCCTGCGGCAGTGTCGATGTCGCGCCTGTAGCCGCGGATGTGACCAGCGACGCTGCGGCCGACACCGGCGCAGATGTCGCACCCGATACCGCCGTCGACACAGGTGCCGATGTCGCAACCGATACCGCCGTCGACACAGGCGCGGATGTCGCACCCGATACCGCCGCCGACACGGGTGCCGATGTCGCAACCGATACCGCCGTCGATACAGGCACTGATGTCGCGGCCGATACCGCCGTCGACACAGCCGACACAGCCGCGGCCGACACTGCACCCGACACAGCCGATGCAGCAGCCCTGTGCCAGCCCTATTGCGGCGCGGTGGGCTCAAAAAGCGAAGCCTGGTTCGATGGTTGCTCCAAGGTCGCCCTCAAAGACCCCGTGAGCGGCAACCCGCTGTGGGACCAGTGCGCCGCCTGTGTCGCGGTGTGCAAGCTCGACGGAAGCAAAAGCGAGGGCTGGTACTCGTCCTGCTCCGGCAAGCTGATTCGCTGGGACAACTGCCTGTAGGCCCGCCCCTTTGCCCCGCAGAGCTTGCGCGGATTCACCGGCGATTCCGCTTTGACATTGACGCCGCGGCCCATTGCCGCCACGATTAGCTGTGCTCTTGCGGCCGTCCCCCTGTGCGGCGGCGCCCAGGACCAGGAATAGGGAGGCCAGTCATGCTCAGTTCGCGCCCTTTGCCCCGCCGAGTCGCTGGGTTCTCTCTGCTCGAGCTGATGGTGGTCGTGGTGATCGTCGGCATCCTGGCGACCGTGGCCGGGCAGTCGTACAAGCGCTTTACCCGCCGCGCCCGCGTGCAAGAGGCGATCTCGTTGCTGGGCGACATCCGCATCAAGCAAGAGAATTACTACCAGACCTACCACCGCTACGTCTCCACCGGCGCCAGCGACGCGGACTTCTGGCCCAAAGACGTCGATTGGACCAAGCTCGCCACCAAGTGGGGCATCGACTGCACCAAGGCCGGTGACGTCGCCTCCAATCCCGGCTGGTGTTCCCTGGGCGCGGGCTATAAGTTCACGGATACGGTCAACTTTCAGCTGCTGGTCATCGGTCGCGACCCGGGCAACCCGCAGGTGCCGCCGGTGCAGTACGTGCAGAACCCCAATGTCGATTGGTGGTACGCTCGGGCCCGCGCGGACTTTGACATCGACGGCACGTTTTCAAACATCTACCTCTCTTCAGAGATGCGCGAACCGTTTATGGAAGACGAGCTTGAGTAGCGCCATACACGGACAGGAAGGGGTATGAATTTTCATTGCTTCAAGCGCGCCGCCCTGTCGATGGGCCTCTTCGCGGCTCTGACGGCCGGCGGGTGCCAATCCAACGCTCCCGTCGCCGCTGCGGGCGAGTACACGGGGCCGCCGCCGGTTTTTAGTTCTGACGCCAAGGGTTCTGACACCCAGGCCACAGACACCGCTTCCTCAGACGCTGCCGATGACGCCCAAGATGCCGCCGGGGACGCGACTTTGGTTGATGTGTTGGCGGGAGATGGGCTGGCCGATGTGGAGCTGGTCGATGCCGAAGAGGGCGACACGGCCGCCGACACCGCCGATGCAAAGGCCGACATCGCCGACGCAAAAAGCGACACCGCGGATGCCAAGAGCGACACTGCGGATGCAAAAAGCGACATTGCCGCGGACACGGGCGCCGATACCGCTGAAGATACCGCGGCGGATACGGGCCCCAGCTGTGGCAACGGCAGCTGCGACGGCACTGAGACGTGCAAGACCTGCGCCAAAGACTGCGGCGCGTGTACCGCGGCTTGTGGCGACGGAAGCTGCAACGGCACGGAGAATTGCCAATCTTGCAGCCAGGATTGCGGCAACTGCCCGGCGTATTGCGGCAACAAGACCTGCGACACGGACGAGACCTGCGGCTCCTGCCCGGCCGACTGCGCCTGCCCCAAGTGCGGCGACGGCAAGTGCGACGTGGCTACGGAGAATTGCCAAACCTGCCCAGGTGATTGCGGCGCTTGCCCTGGCCAGTGCAGTCCGCTCACCTCTTCTGGCTGCCCCGCCGGCCAGCAGTGTTACCCCCAGGCCAATGCCAACCCGGTGTGCAGCAAACCCGGCAGCGCCTCCTTGGGCCAACCGTGCATTGGCTTGGCCGACTGCGCCTTGGGCATGCTCTGCATCAGCGGCGTCTGCGGCAAGGTCTGCGATACGTCGGGCACCACCCCGGCTTATCTGTGCAAGGCCCCAGCGGAATGCGCCGGCATTTCTGTGGGCGGCAAGACCCTGCCGTACAACGTCGGCTTCTGCATCGGCGGCGACACCTGCAACTTGGTGACCAACATCGGCTGCGCCAGCACCTTGGCGTGCACCCCGGTCAATGACGGCAAGGCCTGCGTCAAGGCCGGCACCGGCGGCAACGGCGCGGCGTGCACCAGCGATGAAGACTGCCTCGGGACCCACCTGTGCGTGGCGCAAATCCAAGGCGGGCCGACCAAGTGCTTTAAGAAGTGCGTTTATCCAAGCGGCTCGCCGGGTTGCGTGAGCCCCACCAGCTGCATCGCCATTACCACGGGCAGCCCGCCAAAATCCGCGCCGGACAGCCTGGGTATCTGCAACTAGTCCGGCAAATCGCCGATTTCCTAGCCTTTTGACCGCTCAACGGTGCCTCAGCGCCCCGGCTTGGCCCGCGGACCGGCTTTGATCGGCGGGGCCTTGTCGGGTCGGCGCAGGCGGTCATCGCCGTCCCCCGCGTCGTCGCCGCCGTCTTCGCTCTCCATCCGCTGCAACTGCTCGCGAAGCCAAGCTTTTCGCCCCTCGCGCATCTCAATGCGCATCTGCCTTTGCACCGCTTGCAGCGCCACGACCACCTTGGCGGCGTCCCTTTGGCCAAGCGTCTTGCGCAATTCGCCGAGCTCGCGGACGCGCAGCTGCACCACCGCCTCGTGGGCCGCGACCACCTGATCCAGCGCCTCTTGGTAGGCCTTTTCGTCCTTGCTGTCCGCCTTGACCAGCTGCGCCACGGCCTTGCGGGTCTCTGCCTCGCGCTTGTGGGCGGCGCGGCGGTCTTCGTCAAACTGCGCGAGCACTTTCTCGGTCTTGGCTGCGGCCGCGTCGTCCAGCTTGGCTTCTTGGCGCAGCAAGCGGTTGCGCATCTCGCGGAAGCGGTCAGGGCGCTGGCCCGCAGCCCCGTCGCGACCTTGGGCAGCAGGCGCCGGCGGCTCAGCGGCCCAGGCAGGGGTCGAAATCAGCAGGGTCGTCAGGGTCAAGGCGTGCAGCAGCTTCATGGTCTCCTCCGGTTGGCGGGGTCGCAGCGACCCAACACTGCACCAATGCCGCCGGTGGCGCGGATGTGAGAAGGGGCGGGTCGCATCGCTGTTTGACGGGCGGCGGTCGGCTGGCTAGTCTCCCGGATTGTCCGCCTGTGCGCCCCCTCTTGGCGCTGCCGATGTCTGCATGCCGTCGACCGAATTTGCCCCTCGCGAGCCAAGCTCAGCGCGGCCAATGGCCTCTATGGCTCGATCCAGTCGCTGGTGGCTTGCCGCGGTGGCGATGGCCTTTGTGGCCACCACGGCTTGCCGCCGCGAAGAAGCCGCGCCAACTCAAGAAGATCACGGCGATCCACGCAATTTGCACGAGCTCGTGCGCGGCCCTATGCCGCCCGCCAGTGCCGTTTCCCTAGCCCGCGCCGCCACCGCTCTGCACGCCGCCTTGCCGCAATTGGCCAGTGCGACAGCTGAATTGGCCCCGTCCAAGCCCTGGCAACCGGGCGATGAAGGCACGCTGCTGGGGCTGGACGATGCGGAGTGGTACCTGGCCCAGGTCCGCGCCGGATTGACCAAGGAGTTTGCCGTGCTGGCCAAGGTGGCGCCGCTGCAGCTGCGCAGAGAGCTTGCCGGCGCCGCGGTGCAGGACACGCTGTTTGCCGGCCCCCAAAGCCTGGCGCTGTCGACCCGCGGCCTGGGGTGGCAGGTTTGGCGCGATTCTTCAGGCTGCGCGGCGATTTTGCGACCCCTGGAGCCGGTCCCAACCGCCCCGCCGCTGCCCGCCGATCCCACGGCGACGACCGCTTGCCCGCCCCACGCCGATCAGGCCTTGGCGCTGGCGGGGGCGCTTATGGCCGTCACCCGCGCCGATTTGGCGCCGCTCTTGCGGGTTGAGGCTCTGCATTCAGCCGGCGGTACCTCGCTGCGCCTGGCGATCCCCGCTTGGCGTTTGCGCTTTCGCGTGCGCCTGGACCAGACAGGCCAGCTGCTGGCGCTAGACGTGCCGGCGCTAGGTGCGTCCATGCGACTGCAAAAGACCGATGGGCAAGCCTATTTTGCCGTCTACCGCCAAGGCGACCAGCTGGCCTGGCGTTGGCAACCGGCGGCGCTGGCAGAGGGGCAGGGCAGCGCGAGCCCGTGGCAGGTGGCGGCCGAGGCCCCAGGGGTCGCCATGGCGGACGGCGCCGCGCTCCAGGCGTTGCTTGAGAAGTTCGACGCGTCGTTGGCCGCAGCGCGCGCGGTGTTGCTAGGGCCAATTGTCGTGGAAGTGCATAAGACGGCAGGGCAATGGCGCGCCATGACGGTGCGATCGACGGTGCTAGCCGGCGCTGCGGGGCTGCCCATGGCGGCGGGGACAAAAGCGCGTGAGCCGGGGCCCGTAGTGGCGGTGACCCAGCTCAAAGGCCAGGATCCCGGACCGTGGCTGCAAAATCGCCAGGAGGATTGCCTGTTTCTGTCGCTCCAGCGGGGAGGATCGCTGCGCGAAGGCGAGACGGTGCAGCTCAGTGCGCGGAGTTGCCTTCCCCTGCGGCGTTGAGCGGCGGCTCCTTTGGCGCACCTGCGGCCCCTGCTATAGTGAAGGCCGCGCCGCCCTCCGGCCGTGGTAGAGGATCAGCACATGCGTGGGCCGTTCAATCCTCTGCGGCCGCTCGGTAGCTTCTGGTGGGCGCTGGCCTGGGCCCTGGCGCTCGCTGTGCCGACCCTCCTGACCGGCTGCGGCAGCGACGCCCCCAGCTTTGATCCGCACACCCGCTCAAGTTTTGCCCATGAAGCCGACTTGCGCCAGTGGTGCGATGTGGGCGAGGGCAAGACCGCCTGCAAGTTCGTCGCCACGCGCTTTCCGGGTTCCTCTGGGCAAATGCACGTCTTGTCGCCCAGTTTCTACCGCCTGCACGACGAGTGGTACTGGTTTCACCTGCTCAACGGCCAGCCGCTAGACGGCGTGGCGGACGCGCCCGTGGATGGCCGGCGCTACCTGACCATTGATGAAATCTACAAGGATCTCAAGGGTAAACCCAAGATGCCCCTGGACCTCGCCTTCTATGGAGACCGGCTCTACTCGCCGCGCTTCTATGAGCTGATGCTCGGCAAAATGAGCGGCGGGCAGTACAGCGGCGTGGGTCGGGTGCTGGGCGGCGGCACGCTGCAGCACTGGTCCGCGGAGCCGTCGCGGCCGTTTCCGCAAGCGCTGTGGACAGTTTCCCTAGAGGTGCCCGAACAAGCCAATGAAGCGACCGTGCAAGCCTATTTTGCCCGCCTCGCCAAAGTGATGCCGGCGGCTGCCTATGCCCAGCTCTATTGGCTCTCGCGCGGCAATCCGGCCCAGGACGCCTTGGTGGCTCAGCTGCGCAAGGGCTCAGGTCCCTTGGCGAAACGCGCGCTGTATCCCACGGATCTGGTGGCGCCGGGGCAAGTGGAAGGCTACACCCAGGGCATCACCGCGGGGCGGCTGCGCAAGCTCGACTCGACCCAGCTCGGCTCCGCGACTTTTGACCGCCGCGACCTGCTGCTGCTGCCCAGCGTGCCGGACGAGCTGCCGCCCGTGGCGGGGGTGCTGACCGCGGTGCCGCAAACGCCCCAGGCCCACCTGAATCTGCTGATGGAAGCGCGCGGCACGCCCAATGCCTTTGTCTCTGGGATCATGACGGATCCTCTGCTCAATGAGTGGGCCGAAGAAAGGGCGCCGGTCATCCTCCAGGTCCAAAAGGGCAAGGTTCGCTGGCGCAAGATGACCCAGGATCAATGGAATTCATGGCTGACGCGCACCGGGGCGGGCAGCGCTAAACCGCCGGCGCCCTTGCCAGATCCCCTGCCGCAGACCCTGGATCTCAGTGGACATCAGATGAGCGAGATGATCGCGCTGCGGCCCATCATCGGCGGCAAGTGCGCGGGGATGCTGGCGCTGCTCAGCCGCCCAGAGCTGCCGTTGCCGCACAAGCCGCTGTGTATCACTGTCGCCGGCGAGCTGCAGCACCGCGCCGCCGCCCAGCCGCACATCGACGCAGTGTTGCAGGTGCCTGAGTTTGATTGGGATCGCTACGTGCGCTACCTGCTGCTAGAAGGGCCTCAGCAGCTGGCGGAAGAGCATTTGGGCGACACCAACGTGCCGCGGGTGCTCGCTTGGGCGGCTAGTGCCGCGCTGGACCCCAAGGTGCAGGAGGTCCTCAAGGCCGGTGGCCTGCGGCGCTGGCTGACCGACCAGCCGCTGGATCCGCTGTGGATCGCCCAGGTGCGCGCGACATTGCAGAATCAGTTCAAGGATTTGTCTCCGGGGCAGGGGCTGCGCTTTCGCTCCTCCTCCACCGCGGAAGACATTGAGGGCTTTAACGGCGCCGGCATCTACGACTCGGAGAGCGGCTTCCTGCAGCCCCCGGCGGCTGAGGCCAAAAAGACCATTGAACGGGCGATCTTGCGGGTGTGGGCCTCTTATTGGCTGTTTGGCGCGGTGGAAGAGCGGCGCAACGCCGGCATTGACCACAGCTGGGGGCGGATGGCCGTGCTGGTGGAGCCGCGCTTTGACGACGCCAAGGAATCGGCCAATGTGGTGGCGGTGCCGCGGCTTTCGCGGGTGCAGGTGGCCGCGGGTCAAGCGCCGCTTGCGGGATTCCGGGTGACGTTCAATGTGTTACACGGCTTTGGCTCCGTGACCAATCCTCTGCCCGGCCAGGGCCTGCCGGAGGTGATCGAGGCGGTCCAGGGCGCGGACGGCAAGGTGGCGATTGCCCGCCTCCAAGCGGCGACGGTGGGCGGCCAAGTCTTGAACGATGCAGAGGTGTTGGCGCTGGTGGCGCAGCTGCGGGCCCTGTGCGAAGCGTGGCTCGACAACGCCGGTGCCGGCCTGGCCCAAGCGCTCAAGCCGCGGACCTTGGCGCTGGATCTCGAGCTAAAGCGGGTGCTTGCGGGCTGGCCAGCGCTCGCCGACGGCTCCGTGTCGCCTCCGCGCATGGTGTACAAGCAGGTGCGGCCGCTGCGCCGCGCGGGCCATTTGGCGCCGATGCCGGGGTTTGAAGTGCCGAGCGATCTGTGGGCGGCGGCGAGCACGGTGCTGCGTCGCACCTGCTTTGACGGCGGCATTGATCTGCAACTCATTGAACTTTATACGGATGCTGCGATCGCCGATGAGCCCTATGCCGTGCGCCCCTACGACGCCAGCGCGCAGATCACCGTGACTCAGCCGGCGCTGGGCCTGGCCGCCGGGAGCAAATTCACCGCGCTGCCCAGCAATGCCGTGTTTGGACACGACAAAACCGACGCGACCCAGTGGAACCTGCAGGTCGACATCGCGCCATCGCTCGCGCCGCAGTGGGGCTGGGACCAGCTGAGCGTTCAGCCCGACGGCACATGGAAGCTCAAGCGCGGAGCGGAGATCCACAGCGGCGGCCCGCTCAAGTGCACTGCGCTGGCCCTGAGCGAGTCGCCGGAGGCTTGGCTGCAGCAGTTGCTGGACACGCCGTAGAGTACTTTGAAACACCTAAGGTTTATCCAGATCGGCGAGCTCCTGCCAGCCCTTTTGGCCAATCGCCAGCTCGATCTCTTGGCGAAACACCTGGTAGCGGGGGCGCACCGGCGTGTCGCGCGGCCGCTGGCAGTCGGCGCCGGGGTGGATGGCGGCGGTCTCTTCGTCGTACTGCAGCACGCCGTCGCTCACCGCGATGGGGTACACCGCGCAATCGTACGGCTTGAGCCCCGGCCAGCCCTGCCCCAGGGCCTCAGAGGCGACCTGTAGACCGCAGAGGTGGTCGGCGCGCAAGAAGATACAGCCGCTGCGCGACGAATCTCCCGGCCGCGGTACAATTGCCGTGGCGATGGCAATTCCCGAAGGGAAGTAAGGGTCTTCGACCTCATCGTCGCTAAACCAGGCGTCTTCATCGCCGCGGTATTCCTCGGACAGAAACGGCCGGATCTGGTCTGCGGCGTCGAGGATCCGCTGGACATGCAGCAGGTCGACCCAGATGCCGCCGGGGCAGCAGGCCGCCTTGCACTCGTCTGGCCGGCAGCGCTCGCCGTGGCTGGGTTGGAAGAGGGTATCGCTGAAATTCACCATGGGCCACCTTGGACGCAGGATCCGCTCTGCCGCGGTCGTCACGGCCAATTCAGCGCCCGTTGGGGCCAGACTGCAAGCGCTGGGTCGCCCCCCGCGCCCCGGCCGCTGAGAAACGCACTGTTCACCGCTGCGCGCCTTGACGCTGCCGGGCCCTCCGCCTAGCGTGCTGCGACCGGTGGCCTATCGCCGCCCTGGGAGTTCTGAATGTCCGCAGCGCAGTTGTTCACGCCCTACCGTCTCGGCCGCATCGAATTGGCCAACCGCATCGCCATGGCGCCGATGACGCGCAACCGCGCGCTTGGCAATGTTCCCAATGATCTCATGGCTCAGTACTACGCTCAGCGTGCTGCGGCCGGCCTCATCATCACGGAAGGCGTGTCG
>JBIKTV010000479.1:0-4528 GCA_044347905.1 Myxococcota bacterium
AGCTGCAGACTCCAGCGCAGCGCCTCTAGCCAGCGCTCCACGGCTTGGCCGCCCAGGTCGAGCTGGTTGCCGTCTTTGTCTGGATGGGCCTCAAACTGGGCGAGGGGATTGTTGTCGGCCAGGGCGAGGTAAAGCCCAGGGGCAATCAGGTGGTACGGACGGTCAATCGCCGCCAGCGGGTGCTGAAGCTCGGCCAGTTCGCCAAAGCTGAGGTGCAGCGTGGGCCCATTGCCCGTGAGCTGCAGCTGGCCGTTGCCGAGGATCAAGCGCTGGGCGGCCGGCGTGGGCTGCACCCGCAGGTTCAAACCGGGCGACAGCAGCACCGGCAAGGGCTGATCGGCGGCGCTGAGCTCCACGGGGGACGGCAACAGATCGGCCGCGGCCATCTCAAGCGCCAGCAGCGCACAGGCCTCGCGCAGCCAGCGGTTGAGGGCCGCGCCATCGCCCCCCGGACGCAACTGCTTGTGTAGACAGTGGATAAGCGTAGAGATCGTCGGCGTGCGCAGCAGCTGGAGCGGCAGGCTGGGGTCGCGGCGCTGCAGGGCCTGCATGTGCTGGACGATCCGCGGATAAAGCGCGCGGTTGCCCGGGGTCAGGGCCGCCAGGGGCAGCTGCTGTAGAAGCCGCCAGGTGTGGTGCAGAAACGCCGCGGTCAGCCGCCGGAGCGTCCGCGTGGAGCCCGCGGGCAAGGTCAGATCGGGAAGATCCAGGGAAGGCGCGGGGTTGAGCGGGGTGCGGGGCGCGGCGGTCATCGGCATACCTCTGGGCAACCGTAGCACAACGGCGGCGAGGCGTGCAGCACTCGATCAATGCTGCTAGAGTACCGCGCGCCTTAGGGCGAACTGGGAGAGCGCATGGGCCAGCGGCAGAGCAAACGGGCAGTGATTCTGGGCATCTCTGTGCTGCTGGCGGCGATCGGTGCGGCCGAGGCCTGGGCGTGCGATGTGACGCTCAAGCCCGACGGCAACACCGCGGCGATCCAGCACGCCATGAACCGCCAGGGCAAGAAGACCACCGTGGTGTGCCTGCAGCCCGGCGTGTACCGCGGCGCGCGGCTGATCGCTTCTAAGAACACGGTGTTGCGCTCTACCGGCAAAGACAAGGTGGTGTTTGACGCGGGCCAGCAAGGCCGGGTCCTGACGATGGTCCAGGACGGCATCGACGTGACGCTGCAAGGGGTCACCCTGACCAACGGCAAGGCTGAGCGCGGCGGGGCCATTGAAATCACCCAGAAAAGCACGCTGACGCTGCGGGATTGCTGGCTCTACAACAACACCTCTACCCTGCACGGCGGCGGGGCGATGGCGGCGAGCGCGGGGACGATCAAGATGGTGCGGACGCGCATCACCGGCAACACGGCCAGCTATGCGGCGGCGATCGACCTGTCCGGCACCGCCAAGCTCAAGCTGGTGAGCAGCCTCATCGCCGAGAACGACTCCAAAGGCACTGCCGATCCGCCCGTGCGCATGACCGGGGCCTCGCAGCTGAGCATTGTGGCCTCGACCATCGCCTATAACTCGGGATCGGCGCTGGCGCTTGTGGCCAATGGCCCGGGGCGGCGCAAGGTGGAGGTCGACTCGAGCATCCTGATGGGCAAGCCCGACGCCATCGCCGTACAGCGGGCTGAAGCGGAGGACGTGGCGGTGCTGAGGTCGGTGCTGTTTGGCGGCATCGGCTTTGTTTCTTTGGACATGGCGAGCAAGAAGGCCCTGCCCGGCTTTAACCTCCGCGATGTCGAGCGCTATCGGCCCGAAAAGGGCTCGCCGGCCATCGCCATGGGCAAATGCAGCGACGCCGACGCCCGCAGCGACCTCAACGGCAAGCCGCGCGGCACGGTGTGCACGGCTGGAGCGCTGGAGGCTCCGGCGGCGGACATCAAGGCCACTCTGGCCGAGCGCAAGGCCGCGCAGAAGAAGAAGCCGACCGGGTGGGAAGAGCTGTAGGGTCCCGGGGCTGCGGCGTTTTGGCACTTTTCAGATATCTGAAAACCCAGCCTTCGCCCAAGGCCCACCACCCCGGCCAAGCCTAACCCCGCGGAAGGGATGCGAATCGCGGAGCGACGGCGTCCGACGCCGCTTGAGGCGCCGCCTGCACCGGGGATCGGCCGTCAGCGCCGTTGCCGAAAGTCGCAGCCCGGTCGCCGGAGGCGAGCCGCCCAAATTCCCTGGCTCGTGCTGCCTCATCAACGCCAAGCCTTGAGCTAGTCCGCGAGGCAATTGCCCTTGCTGCAATGCCCACCTTTGGCGCACGGGCTGCCTTCCAGGCTCGGCGGGGCGCTGTACGAGCAGCCGCAGGCGCCGCAGGAGTCGACCGTGCACGGGTTGGCGTCGTTGCAGGCCGATGGACCATTTGGCAAGACGCAGCTGCCCTCCGCGCAGACGTACGCGTTGCCGCAGCTGTCTTTGGGGCAAATGCCCGGGCTGATGGTGTCGAGCAGGCAGCCGACCTCGGCAACGCAATACTGTTGGCCGCAGCCGCCAGGGCCCGGCGAAGGGCAGAGGCTGGAATTGGCTTTGTGAACGCAGGCGCCCAAGGGCACGGGCCATTCGTCGGCGCCCTGGCAGCCGGATGTCTGGAGGCAGCAGCTGTCTTCTGTGCAGGCAAAACCGTCGTCGCAGCTAAGGGAATTGCTTGCCGGGGCGCTGCTGGGCTGGCACTGACCGCCCAGGCAGGCCCCGCTGAGGCAACCGATCTTGCAGAGACTGCCGCTCGCCGAGGCCGACAACGCCAGGCATTGGCCGCCGTAACAGCGGTGGATGTCCGCGCAGACGCTGGGGTTGGCGCCGCAGACCGTGCCGTCGCCGGGATCCTTGGGGGCGGAACAGCGGCCCTGGCCGTCGCAAACCGGCGCGGAGGGGCCGCACATGGAGTTGTCGGGGAATCCGCATGGGGTCCCGCTTGGGGCCGCCGTCAACACGCACGCGCCGCTAGCGCTGCAACTGCCGGCGGTGCACCCCGCGTTGACACAGGAATTCCCGGCCTTGCTCTTGCCTTGGCACACGCCGTTGGCGCCGCAGATGCCGCTCGCGACGCAGGCGCTGCTGCAGCTTGTACCCTCCGGTTTGGCCGGTACGGCAAGGCATTTTCCATCGCCCTGGCACACGCCCTTGGCGCACGGGCCGACCCAGCTGGCGCCGCACTCCGCGCCGACGTTGACGAGCTGATCGCAGCCGCCGACGCCGTCGCAAACGCCGGTCAGGCAGTCGCTCAGCAGTCCTGGATCGCCGATGGGGCATGGGCTGCCTTTGGGCGAGGGTTTTTGCACACAATTGCCCGAGGCGTCGCACGTCCCGCCAAAGCAGCGCAGGGTTCCCGGGCCGCCGCACGCCGCGTTGGGGGTGACGGATTGCACGCACAGGCCGCTGGCCGAACAGGTGCCCTTGAGGCAGGGGCCGGCCGATGCGCAGGAACTGCCCGGCTTTGCCACGACTTCGCACACCCCCGCGGCGCTGCAGATCATGCTCGCGCACTCGGTTGAGGGGCCGCAGGCTTTGCCCGTCAACGGCTTGGCTTGACATTGGCCGGCTTGGCACACGCCCGCGCTGCAGGGACTGGCGCCGCCGCTGGGTGCGCAGGGGCTGCCGTCGGCGATGGCCACCGCGGAGCACTGGCCGCTGGCGTCGCATTGGCCTGCGGTGCACGGATTGCCGGTGGCGCAGGCTTGGCCGATGTTGGGCTTGATCACGCACTGGCCCGGCGCCGCACCGCATTCGCCCGCGCTGCAAGGCTTGGATTGGGCGCAGGTGCTGCCGCTGACGCTGTGGCCGCCAAAGCACGGCGCGCCAGGATCGCCCGCCAAGACGCATTGACCGGCGGCGTTGCAGACGCGCTTGGAGCAGGCAAAAGGTGATGCTTCGCCACAGGTTTTTCCAACCGCGCTGGGCTGGACCAGGCAATTGCCCTGGCCGTCGCAGGTGGGGGCGCCGCAGCCGATGTCGACGCCGCAGGGGCTGCCAGCGCTGTGCAGGGCGCCGACCTGGCAGATTCCGCCCGCGCCGCAGATGCCGGTGGAGCAGCCTTGGCCGCCCTTGGAGCACGGCGCGCCTGCGTCGATGGCGAGTTGGCACACGCCGGTGGCGCTGCACGTTCCCGTCGACTTGAGGCATTCCCCGGGTTTGGCGACGGTGCAAGAGGCCCCGGTGGAATTGAGTTGGACTACGCAGCTTCCGTCGGCGTTGCACGAGGCGAATTCGCACGGCCCGGCGGTCTTGGAGCAGGCTTTGCCCACACTGCTGGACTTGCAGATGCCGGTCGCGTCGCAAATTCCGCCCCCGCACTCGCCGCTGCTGAGGGCACAGGCGGCCCCCGGTGTCGGGCTCCCCTGGCAAGCGCCGGTGGCCGAGCAGACCCCGGCCTGGGTGTGGCACGGCGGCGGATTGCTGAGGGAACATGCGGTGCCAGGCGGGGCCGGGCCCTCTGCGCAACCTGCCGCGGCGTTGCAGGTGGCGATTTTGCAGGGCCCGAGGCTGTCGGCGCACGGCTTGCCCAAGGAGGCCAGCTCACAGGCGCCGGTCGCGGTGCAGGTGCC
>JBIKTV010000480.1:0-4526 GCA_044347905.1 Myxococcota bacterium
CTACACGCAGGTCTAGACGGCACACTCCGCCGCGGCGCTTCGCTCTCGGCTGGGTCTCGGCTGGTCTACACGCAGGTCTAGACGGCACACACCGCCGCGGCGCTTCGCTCTCGGCTGGGTCTCGGCTGGTCTACACGCAGGTCTAGACGGCACACTCCGCCGCGGCGCTTCGCTCTCGGCTGGGCATCACTTCCTCTGGTCGGCGCTTCCATCTGAAATTGGCCAGAGAAAACGCTGGGAAGGGGTAGAGGGTAAAGGAGGGAGGGTGCAGGGAGGGAAACTGTAGGGCGAAGGGGCTTTGCCCCTCGGTCCTCTGGTTTCCTCCCTGCAAAACAGAAGCCATGTAATGCAGATCGCCTACTCGCCCGGAGGGCGGAATTGCCTTCGGCCAGAAAAAGCCGCCGCAGGCAAAACCCTAAAGAAACTCGACCTTGTCGAAGAGCACCGCAGTGTCGTAGATCGAGTCGCCAACGTCCGTTGCAAAAAACCGCAGCAATGTATTGCCGTTGCCGGCAAAGGGCGAAATGTCCTTGGTGCCCTGGACCCAGGGGGTCATGTAGACATCCCCTTGGTCAAAGTCCACGTCGGCCGGCGTCAGGCCCTTGAACTGCTTGCCGCCGTCGCACAGGTCCATGACCTTCACGTCGACGACCGTGCTGTTGCCCACTTTGCCTTCTAGGCGCACGGTGAAGGCGTCCTGAAACTGCGAGCTGCAATACTCTTTGAATTCCTCGGAATAGTACTTCCACCACACGCTGAACTTGGTCTTGCCGGCGGGTACGCAGAAACGCTGATTGATTTCACCGGTTTGTGCGGTGTAGCCCAGACCGGTCGAAATAATGCCCATGAACTTGCCGGCGACTGGCACGGTGGAGCCGAGCCGGGAAACCACCCGGCCGTCGCCCTTCTTGATCCAGCCCTGGACATTGCCGGTCTCCCAGGAGGCATTGATGATGTCGCTGTGGAATGCGTCGAGGTTTTGCGCGCCGACCAAGTTGAACGAGCTGCCCGGGTTGGCGGGATCCTCGATCGACACGTGGGCGACACCGCTCAGCTTCTGCTGCTCGATGACGTTGAGAAGGAAGGTGCTGCCCCACTTGGTGGCAAAGTCGTTGGCCACTGGGCCGGTGTAGCCTGCCACTGCGGCGGCGCCCGCGGCGAACAGCTCGCCGGCGATGCTGCCATTCCACAGGGAGCGGCAAGCGCCCAAGTAGATCAGCGACTTGGGGAACGGCTCTTCAGCGTGGCGCTTGATGAAGCTGGGGGTGACACCGTAGGTGCCGTCAGAACCGATGATGACGCGGCCTCTCCGAAGGTCGGCGGTCAAGTGGTCGACGCAGACGCCGTTGCCGCCGGCTTGGTTGATCACGCACTCCGACTCGGGGCCGCAGGCTTTGCTCTCTGTGCACGTGGCGGCGGGGGCGCCAGAGGTGCCAAAGTACGCGCAACTGACTTGATGGCCGGTCCACAGAACTTCTTGATTGCCCAGGTGGCGCCAGTCGTAGCTGGCCTTGGCGTCGGCGGCCATGTTGCCAAAGAGGGCGTCACCGTGGCTAGCGAGGGCGACTACGCCGTAGTCAAACAACCGGCGGAACCAACGCAGGTCGGCGGACTTGCCCGGAGCATTGTCGACGGTGTAGGCGGGGCAAGCGATTTTGCCCAACGCGGTGCCGAGGCCGGCCACTTCGTCGGCGCCAAAGTCGGTGTTGAAGGGGTCGAGCAGTAGGGCGCGCTTGGACTGAACTTGAATGGTCGAGAGCGCGAGGTTGGCGTCACCGCCGCTCTGCTGGACTTGCGGGTCGGCCTCACCGCCGCGGTTGCCCTCTTTGCGCAGGCTCACGGCGCCCAGCAGGCCGCTCTTGAAGCGCACCCAAACGCTGCCCGCGCCGTTGTCACCGGCATCGGCCACAGCCGCGTTGTTCTTGAGGAAGGCCACGACCGCAGCCGCATCGCCGGCCGCCTTGGCGCCTTGCAGGGCTTGCACGACTTCGTTGCATTCGGCGCCCGACACGTTGTTGACGACGTCGAGGTTGACGATGTCGGTGTACGCCGTGATCGTCTGGTTGCCCGCCTGGGCTTGGAGCGATACGCGCAGCTTAACGGTCCCGGGGGAAGCGTCGTTGACGTTGATCTTGCGGGAGTAAATACCGTCGCCCTTGATCTCATCGCCCTGGGTGGACAGGTCGCCGTTGTCTTCCATCACGCCAAAAGTCGTCAGGGTGTTGCCCGAATCATCGACGCGGAAGAGCTTGACGCTGCCCTTGACTACGTTGGTGGCCTTGCCGATGGCGATGGCGGCGATGACAGACGTCGCTTTGCCGCTCTTGATCACCCGCGGGGCCGCGCGGAGGCGGTCCTGGAAGGTGAACGTCGGGTTGTAGGTCACCACCAGGGTGTCTTGCACCGTTTCGTTGGCGTTCTTGGCCTTAACCGTGATGACGTTGTCACCTGGAACGAGGGTGATGGGGTCGCTCTGGAAAAACGGCGCGCCGTGGGCTGAGCCGGTGCCGCCCGAGTCGGTGGACCAAGTGATTTCATCGGCATCGCCAAACAGCACGCCGGCCACTTCGACGATTGAGCCGGACACGACGGCATGGCCGCGGCCTGACGGGCCGACGATCCGCAGGCGCAGCTCTTTGGAGGCGTATCCGGTGAAGTTGGCTTTGGGCTTGCTGCTGGTGTCGACGCCGCCACTGCCGCCCGTGTCGTTGGCGCCAGAGTCATTGCCGCCGCCGCCGGAGTCATCGCCGGTCCCTGACCCGCCGTCACCGCCGCCGCCGCCGACGTCAATTCCGCCGCCGCTGCCGTCTGGGACGACGTAAACGTTGTTGCCACCGGTGTTGGCAGCAGGGCTGCAACCGCTGGCAATGCCGACGATCAGGGCTGTAGGGGCGGCAATGCCCAGCAGGCGAGAGATGACGGCAGAGCGGTGACGTGGGAACATGTAGGCCTCGGCAGCGCGGTCGGGGGGAGCGCTCGCCCAGAACGGGCGGGGCAGGTAGCAAAGGGCTGAGCCGGGAGAAATACCGCCCGGCCGCGGGACAAACCATGCAGGATAGCGGCCAAGGCCAGCAGCGTCAAACCAGAAACGCCAAGCAGAGGCCATCGGCGGGGCACGGCGCCTCGGCCGGGGTGGTGCCAGTGGGCCAAGTTGCGACGCCCAGCGGTCAATTGCATCTTTGGGCGGCCGTGGCGCCGGGCCTAGAGGCGATCGCGATGGAGGAGTTGACCGCCCTTGGCGCGGTGGCCGTCAGGGCCAAGCAGCACGGAATTGCCTTTTCCTGCCGCGCGGCCGGTTTGACGGCGCTGCTGGCTCGGCTGCGCTGTGTAGAACAAGTGATCGTGCAGGTGGCGACGCTGGACCTCTACGGAAATGAGGCGCTGCCAAGGCTTTTTCAAGCCCTGCGCAAAGCGGGTTGGCTGGCACCTCATGCGGCAGTTGAGGCCAAAGTGCACGCGCTCGCCGGTGCGACCGACAAGGCGGCGTGGTGGACCCATCAGTTTGCCGCGCTGCCGGCCGAGGTGGGGCCGCGGCAGGTGCTGCATTTGCGCTGCGATCGCCGGGAAATTCAGATCTCTATCGACCCGGTGGGAAGGCCGCTGAGCCAGCGCGGCTACCGGCTGGACCCGGGGCAGGCGCCGCTGCGCGAAACGACGGCCGCGGCGCTGCTGCGCTGGGCGGGGCTGCAAGCGGGCATGGCGGTGTGGGATCCCATGTGCGGGAGCGGCACCCTCAGCATCGAAGCGGCCCTTTGGGGCCAGTCGCTCGCCAGCGATGATTTTGCCTGCCGGCATTGGCCGGGGCTTGCGGCGCAGCAGCCCGCGGAATTGGCGGACGCGGCGCGGGTCCAGGTAGAGTCAGGGGATCTCGACCCGGAGGCTGTCCAGCGCTGTCGCGCCAACGCCGAGCGCGCCCAGGTGCTGGGGCAGCTGACCCTACAGGCCGTGGAGTTGGGGGCTTGGCGCCGCGATGCCGCGGCTGGACCCGGGCTGGTGGTGAGCAATTTGCCCTGGGGCCTGAGGCTGGGTGGCCGCGCCGATGCCCGGCGTTTGGCGGAGCGCTGGGCGGCGGTCGTGCGGCGGCGCGTGCCGGGCTGGCGGGCCGCGGTGGTCATCGCTGAGCCGCAGCTGCTGCCGCTGTTGGGGCTGGTGGGGGCCGAATCCCTGGCGGTGCGCAGCGGCGGCCGCTCGATCTGGCTGGTGCGCGGCTTGGTGCCCGGCAAGTCCAGCTGATGGCATCCCAGGGTGCGGAGGACACGATGGATCTTGACGCTTTGCCGCAGTCGCTCCGCGCGCCGGCGATCTGTCCAGTGGGTGCTGAACCTATGGCTGTGCAAGGCGATCGCCGCGGCGCGCTGCTGCTGCACGGGCTAACCGGCTCGCCGTGGGAGCTTGCGCCCCTGGCCCGGGCGCTGGCGGAGGATGGTCGCAGTGTCGCGGTGCCGCTCCTGGCGGGCCACGGTACCTCGCCCCGCGCGCTGGAAAACACCACCTGGGGCGACTGGTTGGCGAGCGGCCGCACGGCG
>JBIKTV010000481.1:0-4519 GCA_044347905.1 Myxococcota bacterium
TTGAGCTCGCGGGCGTGGGTGCGCTCTAGCGGCGTCACCCGCGGGTCGCGGCGCAGTTTGTCGGCCAAGAGCCCGTAGCCCACGTCTAGAGCCACCACGCGGGCGGCACCGCGCTGCAGCAGGCAATCGGTAAAACCACCTGTTGATGCACCTACATCCAGGCAGTCCAGCGCGGTCACATCGATGTTCAGCGCTTCCAGGGCGCTCTGAAGCTTGAGCCCACCGCGCGACACGTAGGGCCCGGCCTTGGCGCCGATCAGCCGCAGCGGGGCGTCGTCGCGGGTCGGGGCGCCGGGCTTGTCAACGCGCTGTTCGCCCACCACGACCTGGCCGGCCAGCACCAGGGCCTGGGCGGTGTGCAGGTCTTCCGCCAGGCCGCGGGCCACCAGCAGTTGGTCTAGCCGCGACAGCGAGGCCCGCACTTTAGGAGGGGGACCCACTTCTAGCCGCCGGTAAATGCTGTTGTTTTGGCGTTTTCGCCGCTGCCGGTGAGCTGCTCGATGCGCAGGTCGGCCTGGTCGAGGATCGCCGCGGCCTGGCCCGAGACTTTCATGCCGCGCTCAAAGGCGCTCAGGCTGTCTTCCAAGGACAATTTGCCGCCTTCCAGGTCGCCGACCAGCTTTTCTAGCTCGGCCAGCAGCACTTCAAACTTGGGCTCGCTGACCGCCGAGTGGGCCGGGTGCGAGGGGCTCGGCGGAGGGGGGGTGTTGGAGGTGGGCTCGGCCATGGTCGCTCCGCGGGCAGAAGGTAGAGGCAGACAGACGCGGCGAGTATACAGCCGGCAGCTGATCTCTGCTACGCTCGGAACCTGCGCGCCGAATTGGCGCTGGCGCACGAGGGCAAGCCTGCCATGACCAATTCCGCCGCGGCCGACGCCGTATCCGCCCAGACGCCGCGCCTGATCGACCGCGCCTCGCAGCTCTATGAAGTCTTGGATGCCTTGGATAAGGGCCTCCCAGTAGCGCTGGACACCGAATTCCACAGCGAGCGCACTTATGTCCCGCGGCTCATGCTCCTGCAGCTCGCGACGCCCGAGGGGCTGTGGCTGCTGGACCCGCTGAGCCTGGACCTCAAGCCGGTGATCGAGAAGCTGGCCCGCCCCGGTCAGGTGGTGCTGGGTCACGCGGTGCGCAACGACCTGCGGATCCTCTGGCAAGTCTATGGCGTGCGCTTTGACATGGTCCTGGACACCCAGGTGGCGGCGGCGTTTCTGGGCCACGGCCTGCAAGTGGGGCTGGCGCACCTGCTCATGCGCGAACTGAACGTCAAGCTGAGCAAGGGCGAGCAGATGGCCGATTGGAGCCAGCGGCCGCTGCCGGAAAAGCTGAAGGTTTACGCGGCGGGCGACGTGCTGTACCTGGCGGAGCTGTGGCAGCTGCTGGTCGGGCGCCTGCAGGAGCGGGGGCGGCTGGGTTGGGTGGAGCAAGAGTGCCGCGACCTGTGCGATCCCTCGCAATTTGACCGCGATCCCGATCAGGCCGGCGATCGCGTCTCTGGGGCGCGGCGGCTGGATGCCCGCGAGACCGGGGTGGTCTATGCCCTGGCGGCGGAGCGCGAGCGCCTGGCCCAGCAAGAAGACGTGGTGCCGCACTTCCTCTTGCCAGATGAGATGTTGCTGGCCATGGCCAAGGCTCTTCCGCGCACCCTTCGCGACCTCCAGGCCGACCGGCGCCTGCAACAGCGCGGCGTGCACCGCCACGGCCAGCGCTGGCTCGACGCCATTGCCCTGGGCCTGCAGAACCCGATTCAGCGCGCCCCCGGCCGCGCCCCGCCGCCGCCCGAGCTGGAGGCCGTGGCAGGTCTGGCGATGCTGCTGCTGGCCGACCTGGCTACGCGCGAGCTGGTGGCGCCGCAGCTGCTGCTCAAACGCGACACGCTGATCGGTGCCCTTCAGGATGCCCCTTCCACGGCTGAGGATTTGGCCAAGGCCTGCGGGCTGCGCGGCTGGCGCAAGGAGCTGGTGCTGGGGCCGCTGTGGCAGTTTCTGAGCGGCAGGACCCTGGCGAGCTGTGCTGTGGGCGGCGAGGCAGGGGTGCGGCTGGTGTTTGCCCCGGCGGGGAGCTGAGCCAGCGCACAGCGGACCCCGCCCCCGCGGCAGGGACCGAGACCGCGCAGCGGCGGCGTCCGACGCCGCCCGCGCCAGCCGGGGCCGCAGGCTCCGGCGCCCGCGGGTCCGGGCCCGGTCCGGCTCGCCGGAGCCGCCCAAAATCTCCAGCAATTGCCCGGCTAAACGCCACGTCTAGCCGCGCACCACCACCGCCGTCGCCCCTTCGCCCTTGCCCCGCAGCGCTTGGAGCGCCTCGCCCAGCGCCTGGGCCAGCACCTGCGTCTCCCCCAGCGGCGACGGCCAGTGCGGCGAGAAGCGCAGGTTTCCATCGGGAATCGACGTCAGCACCCCGCGATCGGCCAAGGCTTTTTGCAGGGCCACCACCGCCACGTCGGTCGGCGGCTGCACCGCCAGAATGCCCGAGCGCTGCTGCGGGTCGGCGTGGCGCAGGGAGGTAAAGCCCAGCTCCAGCAGCTGCGGCTCCAGCAGGTCGTGCCAGGCCTGTAGGTGGGCGAACAGCGCCTGCGGGTCCAGCTGCCGCAGCAGCCCCACCGCCGCACCCAGCCCCGCGCACGACGCCGCCGCGAGGTTGCCGCCTTCTAGCCAGTCGCTGCGATCGCGAATCGGCCGGTCGTAGCGCAGCAGGCCCTTGCCTTGGAGCAGAAAACTCACGGGATCTTCATGGCTCAGCCAGCCAGCCTGGGTGCGCAGCAGCTGCGGCCGTCGCTGGGGAGACAGGTACAGCACCCCCGCGCCCTCAGGCCCCATGAGCCACTTGTGGCTGCCGGCCGACAGGTAGTCGAGCTGCAAGGCGCCCACGTCCAGCGGCACGGCGCCCAGGGACTGCACCGCATCCACGCAGATCTCCGCATTGTAGCGGTGGCACAGCGCGGCCAGCTCGCCCAGGGGCGCCCGCCACCCCGTCTGAAACTGCACGGCGGAAATCGCCAGCAAGCGCACGCCTTTTCGCAGCTCCGCCTCGACACGCTCGAGCCACGGCGCGACGGGAGCCTGCGGCGCCGGCAGGGGCATCAGCTGGCACACCGCGCCAAAGCGCAGGGCAATCTGCTGCCAAGGCGTGACATTGGCCGGGAACTCGCCAAGAAAGCAGAGGATTTTGTCGCGCGGCCGCCAAGCGATCGCCAGGGCCACGGCGGCGAGACCGGCCGTGGTGCTCTGGACCAGGGCCAGGTCGTCCGGCGCACAGCCCAGCAGCCCGGCCAGGTCTTGGCGAAGGCGGTTGCGCTGGGCAATCCAGTCGCCAAAGGCGTAGGAGCCGCGCTGGGCCATGTCCAGAACCTGTTGCATCATCGCCTGTTGCACCGGCAGCGACGGCGGCGAGACCGAGGCAAAGTTGGCGTGAACCGGCCACTGCAACGTGGGAAAAAGGCTGCGGTCGCCGAGGATCGCCGCGGGCGGGCTGGGCTGGTCGGCGGGCGGATCGGCGCGGGCGGGCGAGAGGTCTGTGGACATCGGCGGTTCCTGCGGAGGCAGCGATCGGCGCTGCGCGGCGCTTGCGGGTGTACGCCACGGCCGCGGGGGGCGCAAGGTCTTGGGGGCGAATTACAGTTTTACTCATCGATATCATGTGGTCCCCCTCTATTTTCCGCCGCGCCCCCCCCTGATCTGCTGATCATCCCCGGCCGTTCTTGCCGCTGCGGTGCGCCGACTGTGACAGCCGTGTCACCTCCAACCTGGCGAACTTGCAGGGCCCCAGCCGGCGCCTAACCTGAGGATAGAGGCCTGCCGGCCCGCAGGCCCTTGAGAGGCCGCGATGGACAGCGACCCCAGACTCTTGACCAGCGCCCGTATCAATCGATGGCCCTTGGGGCTGACCCTGATGGCTCTGGCGGTGAGCCTCGCCCTGCCGGCTTGGGCAGAGATGTCGGCGGCGCGGCCGCGGCCCAGCAGCAGTGTCGCCTGGCCCAGCGTGCCGTTTGATGGCTATATCCCAGGGGTTTTTGGCTTTGTCCGCGACAAGCCCAGCCACGCCTCCAAGCTGATTGCGCTCTTGCGCACGGGCGACCGGGTGGTGGTGCGGGCCTGCCAGCCGTCCTGCGAGTCGCCGCGGGCCTGGGCGCTGCTGGAACCGCGCGGGGCCATCCCCCTCATCGCCCTGCGCAGCGGCGAACCCAGCGCCGATCAGCTGAGCCAAAGCAGCCAGGCGCAGTACTTCTACGGTCGGGTGCCGCGCGGGGCGACCAAGGTGTACGCCCAGCCCTTCACCTCGCCTAAACTGGGCCCCAAGGCCAAGGTGCTGCGCAAAGAAAAGGCCGAGTACCGCGTGGCTTTTGTCGCCGATGCCCACCTGGCCGAGTCGGGCTGGCTGCGGCGGCCGGACGGGGGCTACATGCGCAAACAGGACGTCAAGCTGTTTACCCCCAGCACCTTTGAGGGCGCCCACGACCCCAGCGGCGCGGTGGCGTTTGTGCGGCGCAAAGTGGCGCTGCGGCCGCCGGGGGCCAAGAAGCC
>JBIKTV010000482.1:0-4512 GCA_044347905.1 Myxococcota bacterium
CGCTGCGCTGTTTTAGCCGCCGGATCTCCTCGGCTGGATCGCTGTGGACGATCGTCGTGTTCGGCCGGTCCGGCGTCTGCAAGGTCCGCGAGAAGACGATGAAGTGCTTGACCGCCGCATAGGCCTCGGCGAAATCCTTGAGCGCCTGGGTCGGCGCAGTGCCGTTCTTGGCCATGTCGGGCCAGAAGGGGACCATCATTTGGTAGATCTTGCGCCCATAGACCAGCGTCTCCACCTCGCGCATCTGGCGCGTGTAGTGGTCCATGAACTCGTCGTCCGGGGCAAACGGGCTGAGGTCGTGGTTCACGCAGCCGTCCAGGGACACGTTGATGGAAAAGATGACTTTGCGCATGGGATCCTCGCTTTAGATGGACCCCGCCAGCTGCCCGGGGAGGTCGTTGGCAACACGCTCTCCCAGAGCCCAAAGAAGAAGAGCCCGATGATGCCAAGCCAAACAATCACTTGCGTCTTTGGGAATTGCCCCGCTTGGCCGCCGCTCGCTTGCCGGTGAAGTCATAGGGGTCGTCGTCAGCGCCGCTGTTGGCTGGCCCGTGCCCCGTCAGCTCCAGGACCGCCGGTTGGGTCAAGGACATTTTCGACCGCAGGGTGTCCACAAACACCTCTTGGCCTCCGCTGAGCTGGAGGGTGTGGTAGTTCCTCAAGTAGTAGGTGTTGAGGAATTCGCCATTGGCGTCGCTGACCCCAAGACTGTCCGTCGTGGGAACGAGCTGATGCTGGGTCACGTGGCCGCTGCCCGTCGACCCAAGGGCGCGGGCCTGGCGATTGCGCACCCCGCGGATCGCCACGCCGGGCTGAGCCACTCCGTTGCCGTCCACCAGCCGGACATGCAAGACCAGCCGCTGGATGTACAGCAGCGGCCCCAGGATCGCTGCAATGGGCACCAAGACCAGGGCGAGACCGCCCAACAACACTGCCAAATTGTCCATTCGGTTCCCCCCACCGTTGGGCGCAAGCGGCCCGGCGCCGAGCCAAACCGCGGCACCCGGCCGTGGCGTTTTAGGGGCCTCGCCGGCCCCTCGCGCGTTATCGCGCTTCACCCCGCAGGACGTCAATTTGCCGATCCAAAACCCACCGCGGAATTCGGCGTTGACGTGCTAGCCTTCTTCGCCCGCCCCTACTCAAAGTAAACAACCTCAACGCGCTCATCCATGTTGCCGCCGCCGGTTTGCCCGGGCAGCTGAATCAACTCAGATGTGTGCACGACGGCAGCCTCCTTGCCGGGCTGCACGGCCGCGGTCACGTTGGCCTGCCACTCCTCGGTCACGCCGCCTGGGCACCACGACGAGCGGTCAAACACCCACGTGCCGCCTTGGTTGGGGGTAACGCCCTGGTCGACCATCGCCGCGCAGCGCCACGCCTGTTCGGTGACAAAATCGCGGGCAAAGGGCTTGCCGGCAATCGCAAAAGTGTGGCGAAAGCTGCAGAACTCGGCGCAGTTGGTCGTCGCCGCCATGCCGTGCCCGGTGATGCGGGCCACCAGCAGCGCCTTCTTGGTATTGGCCGGCGGGTGCAGCAGCATCTGCGGAAGATCCTTGTGGTAATTGGCGTCCCAGCCGCGATTGCCCTCGGCGACCAGCGTCTCCGTGGCCACGGGGCGCAGGCCGTCTGCATCGGCTGAAAGGCGCAGGTCAATCGTGTAGCGGTACGTGTACGGCCCCACGTTGTTGTCGCCGCCGGCCAAAGTAATGCGCACTTTGCCCTGGGCGTCTTGGGCGGCCACCAGGTGCGGCAGCTCGGCCGTGGCGTCCATGACAAAGCGACCGGGCGAGCTGTAGGGCGTAATCCACTTGACCAGGCGCCGGCGCTTTTCGGACGTACACTCGGCATCGGTGCACAGCCACACGCCGCCCACGGTGTCCCACTCGCCGCAGGTCTTGACAAAGGGATGCCCCGCGCCCGGGCAGTCAGCACGCAAGTCCACGGTAAGCTTGCCAAACTGCTTTAGCGTCGCCGCAGCCGGCAGCTGCCACTCGTACGGCGCGTGATTGGCCGACCAGCCCAGCGACTTGTACTCGACCGCGTCGGCCACGCGCACCACCAGCGGAGCGGGCTGCCCCGGCTTGGCCGGCTGCTGCAGCTCTTTGGCCTGGGCGGCGTCAAGCGCGTAGCTCCAGTTGAAGTAGCGCGCCCAGAAGCGCACCTGCTCAATGCGCGGCTGCCAACCGCCCGCTTCTAAGACAGAAACGCTCCAGCCTTCGCGCAGCCGCTGGTGGCGGTCGATGGTCATAAAGGATTCCCATGGCGCCACGGCTAGGCCCGCCGCCACCGCTGCAATCGCCTTGGCGTCGCTGGTGACAAAATGGCAGCGCGGAAACCAGTTGTTGGCCAGCTCGGTCGGCAAGCCGTTGAGCGCTTCGATGACCCGGGTCTGCATCGCCTCGGCGCGGGCCTTGCGCAGGCCTTCGGTGCTGCCCACCGTGGCAAACAGGTAGCGGGTGTTGGGCGCCGCATCCTTAAACAGCGGCAAAAGCGTGCTCTTCCAGAAGGTGTCTACCCCTTGGGCCGTGGGATTGTACAGGACCAAGACCCAGTGGTCGCAGCCATCCCACTGCGCCTTGTAGCTCAGCGGGCCGTCGAGCGTCTCGACCGCAAAGTCGGCCACCAGCTTGTCATAGCCCAGCGCGGCGGTTGGCTCGCTCCACGTCCAGGGGGCTTGGCCGTCAAAACAGCTGGGTGGACGCGGGTTTTCGCCGTCTGCCGCAGAGGCATCGGCGCCAGCCCCCGTGTCGAGCGCGAGCGAATCCTGGGCTGCGGCGGCGTCGGCGGTGTCGGCCACTGGGCCCAGCGCATCGGCCGCGGCGGTGGTCGCCGGCGGGTCGGCCTTATCGCCACCACAGGCCGGCAAGGCGACGAGCGCCGTCAACAGCGCAAAAACACTTGTCGCTGCAAAGGGATAGGTACCGCGGCGATTCTGGCTCCAGCTGCACCAACCCGTCATCACTGCGCACCTCCCGCTTCTGCACCAAACTCAACAACCCAGGCGCGCGCCCGATGGCGAGCACGGCGATCGGGGCGAAATTCGCGGCCTGGCGACCCCAAAGGTGGGCCCTAGCGCACGGACCATTGAGCCGCCTCCCTCTTGTCGACGCGTCGGCAGCTCGCGGTCCCCCCCGGAGTGCCTCGGCTCGCAACCATGCCTTTCCGCTCATTTTCAGTCAAGCGCCGCCCGCCGCGCTAGAGTTTGCCCACCTTGACCTGCACGTCACCCGGCTCGGCCACAAAGCGCGAAAAGTCCTGGTCTTGCCCAGCCCGGGGATAGCTACAGCGGGTCCGCGCAGCAGCGAAAACCGGTGGAATAGTCCCAGTGGCTGCTGTCGTGCGCCGTCGTCGCGTACAAGCACCCGGGGCCATTGAGCTTGGTGTCCACATAGAAGCCGCCGCGAAAAGTGCCCGCGGGGTCGGCGGTCCACTCGTGCAAGTTGCCCACCAGGTCCCACACGCCCTCTGCGGACACGCACCCTGGATAGCTCCCTGTCACCGCAAGGGAATTGGGGAGCTGGTTGAGACACGCATTGTCGAGCTTGCTGTAGATCCAGCTGGCCGAAGTGCCGTACAGCTCAACCGCTGGATGCACGCTGCGGTGGTCATTGCACTTTCCCAGGGCAAGCGCAGCTCCGTAGGGGTAGCTCCAGTTGGCAGGGCCGCGACACGCGCGCAGCCACTCGCTGTCTTTGCACAAGCGCTTGCCGGCCAGCTTGCACGCCGCGGCGGCCTCTGTTCCTGAGAGATAGGCCTGGGGGACGGCGCCCGGGGCACTGACCGCGCGGACCACCTGCCCGCCCGGATGGGCGTAGGGCGACCAGTCTTTGAAAGACCCTGGGGATGTCTGCAATTGCAGGTGGGCTTCCCAGCGGTCGATGCAAAATCCTTCGATCTTGGCCATGGCGGCTGGGCAGCCCGGCGCGCCTGCGGGCGAAACTGCCCCACTGTTGGGCAGCGGTGCGGCTGTGGGGTCGCACGCCGCGCTTTTGGCCACGCAGCACTGCACCTGCGCCGGGCCCGGGCAGAATCCGGGAACCGCTGTGCCCTGGCACTGGCTCGCCCAGCCACACTCGCCGGCCTGGCCCAGCGCTTTGCACGCTTGGCCAATGCCGACCTGGCCGTCAGCGCCGTCTGAGTTGCTCGCGTCCGTCGCATCTGAATAGGCCGAAGAATCGACCTCGGGGGCCGTATCCACCGCTGGCGCTGCGTCGGTCACGGCCGCCAGATCCGCAGCGGCGGAGCCATCTTGTTCGGTGTCACTGGCCGCAGGAGTGTCGCTGGCTGCAGAAGTGTCGCTGGCTGCAAAAGTGTCACCGGCTGCAGAAGTGTCACCGGCTGCAGAAGTGTCGCTGGCGGCGTCGCCGGAGCCAAAGGCCGCGGGGGCGTCAGAGGTTGCCAGGGGCCCGCACGCCGCACACGCCACACACGCCGCGCCCACCGCCACCCAGACTACCGCCCACCCCGCGGTGGTCAGGGAGTGTAGCGTCCTGGCCATGGCGGGTACCTCGC
>JBIKTV010000107.1:0-14475 GCA_044347905.1 Myxococcota bacterium
ATCAATGATCAGACAATCGCCATGCTACTGCCGGCCGCAGCCCGGGCGGGGCGAGGAGTTCGCGGGATTCGCCGGATCGCCTTGATCACGGCTGATCGCTGGCCGAAACTGCCCCCCGTCGGCCAAACAGCCCCAAAGCGCCTGCTATGCCTTCGCTCAGGTCGGCAGCATGGGCTCGGGCTTAGCTGCCTCGGGTGGCCACTCCCAAAGTTCCACGACCCGCTCTCCCTCCTTGCCCCGAATCCAAGCGAAAGTCTGGGTGCCAATGCGCTGTTTGCACGCCGGGTCGCCAAAGGCCGGCGACCAGAACCCATCGTTGCACACCATGAGCGGTCCGATTTGCTCCAAAGACGGTAAATGGTTGTGACCGATGACCGCCATGCGCGCCCCGGTGATACCCGCAATCCAGTGGGCGCGACCAGGGTCGAGCAGCGGCTTGGCAAAGGTCTCAGGCTTAACCTGAAAGGAATACTGCAGAAAAAACGGAAAGGCTCCGGCCACCGGTAGCAGGAACCACCACGGGCTAATGGGCACGACAAAGTTGACCGTCAGCACCAAGTACCACGCGGCGTAGACCATGCCCAGAAACAGCAGTGCCCGGTCCAGCCACAATTCCCGCGCAATCATTAGTGGATTCGTGCAGGCCGATGGCTCAGCCGCGGCGGCGAGTTGCCGTACCATCGCCGGCGTCGCTTGGGCGCGTTCGGCCATCGCGGCGACTTTGTCTTCCACCATGAGCGGATCGCGAAGAGGCGGCCGCAGAAACTCAGCAAAAGTAATGATCAGCGTGGCAAAGGCCGACCACAGCCAAGTCCAAAGCAGCAACGGCTGGGCCCGCACCATGTAGCGAAAGAAGAACTGGGCGTATTGCCACGCATTCATGATGTAGTTTTGCGACGCGTGGGGATTAAAATAGCCCATCCCATTGAGCATATAGCGGTTGGCCACCTCGCCAAATGGCAAGCGCACCCGCGGTTCGCCGCCGACGCTGATGAGGGGGTGAAGCGGGTCGGGCACGGTGCAGTAGGGGTCAAACAGATGGCCGTGACTAATGAAGGTGTCGCGCCCCGACAAGAAAAACCATTCGCAGAACCGCACATTTGCCTGCTGCGCCTCCGACACCCCTAAGGCCTGGCGGACCTTTTGCTGCACGGCGGGCCAACACAGTTCCAGGTCGTGATTGCCAAGGACGAAGACCAGCTGATGGCCCCGACGCGCCACCTCCCCCAACGCCTCAAATAACTCTTTATGATCCCTAAGGATTTGCTCCACCTTAAAGCTGCTCATCCACTCGGCCGTGCCCATGCCGCGCAGCCGCGCCAGCCAGTGGAGAGGCGACGGCGGCGGGTCCGGCAGGGCCATCACCGGGTCAAAGTCCAGCACATCGCCGTTGAGCACAATCTCAAGCCGTTCGCCCTGGGCCTCAGCGCGCTCCATGGCAAAGCTCAGCAGGGCGATGACGTCAGCATCCACAAAGTAGTCGCGGCGGCGAAAAGCCCGCCACAGCGGCCGCTTGGGGTCGACTGGCTCGGCGTCGGAGAGGTGCAAGTCGGAAAGAACAAAAGTATGCATGGGGCGTGTGCCGCCTCGCCGGCCAGTCTTCGGCAGCGTAGCAGATTGGCGCAAGGTGTCGCGGAATTCGCTGCCATCTCGCTTCGCAATGGGCTTGCGTGTCGCATCGGACAATAGCATGGTAACCGCCAAGTGCATGAACCCGGGGGACCGGCGAGCGCAGGAGGCTGGATTGACCGCATTCGCTCCGCGGCGTAGGCTGCCGTCGCTGCTGGCGCCTTTTGGCCGCGGGTAGCCTCATTCAACTGCATGGCGCGCATCGTATTTTGGAGGACCCCATGGCCCAAGGCAACACCCTCGACAAACTGCTCGACAAGGCATACGAAGGCAAGGATTTCAAGGAACTGGCCGATGCGCCCGTGTCCGCGCTCGCTGGGGTGAGCGACGCCGACGCCGAGGCCCTCAAGAAGGCCTTTGGCATCAAAACGATTGGTGATCTGGCCGGGCATAAGGCGATCGTCGCGGCCCAGGCGATTGCCGCCCTGGCCAAGCTGGGCTAGTCCCACCGCGATATGCCAAGGCCTCCAAACGCCCTTGAAGGGCAGCACGCCCCAAAGACCAAGCGATATGCGGTGCTTGCCCGGCTCGCGGCGGTCGCATTGGCGGTGTTCGCCATGGCCCTGGCGGTGCGGCTCTCAGGCACGGCGCCGCTCCGCGCTGCGACCGAGGTGCGTTCGCCATCGCCAGACGCGCACCACTACCTGCGCCGAACAGTCTTGGCCTTTCATGGGGATACCAAGGCCCTGGATGCCGACCCCTCCCTAGGTTGTCCAGAGCAGACGCCCACGCCTTGGGCCCACGGGCTCGACACCTTTGCGGCGAGCGCGGCCCGCTTGGTCCTGCCGGAGCCCACCTCTGACGCCGAAGTTGAACGGTTCGCCGCTTGGCTGCCGCCTCTGTTGGGGGCGCTGGCTTCGGCGCTGGCGGCCCTGCTCGCGATGGCTTGGCTGAGGCCAACACAGATCCCGCCCATTCCCGGGCAACTGCCCTGGCGCGCAGGTCTTTTGGCCGGAGCGTTGACCGCGATGATGCCGCTGCGGGTGGCCAATGAAGCCTGGTCGCTCCTGGACCACCACTTGGTCGCGGGCCTGGTGCCGCCGCTGGTGCTGGGGCTGCGCTGGCAGGCCGAGGTGTCGCGGCGCGGTGCGCACAAGAGTCGCTGGCTTTTCGCAGAGGTGGGTGCGGTACTGGCCGCGGCAGCCGGATACGCGACCTGGACGGAGATGTGGTTCCAGCACGCGCTTTTGCTCGCCATCGGCGCGCTGTGGACGCTTGCAGATGCCGCCGATTCGCAGGACCGGGCTGACCGGCTGCGTCGCTGGGCGCTGTGGTCGACATTGGCGAGCCTGACGGCAATTCCACCTGTTCTCTCCGCCCCTTACTGGAAGGCGGACCTGGTGGCCTTGCACGCGGCCAGTCGCGCGACTCTGTGGGCCACGGCAGCGGTAAGCGCTGGGGCGTGGGCTATGGTCGCCGGCGCGCAAATGCTGAACCGCCGCCCAGGTTTTCTGACCCTGCCGCGGCTGGCCGGTGCCTTGGCCTCCCTGGCTGTCTTGGGCGGCGGGGCCGCGATGGCGTTGGCGGCAGTGCTGGATACGCCCATGCGCCACGCGCTTGTTCTGGCAGGGTCTTTTGCCGGCCGCGGCGGTGTGATCGCCAGCATTGACGAGTCCATCCCTCTGCTGGCCCGCCCTTGGCCCGAGCCGCTGGTGGCCCTGGGGGCTGGCCTGCTCCTCGCACCGTGGTTGCCTAAGAGCTTGGCGGGCTTCGCCGACTCGCCGCGGCGGCTTCTGCTGAGCTGGTACTGGCTCGCCCTGCCCTTGGCCTTGGTGCAGACGCGCTTCGCCCTGGTGTTTTCAACGCCTTTTGCCCTGGCCTTGGCGGCAGCGCTGCTGGATCGCGGGCGACCGCGGCTGCGCTGGGGGGCGGCGCTGGGCTCGCTGGCGATGGTGTTGCCGCTGCTCCAGCCCAACTACTGGACTCCTCTGCACCAATCCCGCGAAAAGCTCATGCAGTTTGCCGCGAGCGAATTGGCTTTGCCGGCCGATGGCTTGCACCGCTGCACCATCGCGCCGTGGGACTTGGGCCACGAGCTTGTGCGGGTCGGCGGCCAGCGGGTGGTAGCGCACAACTTTACCGAGATGCAAGATCGCGAACATATTGCAGAAATTGGCCGCTGGCTGCTACAGCCGCCGGGCGACCCGACCGCGACGACGTCCCTCGATCCCTTTGCCGGCTTGGTGTGGCTGACGGCCTTTTCGCTTTCCGATCTAGCCATTTATGCCCAAGAGGCCGGGCTACCTGCGCCGACGCCGGCCGAACTGCTGAAGACGCGGTTTGCCCAGCTGCTGTTGGCCCAAGGAAGTGCCGATAGCCCCAGCGGTTTGTCGTTTGGGCAGGCCCAAGGGCACTGGCGGCGCCTTCGCACCGGCGGGCTGCGCACAGCCTGGCCTGCCGATGCCCGCGGTGGCATGGACGTCGCCGCCGACCAGCTTTTTCTGTGGGTTCAGGGTGCCGTGCTGGTGGGCAATTCCGCCCCTGGAACGCCGATCCGCGCGAGCCTGGAGGTGCAGCACCCCGGCAGCGGCGCGTGGACCTGGACCCAGCGCGGCGCGGCGGATGCCGAGGGCCACTTCTCTCTGCGGGTGCCGTATGCGAGCGGCGAAATGGGCCACGGATTGCACGGGGCCAAGGCGTGGACGGTGCAAATAGGTCTGGAGCAAGCCCAGGAAGTGAGCGTGCGCGAGATCGACGTCCTGAAGGGCCACGCGGTGGTCGTGGGGCAGGCGCTGCAACTACCTGAAGGTGCGACCGAACTGCAGGCACAGTGACCGAGCAGCCCCGTGTCACCCCGGCCGGCCGTCCAGGCGCTTGCGACTCAGCACAGGCCAGTAGCGCAGCGTGTACAGGCCAAAGCCCAGCGACCAAAGCAGTGCTGAAAAGAGCCAGGCGTTGATCAGCTGGCTGGGCATGAGCAGCGGCAGCAACACCCTTACCGCAGCTGCACTTAGTACGAGAAGATAGGCGGCAACCTCAAAGCCGTCGGCGATCAGCGGCCGGGCGGTGTGGCCGCGGGCGGTGCGGGTCATCATGCCAATTGTCAGCCCGCCCACGGCGCCGACGGTCAGCGCATGGGTCGCCAGCGAAGCCGGCACGAGCTCAACCATCGCCAGGGCGCGCAGACTAAGATGAATGACAATCCATAGATACGCCACGTGCAGAATCCACACGAGCGGCGTGCGCAGCGTCTTATGGCTCTGCCACAACGCCATGCGCGCCAAGTGCACCACGGCGGCCAGCCCCAACAGAGCCGTCATCCACACCTGGCGTGCCGGCAGCAGCGGGCCAAGCACATCGGCCGCGAGGATCGCCAAAACCAGCCCCAGCGCTGCCTTTTCTAGCCGCGGAATGCGCCGCGCCGTCGCCCCCGGAACGCCGCTGTTGGTGAACATGGCGGCAACGCGCCCGGCCATGACCGCCATGATGAACAGCAGCACGTCGAGGCCAACTTGGATTCCCAGCCAGGTCGGCAGGGCCAACACCTGCATTTGGCTAAGATGAACCGCGAGTTGAGCCAGCGACAGCAGCGTCAGCAGCCCGACAAAGAAGTAGTTGCGCCGGTTGCGAGCGCGCCAGAACGGCACGGCCAAGGCAGCGGCAGAAGCCAAGGGAAATGCACTGTTGACCAGCGCAGACGACCAAGCAAACGGCGTCATGATCAGCAAACGCCCCGCCAGCCAAAGCGCCGCCAGCAAGGCAAGGGGCAGTCCGCGAAGCGTGGGCTGACCGCTCCAGTTCTTGCCGGCCGTCAACAGAAAGCCCACCACCACCGCCAAGGCGTAGCCAAACAGCATCTCGTGGGCGTGCCACAGCGGCCCCGCAAGGTAGGGCCGACTCAGCCACCCCGCCATTTGCAGGGCCCACAGCGCCACAGACACCGCGGCAAAAGCGCTGGCCAGCAGATAGAACGGGCGAAACCCTAGTTGCCACAAGGCAAACTCGGCAACCGGCAGCGCATGAGGCGGTTCAACCCGCACGGACTCAGCCATCACAGGGTCCCCGCGCCGTGGACGGGGCGGCTTGAAAACAGCAGGGAGGTCAAGGTGTCGCGGTTGTGCACCAAGTCTTCTAGGGTGTAGCGGTCCAGGACGGCGTGAAAGGCCGCCATGGCTTCGCCCAGCACCCCGGCGAGCCGGCACACCCCGGCGATGGCGCAGGTCTGGGCGCGGCCGTCAAAGCACTGGGCGGGTTGATCTGCGCCCTCGCTGAGTCGGACCACTTCGCCCACGCCGATTGCATTTGCCTGGCGCGCTAGGCCTAGCCCACCGCCCTTGCCGCGCACGTTGGCCAGGAAGCCTGCTTTTCCTAAGAAATGAACAACTTTGGTCAGGTGGTGGTCAGAAATGTCAAAGGCAGCGGCGATCTCGGCAATGGTGCGGCGACCCGGCTCCGCAGCCAGAAAGATCAGCACCCGCAAGCTGTAGTCGGTAAACACATTGAGTTTCATGGGACCTCGGGCTTGGCGCTAGCCGCAGCAAGAGCCGCAGCACTGCTTGCTGGCTTTGAGCTTGGTGATCGCCACGCGCCACTGATCGGGGCCCAGCTCCAGATAGGTCCAGTCAAACTCCTCTGGCGAGCGCTCGCGGAACTGGGCGAACAGCGGCTTGGGTTCGTGATCGGCAATCAACTCCATGGCTTGGCCAAGGCCCAGGTCGTCAAACGCCGTAAAGATGGCGGCGTGGCGGCGGTGCGGAGCGATGGCGCGGACGTCGATAGAGATGAGGGGCTCGACAGGGAGAATCGCAGCAGCGGGCATGGGGCCTCCAGAAGTGCGCGGAGGCAGAAGGTGCATCCGTCGTGCATCTATTGTGCCGCCGGCTGCAGTGAAAAGCAATAGATGAAATACACCTTCTGAATCGCCGGCGGAGACTCCAGGTCGTCCGAAACAATTGAGCGTTGAATCGGCACCTTGAGCGCCGTGCACCAGAGCCAGCCTCGCTTACCCCGCCGCCGCCAGGCCCACTTTGGCCCAATCCAGCTTGCGCGTGAGCACCATCACCGCGGCGAGCACGCCAAACAGCAGGAGCGCGCCCAGCATCAGGGCGTTGTCTTCCGACTGCAGCAGGGCAAACAGCGTCGCGTACAGCAGGCCAAGCATCGCCGCAAAGCCCGCGCCGCGCTGCCAGTGCTGCAACACGTAGCTCAGGTAGAAGCCGATCAGCGCCACGCAGGCACCACTTGCGGCCAGGTAGGCGCTTGCAAAGGCGATATGCTCAGACAGAGCGATCAGCAGCAGGTAAAACATCGCCAGCGCCGCGCCGACCAGGGCGTACTGCATCGCGTGAATCGGCAGCTTCTTGAGCATTTCAAACAAGAAGAAGCCGGCAAAGGTCAGCAGCACAAACAAGATGGCGTATTTCATCGCGCGCTCGGCCTGCTGGTACTCGTCCACGGGCTGGATGAAGCGCACCCCCAGGGCGTGGTTGGTCAAGACCGGGCCGTCGCTGGGGTCTTTGGTCTTGGCGCCGCCGCCGGTGTTGAACCACGTCGACTGCCACACCGCAGAGAAGCCGTCGCTGCGCACTTCGCGGCTGGTGGGCAGAGACTGGCCAAAGAACGACGGATGCGGCCAATCCGCGCTCAGCGCCACCCGCGTCTCTTTGGCCACGGGCACAAAGGCCAGCGAAGTCGTCCCCAGCAGCTGCAGCGGCATGGCAAAGGCCTGACGGCTGGGTTGGCGCAGGTCCAGCCCGGGCAGGACCAAGTGCATGCCGTCGCCCAGGGCCGCCAGACGCGCATCCGGCTGAAATGTCAAGGTCTTGCCCTGCCATTCTAGCTTGGGCGTGTTGCGAATGCCGCGCACGTCGCTGATGCCCATGGCCAAATAGGGTTCGCCCAGGGTCACGCTCGGGTCGCTCGCTAGGGCCACGGCGTCGATGTCAAAACTGCCGCGCATCTGCGTCTCTGCGGTGTAGGTCAGCGCCTGGTGCAGGCCGCGGTACAGGGTTTGGGTGCGCACCTGACCGTCGATCTGCAGGGACTGCGGCACGATGGTCAGGATCTTCTGGGTAAAGACGTCGCGGTTGCGCGTAACCGTGTTGGCCTGGCCGTTGGTGTGGATGGTCACTTCTTCTTGCACCACGGTCTTTTGGCGGTAGGGCAGCACCAGCACCGGCCCCACCACCTGCTGCGGACCGCTGGAGCTCTGGGCAATCTCATCGACCACGCTCTGGCGCTGGCCCTGGCGTTCGCGCACCAGCCCCTCAATCATCCCCAGGGGCACAAGGAGCAGCAGCATCAATACGGAAATCAACACGATTTTGATCAGCAGGGACTTGGACATCGCGGGCTCCTGCGCCAAGGGTTCTGGCGGCTTGGGCTCCAGCATGGCGCAGCGATGTGAAGGCACGATGGGCTGAACGTGAAGCGAATCGGGCGCGAGGGTGAAGGGGCGCGTGGGGGCGTTCGCAGACCGGTCGCAAGCCGAGGCCTCTCAGCAATTCCCTTTGCAGATCATTGATCAGACAGTTGCCTGGCACCTGTCCGGCACCTGTCCGGCACCGCAGTCGGCCCAATTGTCCCGTGGGTCAGCGCGCCAACGGCAGGGTCAGCCGCGCCAGTGCCCCGCCTTGCGGCCGGTTGTTCAGCTCCACTGCCCCGCCGTGCAACTGCGCGACCTCGCGAACAAAGGCCAGGCCCAGGCCGGTGCTCTTCTCGCCCGTCGCCGGCCGCGGCAGCGAGTAGAAGCGCTCAAACAGCCGCTCTTGGGCAAATTCAGGAATGCCCGCGCCCTGGTCCGCGATGGTCAGCTCGCATTGGGCCGCCCCGGTGTGGTGCAGCGCTAGCTCGATGCGGCCGGCTTCGGGGCTAAAGGCGATGGCATTGTCCAGCAAATTCGCCAGGGCTTGGCCCAGCAGGAAGCGGTCGCCCTGCACGGTCGCATCGCGGGCCGCCGTCACTTCGACCAAAAGCTGCCGCGCGGTCAGCTGGGCCTCGCGGGTCGCCAGCACCTCAGCCAACAGCTGGGTAAGCTCAATGTCTACAGGCTGTTCCAGGCGCTGCCGCGACTCGACGCTGGCCAGCCCCAGCATCCGCTCCACCAATTGCCGCAACCTCTCCGCCTGCTCCACCACGCGGTGGGCAAAGCGCTGGCGCTGTTCGGCCGGCAGGTCGTCGCCCAACAGCTCGGCGGAGGCTTGGATCGCCGTCAGCGGGCTCTTCATCTCATGGGTCAGGGTGTGCACATAGCGCTCGACATACTGTTTTCCCTCCAGTTTTTCGCGCATGGTCGCCAGGGCCCGGCTCAGCGTGGCCAGCTCGCTGCTGCCCAGGTCGGGCGGATCGGCCTTCTCGCCGCGACTGACGCGCTCAGCATAGGCCAGCAATTGCCGGAGACTGCCGGTGATCCACAGCGCCACCGCCAGGCCAATGACGAGCGACAGCCCCAGCAACCACAGCCCGGCGTTGAAGATTTTGCGCCGACTCTGCTCGACAAACGGCGCCACCGCCTGATTGGGCTTGGCCAAGGTCAGCACGCCGATCAGCCGGCCGCCCTGGCGAATCGGCGCCGCCACGTGCATGACGCTCGACGCCTCATCGGCCGGATTGCTGCGGGTGCTCCGCGCGCCGTAGCGACCCTGCAAGGTCAGAAAAACGTCGTTCCACCTGGAGAAATCCCGCCCGACATCGAGCCCTTGCGAGTCAAATACCACCACGCCGCGCGCATCGGTGACGTGGACGCGATAGCTGATGCGGGTCTTGGGCTGGCTCCACACGCGGGCGCGGATCGGCTGGTCGTCCAGATTGCGCAGGGCGGCGGCAAATTCCCCTGAGGCAATGCGGCCAAGCGCCAGCTCTGGGGCAGCTAAGCGCGCGAGCACGTGGGCGGTGTCGACCAAGGTGTCTTCCATGGCCTGGCGCACCCCGGGCTTGACCTCGTCCATAAAAATCGTCAGCACAAACCACGCCGCTAGGCCGACGATGAGGAAATAGCCCAGCAAAATCCGCAGGCTGATCTTCACGGTTCGACCTGTACGCTGTAGCCCAGGCCGCGGTGAGTGGCGATGGGATCGCTCGCGGGGTCGATCTCCTTGAGTTTGCTGCGCAAAGTCTTGATGTGGGTGTCGACGGTGCGGTCAAAGGCTTCGGCGTCGCTCCACACCTGGTCCATGAGCTGGGCGCGGCTGAAGATCCGGCCCGGCTTAGCCAACAGCACCTGCAGCAACAGCAATTCGTAGCGGGTCAGCTGCAGCAGCCGGCCTCGGTAGCGAATGCGCCCGGCGTCGCGATCGACTTCAAAGGCCGCGGGAGGCTGGGCCAACGGTCTAGAACGCTTGAGGATTGCCTTGACGCGCGCACACACTTCGCGGGGGCTGAAGGGCTTGGAAACGTAGTCGTCGGCGCCGATCTCCAGGCCCACCACTTTGTCGATCTCGCCGCTGCGGGCGGTCAAAAACATCAGCGGAATCTCAGAGGTGCGGCGGATCTGCTTGCACAGCTCAAAGCCGCTGAGGTCGGGCAGGCCGACGTCCAGAATCAGCAGGTCAAAGCTCCGCTCTTGCAGGGCCGCCAGACCCGCGGCGCCCAAAGCGTGCCAGACGACCTCAAAGCCCTCGGTTCCCAGGGCGTAGATCAGGGTCTCGGCGATGGCCGCTTCATCTTCAATTAGCAAAATCGCTGGTCTCACGCGGATCTCCCCTGTCGCTATCCTTGGCCTGCAGCGTTAGGGCGCCGCGACCGGGACCTCTGCGCCGCTCTGCACTGCGCTTTCTGGCACGTCGACCTGCACCGCCACCCCATCGCCGACCTGCACCTGCCACGGCGCCGTCAGCGCCACGCCCAGCTTCATACCTTGCGAGGCATACGGCACACGCAGGGCAAACTTGCCGGTTGCATCGGCCAGCCCTACCTGGGCAAAGGCAAAAGCCGGCGCTCCGGGGTGCTTGACGGTGGCCCGGGCGGTCACCTGCGCCCCCGGCCCAGCCTGGCCGACCAGCAGCGCCCCCGCCACCCGCTCAAACAGGGCGATTTCGCGCAGCGGGCCGCGCACCCTGCCCTGCCACAAACCAGACAATTCCAGAGGCGAAACATGGAGTCTGCGCAGGGTCCCCCCCGCTTGCACCGCCTGAGCCCCGCGCCAAAAGCCGCTGCCCGCGTCCAGCAGCAGCCGCGTGCCCACCATCGCCCGCGCAGCCGGCAAATCCAAAGGCGCCATGCCGAGTTCTGTGGCGTTGGCCTCAAGCACCGCCCAGGGGGTGGCCATCGCCCACACGTAGCGCACCTGGCGCGCCTGCAGCAGCGGCTCGGCAGCGGCAAAGTCGCCGGCCATCAGCACCGCCATGGCGTCGCGCAGGGCCTGGCGCTCGCGCAGTTCTGTGAAATTGCTGGCGACTACCGGCTGCCCCGTGACATGGAGGATCTTGTGCCCCACGTCCCACGGACCCAGCAGGCAGCGCGGCCCATCGGCGGCGGGGGGCGGCAGCTTGTCGCGCATCCAAACCAGCATGCGCCAAACAGATTCTTCATGGGCGCTCCAGTGTTCTGCGTTCAGCCGCGGCGGAAGCAGAGCCAGCGCCGCCAATGCGCCCAGCCCGGCCAAGCTCCGCGGCCAGCGAGACGACCTCAAGGTCAAAATACCCGCCCAGGCAAGGACATACGGCACGGCTAAGGCCAGGGCAAATCGCGTCTGCAGCAGAGCCAGAGCCGCCGTAGCCGCCAGCAGCAGGGTCAACCAGCGGCGGCGCAGCGGCGGAAGGCCAGTAAACCCCAGGGGAAGCAGCGGCAGCAGCAGCACCGCGCCGCCGAGCACCAGCAGCGGTTGGGGCATCGGCTGGCGCCAGAACGGCTTGCTCTCTTCAATCGACGCGACCATGCCGCCGCGGCCAGAGAAGCCGAGCACTGCAAAAAGCGCTTGGTTCATCGGTGGATCGGCGATCATGGCCAAGGCCAGCACTGCCGCCGCCGCGATCAGCGCTGCCGCCACCGCCCGGGTACGCTTGCTGGCCCCTGGACCAAGCGCCAGCCAGCCAGCCCCAAGCGCCGCGCAAAAAGCGCATAGGATCCAAAGGGTAAACCGACTCGGCGCGTGGGGTGCCACCAGGCCGTGCTGGCTGTACGGCGCCGCGGCGATGAAGGGCACAGCCAGCAGCGAGCCCAGGCCCAGGGCCAGCAGCAGCGCGCCCAGGGTCCGGCGGCGCTCAGGCCCCTCGGGCAAGGCGGTCAGCGCAGTCGCCACTGCGGCGGTGGCCACAACCAGTTGCAGAATCCAGGCTTCGGTCAAGAAGGCGTGGCCCAGGGCGACCACGGCAGCCAAGACGGCGATGCGGCGCGGCTGGGGCGAGTCCAACAGCCGGTCCACCGCCAGAGTCGCCGCGGCGATCCACAGGGGTATCAGCATGTGGTGGTCGACAAAGGAATAGGCGGTGTACCAGATGTGCAGCGGCAGCAGCGCCAGCAGCAGGCCCGCCAGCAGCCCGGCCAGCGGCCCCAGCCACGCCCAGCCCAGAACCGCGCTCGCCGCCGCCGTCAGCGCGCCACTGGCCACCGGCAGCCAGGCCGCCAGACCTTCGACCGCCAGGGCCGAAGCGTCCCCGGGTAGCAGAATCAGGGCCAGCGCGGCCCCTAGGCGCTCGACGCCGCCCGGCCACGGCGGCACCGCGTCCTGAGGACAGCCCAGGCCTCGGTCCAGGTCAGGGACGTGAGGAAATTCAGCATACGTGGCTGTAATTTGTCGGAGGTAGTAGTGGGCATCGGACGACACGGGCCGCACGCCGCCGCCGGCCAGGTGCAGGGCCGCCGTGCCATCGACGCGCGCGGCCACCGCCACAGCCATGACCAGGAGCAAAGTCAGCAAAAGCAGCACATTCTGGCGCAGCGCAGGCTCCTACGGCCCCGGGCAGGGGGTGTGCTGGTGCAAGATGGCGCGGGTCTGCTGCTGATCGGCGGGGCTGGTCGGATAGGCGGTGGTGGCCAGGGCGTCGATGAGCCCGCAGGCGTCAGGCCCCCCCAGGACCGCCGGGGCACGCCGCAGCCGTTCGCCGGTGGGCAGCAGCTCCAGTGCCTCTACCAAGCGGAAATCCACAGGTTTTGGCAGCTGCCGCCGCAGCCACACGCCGACCAGCAGGTGCCACAGCCCCTCTTCCACCTGGCCGGCGCGGGCGAGCTCTGTGCCCAGATTGTGCTGAATACGCCAGGACTTGGGCTCGACTTCGGCGCCACGTTGCCACAGGGCCAGGGGTTGGTGCCAGGGCCGCTGGGCCTGCCAACTCGCCGCCGCCATCGCCAGCAGCAGCAGCCCAAGGGCAAGGCGCTGGCGCGCTTGGGTCTGCACGCCGCGCTGGATCGCCAAGGCCAGCGCGGCGACTGGCACCGCCGTGGCCGGATAGAGCAGCCTCTCCGCCAGCTCGGTGGGGCCGACAAACAGCAGGTGGCTGCCGGCGATCAGTGGACCTGCATAGATCACCAGCGCAAGGGCGAGCCATGCTTTGTGCTCGACCAGCGCCCAGATACCCGCCCCCAGACCCACAGCGATCAACAGACCTCCCACCAGCGCTGCAGGCAGCAGGTCCGCCACATCGGTGGTGTACGCGGCGTAACCGTGCGAAGGCGCCAGCCCTGCGGGCACCACGGTCAGCAGCGCCTGCCGCGCCACCAGCGACAGCCCGGCGAGCCAGCGATCCGCCGCGGGCAGTGCCGCCAAGACGTTGTCGATCGCCGCCTCGCGCTTGCCGCCAAAGGCCAGCGCTTGCATCCGCAGCGAAATCAAAGCGATCGGCATCCAGCCCGCGGTCCAAGCCAGCGCCAGAGCCCCGCGGCGGTGTGCCGCTAGCCAGGCCAGCCCCGCCAGGCCAAACAGCACAGCGCTCTCTTTGGCCAGGATCGCCGGCACCAGCCACAGCGCCGCCAGCAGCCCTTTGCCCAGGGTCTGGGCGCGAAAAAGCCCAAGCAGCGCCAGGGTTCCCAGCAGGGTGGCCAGCAGGTCGGCCTGGCTCACCAGCGCGCCCACGGCTTCTGCGTGGCTGGCGTGGACGGCGAACAGCGCCCCGGCCGCCAGGGCCACGGCATCGGCCGAGGGGTCACGGGCAGCGCGGCGCCAATCGCGCACGGCGGCGACCACGGCCAGGGTCGCGCCAGCGTGGAGCAGCACGGTCAGCAGGCGAAAGGCCAGCGGACTGCCAGACCCCAGCTGCCACAGCCCGCGCCACAGCAGCGGCAAGAGCGGCCGCCAGGACACCGCGTCGCCGCGCAAGCCCAGGTCGCGCCCCCAGAAATCGCGCTGCAGCGCCTGAGTCCAGCTCACGTGACCTTGGACAACCGGGCTGTTCTGCAGGGCGTGCTGGTCGTCGTAGACAAAGCCGCCGTCCACGGTGATGAGACCTACCAGCAGCGCCAGGCCCAGGGGCAGCAGCCACGCCGGCCAGCCTGGGGGCAAAACCGCGGTCTTCGCTGGCAAATCTGGAGGTGGTGCGTGGGTCACGGCGATTCTCGCGGCGGTCTGCGCGCCAGCCGGGCGAGCCTACGCTGGGGGCGCGCTAGGTTCAAGGGTTAGGGCGGCTTGGCGGTTCGCCGGACAGGCGGACAGGTACATGGCGATTGTCTGATCATGGATATCGTTAGGGATCTGCGGCAGACCTCCGTCCGCACCGCGCGAAGGATGGAGGCCCGGAGGGGGGCGTCCGACGCCCCTTTTTGCCAGCGCAGCGGCGCCCTGGGGGCGCCCGCAGCCGCGCGCAAAATGCCCCAGCCTGGTCGCCGCAGGCGACGCGCCCAAACCGCCCAGCCCCGCAGACCAGCCGGACAGGTGCCTGCCGGACAGGTGCCAGGCACTTGTCTGATCATTGATATTACTAGCGATCTGCAAGAGAGCGTTGGATCAAGCCGCCCCACCTGGGCCGCGCCCTCCCC